>CAIQQO010000217.1 GCA_903873965.1 uncultured bacterium
CCGCATACGGCTGAGCATTTTACCAACGCCTTGCGCAGCGCGAAGATGATCGTGTGGAACGGCCCGATGGGCGTATTTGAAATGCCCAAGTTTGCGGCAGGCACGACGGCGATCGCCCATGCCGTCGCAGCGGCAGCCGCGGTGACGGTGATTGGCGGCGGCGACTCCGTATCGGCAGTCGAGAAAGCCGGCGTGGCGGACAAGATCACGCACATCAGCACCGGCGGCGGCGCATCGCTGGAATTTCTTGAAGGCAAGGAACTGCCCGGCGTGGCCGTGCTTCCAGATCGGTGATTCCAGATAGGACGTACACCTGGCAGGAGAGCTGATCCTGTCAGGTGTTTTTGTTTTATGGAAATAATTGAAGCTCTGTCATCAGACCGCGTCGCTTGGATCGATGAAGCGTTTGCCGCGGGATTCTATCGCAAGCGCGCTGGCTACTTTGCGCAATGCCTGCAGCAGCAGATCGACGGCGAGTTGGTGTTCCTGCTCGCGCGCGATGACGAGCAGCTACTCGGTTACCTGAAGGTGGTGTGGCAGCCGGACTATCCACCGTTTATTCAGAACGGCATCCCCGAAGTACAAGACCTGAATGTGGTCATTCACGCGCGCCGGCAGGGAGTGGCGTCGCGCTTAATGGATCGAGCCGAAGAACTCATGGCGACGCGCAGCCCGGTGGCAGGCATCGGCGTCGGGTTGCATCCCGGCTACGGAGCCGCGCAACGCATGTATGTCGTGCGTGGCTATATTCCGGATGGCCAACCCTTGATGTACAACAACCAGCCTGTCGCCGAGTACCAGCCAGTAGTGCTGGATGACGATCTGGTGCTGCACTTGACCAAGAAACTACGCCAATAGCTGTTAGAGTAAGCAGGATGAATACCAAGCGGCGAAAGCGTTCTGGATTGCGAAGTTGGCGCAAAAAAACGCGCAGCATAACCGATCGCGCAGACGCGGGTGTTCAAAAGGCGCTGGTGCCTGAGCAACCGCCGGCGAGCGATGGCGTCCAACCTGCTGCCTCACTGCCGGGAACTGTTGAACCTGAACAACAGTACCATGCGATGTTCGAGAAGAACCGTGTCATCAGTCTGCTGATTGATCCAGCCACCGGCGCAATCGTGGATGCCAATTCTGCAGCTACCCAGTACTATGGCTACACCAAAGCGCAATTACTGTCGATGCGGGTCAGCACTATCAATACGCTGAGTGAAGAGCAGATCAAGGTGGCAATGTCTCAGGCAGTGCGAGCGCAGACCCCCTATTTCAATTTCAGGCATCGGCTGGCCAATGGCGTTGTCAGAGATGTCGAGGTGTACTCAAATCCCATCGATGTCGGCGGACGTCGTTTGCTGCACTCGATTGTGCACGACATCACAGAACGTAAACACATGGAAGACGCCTTGCGCCAAAGCGAAGCCAATCAACGCGCGCTGTTGAATGCAGCTGACGAGACGATCTTTTTGATGGAACGCGACTGCACGATCATCACGATGAATGAACTCACGGCTACCCGCCTGCGTGCAACGGTTGCACAGATGCAGGGCTGCAGTATATATGATTTTCTGCCGCCGGAAAATATCGAACTACGTCGGGCAATGATTAATCAGGTGCTCGTGTCGGGGCAGCCCATCAGTTTTGAGGATGTGCGGCTGGGGCGCAACATTGATAGCCGCATTTATCCGGTGTTGGATGAACAGGGTTATGTGGTGCGGTTAGCTGTCTTTGCGCGCGACATCACAGAAACCAAGCGCATCGCTGCCGCTGAACGCTACCAGCACTCCATGACGGAAGCCTTGCGCGATACGGCGCTGGCGTTGACCAGCTCGCTTGAGCTGGATGACATCCTCGACCGCATCCTGGACAACGTCGGCCGTGTGGTGCCTCACGATGCGGTGAATATCATGCTTGTTGACCCTAACGGCGAAACAACGACGATTGTGCGCAGCCAAGGCTATTCTGAGCGTGGCGCCGGAGGTGTGATCAACTTTCGTTTCGTGTTGTCAGGCGTACCCATTCTGAAACAGATGGTGCGCGACGGCAAGCCGGTTACGATACCGGATACCACGGCATCTGAGCTATGGGTACGCCGATCGGAATCGGACTGGGTGAATTCGTATATAGGCGCGCCCATACGCATCCGCGGCGAAACGGTGGGGTTTCTCAATCTCGACAGCGCCACACCCGGTTTTTTCAATGATCGCCATGCTGAACAAATGCTCGCCTTTGCCGATCAGGCCGCCATCGCCATTCAGAATGCGCGCATGTACACCAAATTGCAGGAACTGGCGATCACTGATCCGGTAACAGGCGCTTTTAATCGCCGTGGCCTGACGCAACTGGGTGATCGCGAAGTCGACCGCTCGATCCGCTTTGCGCATCCGCTGACCGCCGTGATGCTTGATATCGACCACTTCAAGCGGGTGAACGACACGTACGGCCATCTGACGGGTGATCGCGTGTTACGCGCCCTGGCCCGGTGCTGTCGCGATAGTGTGCGCAATGTCGACATTGTGGCGCGCTATGGCGGCGAAGAGTTCGTGCTCCTGCTGTCTGAAACCGATGTATCGATGGGCGCTACAGTGGCCGAACGCCTGCGCAGTGCTGTCGAGGAGTTGTATGTGGAGGCAGACACTCCGGGTGATATGCCTGGAAAAGGGGTCAGAATTACGGCCAGCCTCGGTGTGGCTGCGCTGACCCAGGATATGACCAACCTCTCCGAATTGATCGCCAGCGCAGACCACGCGTTATACGTGGCCAAACAGACCGGCAGAAACCGGATTTCAGTGTTCGAGAGGCCTTAGGCGCCATCGCCAGCCCGGCTGTGATCGACAGAGAACCATGTCTTACGCGCATACACTTGGCGGTACAAGATACACCTTTCCTGATTTGCGCCTCCTGCTGGCGCGCGCAACACCTGAACGTTCCGGCGACAAGCTGGCGGGGGTGGCCGCCCATAGCGCGCACGAGCGCGTCGCGGCGCAATACGCGTTGGCGGACGTCCCGTTAACCGCTTTCCTGAACGAAGCCGTCATCCCTTACGAAGTCGATGAGGTCACCCGCCTGATAGTCGATACGCACGATGCGGCGGCTTTTGCCCCGATCCGGCATCTCACCGTGGGCGGGTTCCGTGATTGGTTGCTCTCTCCGTATGCCGACACGGGCGCGCTGGCGCGCCTCGCGCCCGGTGTGACGCCGGAGATGGCCGCGGCTGTCTCAAAGCTCATGCGCGTGCAGGACTTGATCGCGGTCGCCCAAAAGTGTCGCGTGGTGACGCGGTTCCGCAACACGCTCGGATTGGCCGGGCGATTGTCGACACGCCTGCAGCCAAACCATCCCACTGATGATCCGCGCGGCGTCGCTGCCAGTATCTTGAACGGGTTGCTGTATGGCAGCGGCGATGCGGTGATCGGCATCAACCCGGCCACTGATCGGCTGGACAACATCGTGACACTGCTGCAGATGATGGATACCTTGCGCGCGCAGTACGAGATACCGACGCAGACTTGCGTGTTGTCACATGTCACGACCACGCTCATGGCCATTAAGCGCGGCGCGCCGGTGGATTTGGTGTTCCAGTCCATCGGCGGCACGGAGAAAACCAACAGCGGTTTCGGCGTGTCGCTGGCCTTGCTGGATGAGGCGTATCAGGCTGCGCTGGCGCTGCAGCGCGGGACGGTGGGCGACAACGTCATGTACTTTGAGACGGGGCAAGGCAGCTCCCTGTCGGCCAATGCCCACGCCGGTGTGGATCAGCAGACGTGCGAGGCGCGCGCCTATGCCGTCGCGCGTCACTTCAAGCCGTTACTGGTGAACACGGTGGTAGGGTTTATCGGCCCCGAGTACCTCTATGATGGCAAACAGATCATCCGCGCCGGGCTGGAAGATCACTTCTGCGGCAAACTGCTGGGGCTGCCCATGGGTTGCGACGTGTGCTATACCAACCACGCCGCAGCCGATCAAGACGATATGGATACGCTACTCACGTTGCTGGCCGCGGCTGGATGCACCTACGTCATGGGCGTGCCCGGCTCCGATGACATCATGCTGAACTACCAGAGCACCTCATTCCATGATGCACTCTACGCGCGCCGTGTACTCGGCCTGCGACCCGCGCCTGAATTTGAGGCATGGCTGACGCGGATGGGATTAGACGCTGCGCCGCAGCCGGAATCAGCCACGGCCCCGCCGGCGCAAACACCCGCAGAAACCGGGCTTATCAGCGTGGAGCGGTGGCGCGAGCTCAGCCGGTTCACCACGGCGCGCATCGCGGTGGGGCGCACCGGCGACAGCCTGCCAACGACAGACCAACTCGCCTTTCAAGCGGCGCACGCGGTGGCGCGGGATGCAGTGCACTCTTCGCTGGATGTTGCGCAGTTGGCAACCGATCTGCGCGCGCAGGGTTTCGAGGTAATTTCACTGCAGAGCGCCGCGACTGACCGGAACGTGTACCTCAACCGCCCTGATCTTGGCCGCAGGCTGAGTGATGCCTCGCGCGCGACACTGGCACACGCCAGCGCAGGTCACAGTGGCTTTGATGTGGCGTTTGTTGTCGCAGATGGGCTCTCAGCATCGGCCGTGCAGCAACATGCCGTGCCCACGCTCGCGCGCGCATGTGACGCCCTGCGCGCAGCGGGCCGGCGCATCGCGCCGGTGACGATAGTGACGCAAGGGCGGGTTGCCATCAGCGACGAGATCGGCAGCCTGTTGCAGGCACGCCTCATTGCCATTCTGCTGGGAGAGCGCCCGGGGCTAAGCGCGCCGGACAGCATGGGCATCTACATCACCTATGCACCGCGCCCCGGCCTGACGGATGAATCACGCAACTGTATCTCGAACATCCGCACGGCCGGCCTCAGTGACGCACAGGCCGCCGACACGCTGGTGCGGATGATTCAAAGGGCTCTGGCGCTGCAACTATCCGGGGTCGGCCTCAAAGACGAACCCGACGGCTTGGAACCGGGGTAACTATGTGCTATTTGAACAGGAAATCAGTGTTCGGGATGGCGGGCATCGTGATCGGCTGCGAGTACATGTATGCGCCGCTCGGGTGGCTCAGGTCGCCCAGCATCTTGTCGCGCATGGCTGTCAGTTGCGCTTTCTGCTCCGTTGTCAACGACTGACTCACTTCGGTGAAACTGACCGCCAAATGGTAGATGATCGAGCCGTCCAATGCGCCGTACTGATCCATCAGCCCCAGCACCGTGGCGCTGTCGGCCGTCTGCCCTGCTTTGAACTTGCGTAGTTCATTGGATACCTGCTCGCGCGTCGTCACGATGTTCTGCAGATAGGGTTTCTGCGTCGCCACCAGGCTGGTAATCACTGTGGCCTGGCTGGGATTCAGCGCTGCCAGCATGGCTTCGCCCATGTTTCCGGTAAGGTCAGTCGGAATAGCGTAGGCGGGATTGCTCATCGCCGGAATGTCCTTGAGATAGAACGATCCAAAGTAGGTACCGTGGCGTTCGGGGCAGAAGTACACATCCGCTGCGACGGAACCAGCGTACCAACTGAACATATCGGCGGCGTAGGTCATCACGGCCACTTTGACGTCACGATCCAGCCCGCGAATATCGGTCGGTTCCTCAACCTTCGGCCATTCCAGCATACCCTTGCCGACCATGGCGTCCAGGCTGGCCTTCTGGGTGGCATTCATCGACGTGATCAGGCTGCCCATCAACTGCGCGCGAGCGAAACTGATTTCGCCGTCGAGATGATATAGCTTCGCCGAATACGCCTTGACGGCCTCTTCGCTCAGCCCGGTTGTCCCGGCAGGCAGTTCACCCGCGATCAGCCGCCGAAAGGCGTCCATCAGCACAAAGCGCATCGTTCCATAGTCATTGATCGACTTGACCTGGCTTTGCGCCAGTGTCACGAGCTGGGCGCGTTGCGACGCCGTCAGCACGTTGAGCATATTCATTGCGGCGCTGGTCAGGAAGTCGCCGGCATGCCCCATCTGGCTGGGGTCGTTATCACGCAGATACTGGAAACCCCAGAAGTCGGCCACTTTGCCGGGCGGGAAGAACGAATCCGAGCCGAGGTCGCCGGTGAGGAAGGCCAGTGCGTCGTAAGCAATCGTCATGCCCTGCGCCTTGTCCGAGATGGCCTGCTCAATGTTGTAGGCGGCGCCGTTCTGATCGGTTGGCGGCGCGCCGGGCTTTGACCCATCTGCCGGAGGCTGACTCGTGTCCGCGGCGGGCGGCGCATTGCCCCCAGCATCCTGTTTGGGCGAACAGGCGAGTTGGTTCTGCACCATTTCACACACGCCGGTTTCAGTTCCCTTCTGCGAGGTGAAGGTGCACGCAGCCTGCTCGGCCTTACCGGCGCAGGCCGTGATCGCAGCCTCTGGCGGTGTTCGCACCGTAGTGGTGACCGGCTGACCGGCGGGCGGATTCTGCTTGGTGGCCTTGGCCACCGGCGTCGCTTTGGCAGGCGCCTGCTGGAGCAGCGTCGGCGTGACCTGCGCCGGTTTGGCGACCTGGTTGCCGCCGGTCGGCTTGGTAGTCACGCTACTGGTAGCACATGCGGATACAAACAATGTTGCGGTCAATAACAGGGTAATCACTTTAGTTTTCATAAATCTCCTTGGGTGTAATACAACCCTCAACTTACTGCGTCATGGTATACACGCTGCTTCGCGCAGTGATGAACAGCGTGTTGCCGTCGACGCCCCCAAACTCGACGTTGGTGGGCGGCTCAGGTACTGGAATAGTGCGTATGAGTTGGCCGGCAACGTCATACACCAGGACGGTGTTACCCGTCGTCAGGTAAACGTGCCCGGACTTGTCAAGCGTCATGCCGTCCGAGCCATTGGCTGCAAACAGGCGCTTTTCAGCCAGCACGCCGGCGCTCGTGATCGTGTAGGCGTACGTCTTGCCCGCGCCGTGATCGGCAACGTATAAGGTCTTGCCATCGCTTGTCCCGACGATGCCGTTGGGGCGCACCATATCGCTGATGACGCGCGTGACTTGGCCGTGATCGGGCGACAGGTAGTACACGTATTCACCGTCCTGCACAAGCGTGGCCTGGTACACCGGATCGGTGAAATAGATGCCGCCTTGCGCATCGATCCACAAATCGTTGGGCGCGTTGAAGCGCTTGCCGTTGTAGGACGCGATCAGTGGCATCACGTTGCCTTGCGCATCAATCGTGACCAAACGCCCCGCGCCGCCTTCGCAAGCCACCAGCACGCCCTCATGCGTCAGCGCCAACCCGTTGGGGCTCTGCAAACCGGAAACAAACACGCTGACATGGCCACTGGTTGCCCAGCGGTAGATGCGCCCGGCGGTGATGTCCGAGAAGGTGATATTGCCCTGCGCGTCTGCCACCGGCCCTTCCGTGAACTGATACGTCCCAGCGACCGGCGAAAGGATACTGGCGCCTGCCGGCTTTTGCGCGGGCGGCTTCTGGTTGGCCGGCGCCTGCCCGGCTGCGCGATCATCCGTCATCAGGTTGCACGCGTCGCGGCAGAAACGCCGATCGCCGTTCTCGATGGTGTTCGACGAATCGCAACACACCTTGCACGTACTCTGCGAGCCGGTCAAGGTGCACGCGGAGTAGTCGCCGGTCGGCCCCTGCGTCGACTTGACCGTGATGGTGATGAACGAGGTATTCTGCGCGAAGTCATGAACGGCGCACGCGTCACGGCACGTCTTGCGCCCATCGGCATCGGTATCCAGCGCATCACAGCAGTCTTTGCAAACTGCCCCGTCCTGCGTGTTATTCAGGCACATGCCGGGCTGATAGGAAACCGCACCCGGCGTAGTCGCCGCCACGGACGACGCCTTTGGCAACACCGTGGGCGACATAGTGAGCGACGCTACCGCAGTACAACCCGCCGACGCCACCGCAGCCGCAACCACCACCGCCAAGCCATACCCATGCGCCACATACCGCGCTTGCATCCAACACATCAACGATTTCATCGATTCATCTCCCTTCATCAAGCCACATCCCCATTGGGAACACCCTCAAGACCCGATCCGATCACGTCTCAGTTTCACGTTTCAGTTTCACGTTTCACGTCTTACTCTTCCGCCTGTATAAGCGGCAGGTACACCGTCACGTTCGGCGTATCGTCATCGCGCACCAGCCGCACATAGTTCACGCCACGCTGCAAGTCGCCCTGTGGCCCCAGCCCATAAGCGGTGCCGCCAACGCAAGCCGTCCCTATGGTTGACCTGCCGGAAGTCGTCTTGGGGTCGCTGCGTTGCGCGCCAGCGCCATGCACATCGTAAAGGGTGTAGCACGTTGCGCTCTCTGTCGCCTTCTGCCAGCCATTGGCACGGCCAAAGGCGATATAGACACCCGACGCGCCCATGCCATTCCACGTTGCATGCGTGGTCGAACTCCAGTACCATGGCCAATCGGTCTGTCCGCTTTCATTCGCAAAGGAAGTAGCGTTAAAGATCGGATCGATGGCGGCGGAGTGCGTTGTCGACGGCGAGCGCGTGTAATCCAGGATGCTCTGCAACTCCTTGGCATTGGGCAGCCGCCAGTCGCTGTGTCCCAGATAGTCAGCGGTGTTCTGCGCCTGCACCCAGGCCAAAGCGTCTTGCCAGTTCAAGGCAGCGCCATTGTCCGACTTAGCCCACATCAGGCCGGTGGCCACATCGCGAACTATGCTGTCACCCTTGGCGACATAGTTGTTCATGCCATAACTGGTGTTGCCGCGCGCGCAGATGACAAAAAAGGTCTTCTGCGCGATGCCGCCCGGCATCATCAGGTCGTAACCCTTGATGCGCCCATCAGCGAAGTTGACGCCAAACAGCTTGGTGAACCCAGAGTCGGATGGGGTTTCCACGTAGACGTTGGTTGACGCATATTGCGAGTCAATAAGGCGTTCGCCGGCGGTCGTGTTACCGTAGGTGAAGGTGAAGACACTGGTATCAATAAATGGCGTCAACCCGCTGGTATCCGTGCCGCTGTAGCCGCTCGGATCGGTGCCGTTGAAGCGAATCAGTGAATACAGCTCTTTAATCGACGGCAAGCGCCAGTCGTAATAGCCTTGATACGCTGCCGTCGCGTGCGCCGCACAGTGCGCCAGCGCAGCGCTATACGTGAGCTTGTCATTCTTATCGAGGATGCCGTCGCCGCTCGTTTCGGGGCTGCGCTCCCATGTCAACCCCGTGACATTGTCGAGCACCGTCTTGCCGTTCACGCCCAACGTGTAACTGGGTACGCGCCCGCTGATCTGCGCATCCTGGCCATAAAATGTTGCTCCGGAAGCCGGGCATGGCGCGATGGCATTGATATTGCCATAACACGTCGCCTGCGCCGTATCGACAATGGGATAAGTGAATGCCGGGGAAGTGCGCGGGCTTTGCCGTGCTGACATTGAAAATGCTCGCATATCCACCTCTACGATCGTTTCAGCGGCTGCCCGCGGCATCGTGCCTATACACGAAACCAGCGTAAGGGCGGTCACGCTGAACCTGAACGCGTGTTTTTTCATCATTTTGATCCTGCCATGATGTCACTTTATCGGTGATCACGGCTTTGTCGAGCGTTATCTTCACGCATTTGGCCTTCAGGCGTGAGTGCCCATGATCATGATGCCGCGCTTTCAAGCATGATCCTTTGTCAGAACCGCCATGACGAGCGTCATGGTTGCGCCGCGACGATCATGACAAGCGACAGTGATTCAAAATAACGCTTCGTGATATGGTAGTGGCATGCCAATGCATGGTGACGTTTCCGATAGCAAGCGTGCCTTTCAGACCGCAGCATGGGTCTGGTTGATCTATCTGGTCTGCCTGGTGATCATCGACAGTTTCATCTATGCCAATAGACCGACAGGCGCACTGCTGTCATATCATTTAATGAATGCGCTGCCGGCCCTGTTGTTTGTGGCGCTATCGCGCACGAACTGGCTGGAGACGTGGCCGCGCATCGTCGCACCGGCGATGATCGGGCTGATTACCGTCGCGCCAGTCGTCATCAATCCTCTGTTTGGCCTGCGCCTGCCACCCGCCCCGCTCTCTAATGTCGAGGGCATGGTGTTGCGCCAACTGCCGATCCTGTTCGTCGGGCTGGTGCTGGTGGCATGGCGCTACAGCCTGACGACCATGGTTATGTTCAGCCTGGGAGCGAACGTGGTCGAACTCGCCGCCGTGTATGGATCGGGCTTCTTTCTAAACATCCGCATTTCGGACTACTACTTCATCGTCCTCATCAGAACGGTGTGCTTTCTGGTAGTCGGTATATTCATCAACCAGCTCATCACCCAGGTGCGCGAGCAGCACGAGTCGCTGCAGGCCGCCAACAGCCAGTTGAAACGCTACGCCGGCACACTGGAAAGCCTGACCATCAGCCGCGAACGCATTCGCATGTCGCGCGAACTGCACGACACCGTGGTGCATACCCTGAGCGGATTGGCGGTGCAGTTGGAGACGACCAAGGCTTATCTGGATATTGGCCCGGAAACGGCAGGGCGGCTGCTCGATCAGGCGCTGGTCACAACGCGCACCGGTCTGCAGGAAACCCGGCGCGCCCTGAAGGCCTTGCGCGCCAGCCCGTTGGACGATCTGGGGCTGGTGATGGCATTGCGGCAGCTGATTGACAACGCAGCGAGCAGGTGCCCATTACAGTTGGAGGTGGCGCTTCCTGACGAAGAGGACATTCCATCGCCCGAAATCAAACAGTGTATCTATCGCATCGCGCAGGAAGCCCTGGAGAACGTGATCCATCACGCCAACGCCAGGCGCCTGACGATGCACTTGACCGTCGATCAGCGCGCCGCAATTGACCTGCTCATTCAAGATGACGGTATCGGGTTCAACCCGGCTGCCGCGCTGCCGACAGGGCATTTCGGGCTTAAAGGCATGCACGAACGCGCTCAACTGGCCGGCGGTACATTGACAATTCACAGTAAATCCGGCTCTGGCACAACCATCCACCTGGAGATACAAGGGGACACCGCGTGAAAGTATTAATCTGCGACGATCAGGCAATCGTGCGCGACGGTCTGGAATTGCTGCTGAAGCTCGAGCGCGATATCGATGTGGTTGGACTGGCGCAAGACGGCGTACAAGCTGTCGAGATGGCCGCGCAGTCGCACCCCGATCTCGTGTTGATGGATTTGAAGATGCCGGGCATGACCGGCGTCGAGGCCTGCCGGCGCATCCGGGCGCTGCATCCTGCCACGCGCGTACTGGTACTCACCACCTTCGACGATGACGAGTGGGTGTTCGATGCCATTCGCGCCGGCGCATCGGGCTACCTGCTCAAAGATACACCCCGCGCCAAAGTCATTGAGGCGATTCGCGGCACCGTGGCGGGAAAATCATACGTCGATCCGGCGGTGGCCGGTAAGTTGCTCGATCAAATGGCTGGAAAACAAGACCAGCCTGCCTCGCTGATCACCGACAAGCTGACCGCGCGCGAAGTCGACGTGCTGCGGCAGATCGCGCGCGGCCTGTCGAATGCGCAAATCGCCGAAAACCTGCATCTTTCCGAGGGCACCGTCCGCAACCACGTGAGCGCCATCTTCACCAAGCTGGACGCCACCGACCGCACGCAGGCGGCCATCATCGCGATTCGCCACGGGCTGGATATTAAGACCTGAACAGGCGCTATTCCAGATGAGGGATCAAATCACGGATAGAGGGGCTGAGAAACATCTCACCTTTCACCGTGGCGTGGACGGCCGGCACGAGGTCGCCGCGCACCGAAGCCTTGACGACATAGCCGCACGCGCCGGCCGCGAGAGCCGCGTTCACAATACCCACCTCAGAATGCATCGATAGAATCAAGACTTTGATGGGAAGCGCCATATCGCGCAATCGCTGTGTCGCACCATTTCCATCCAATCGCGGCATCGTGATATCCATGAGAACGACATCCGGCATCAGTTGCACTGCAAGGTCAACAGCCTCAATGCCATCGCTGGCTTCGCCGACCACTTGAAAATCGCCTTGCTGCTCCAGCAGTAAGCGCAGGCCCATACGGACACCGGCATGGTCATCTGCAATAAGTATTCGTATCACTTTTGGCCTCTATTGGTCGCTGACCACGGAATCCGCCCAGTGAGTTGCGTTCCGGTGCCGGGACTTGAAGTTATGTTGAAAGACCCATGAAGCAGCTTGAATCGCTCGCTCATGCCCTGCAAGCCAACACCATGCGATGGCTGCTTGTTGTCATAATAAGCCTGCAAATCAAACCCACATCCATCATCGCTTATTGTAAGAACGATGTTGCTGGCGTCACTTGTCATGGCGAGCGTCACCCAGACCTGGCTTGCGCCCGAATGTCTGGCCGCATTCGTCAGCCCTTCCTGGACTGCGCGATAGAGACAGATGCTGATCGATTCCGGCAATGGGGGCAATGTGGCGCCGTCAAAGAAGACGTGCAGCGCGCCACGCTCGGAAAATGTGGCGCAGAAGTTAGCAATAGCCTGGCTCGGGGTTGTGGAATCGAAATCAATCGGGCGCATATCGTGCGTCAGACGCCTCATCTGCTCGATGGTGGCGCCAGTCATGCGGATGGCCTCATTCAATCGTTCCATTTCGAGCACGGCTTCTGCCGGCAATCGCGAATGCAGCCACGACATGGTCATCTCTATGGCCAGCAAATCCTGTATCGATTCATCGTGCAACATGCGCGAAATACGGCGGCGTTCTTCTTCGCGCGCATCAATGACCTGATGGATCAACTCGCGGATCTCATCTCGGCTGATGGCGAGTTCTTGATTCAAAGCCCCGATTTTCTCCGCTTCTGATTCACGGGGAACACCGGACGAGAGAGCCTGCATGTCCACTCCTGCGTGGGCGGGATCATTCTGCGTTGAGATATCATTGCGTTTATTGATCAATTGCTGCACACGGTCCTTCACGTCAATGCGCCTTGAGGTATTGGCCGCTTGCCTGAATGTGCTGTCTATTTCAATGCTGGCATGTTCGAGCAAGCGAAAATCGTTACCAGAAGCCATGCCTGTCTGCGGATCGGCCTGTGCGGCAAGTACACCGACAACCTGACCATCCTGCTTGATCGGCACACCCATCCAGTCGTTCGGTGGCGCATCGGCCGCGTCGATCATACCGGTTCGGGCGAGTTCCGACAACACTTCAGGCGTGGCGACCAAAGTAGCACCCATTCGAAACACATAATCAATGAGGCTTGCTGCCGGTTCATGCAATATCGCATCGGCATCATCAGGTGCATGTAAAGAAATAGGGCTACGCGTGAACAACTTGATCATGGCCATTCTTCTTGCCGAAGAAATCGAGGCAAATATTCACATTCGCCACTGCGCCGCGACAATATGATAAAAAAAGGGCAGCCCTGGTTGCCCAAGAGCGTGCCCTTTATTTAAGCTAAAAGCTTAAGCCTAAGTCTTGAGAATTAGGCGGTTGCGCCGGCGGTCAGGCCTACGGCTTCTGCATACTTGAGGTATGTATCTACACCGGCTACGACCACGCGGGCTTCAATGGCCAACAGTTCGATACCGACGAGTGACACACGGACGTACGCATCGATGACGATGCCCTTATCCAAAATACGATCGACGACTTCGGCCAAGCTGCTAGATGCGATTGATTTTTCGACTGCCATTTGATGTTCTCCTAAGAATTGATTGCTGAACGGTTTCATCATAAGGATTTTGGGCATGAAAGCTATAAGGATGATTACGCCATCGCATGCGGGAAAATACCCATACGGCTTATAGGTAGATGCCGTACTATTCGTATCAAACATAAGCGGAATAGCGCTTGCGCACAATGAAGTTTCATAGTATCTTCATAGTAGACTCTAAGCATGCTGCAACCTACACGTTAAGCGAGGCGAAAATAACTGTGATTAGCGCAACCACTGTTTCAATTTTCTCTGCCCTGCCTCCGGTCCCACAAGGATTCGGTGGCCGTGACGAATTGGTGCGCGCCACCATCGAACATCTTGTACTCGGCAAGAATGTGGCGCTGTCGTCGGGTGGTGTACCCGGCATCGGCATGACCACGATCGCAACATCCATCGCACACTCGCCGGTCACACAGGCGCGCTTCGATGGCGGTATTCTATGGGCCACCGTTGGGCAGCATCCGGATATCGGCGCGGTGCTGGCGCGGTGGGCAACTGCTCTTGGCGTCAATTTCAGAAGCGCCAAAGACGATATGGCGCTTGCACGCGCCATTACCGGGGCGATCGGTACACGCCGCATCCTGATCATACTTGATGATGTGTGGAGTATGGCTGACGCGCAGGCTTTGCAGTGCGGCGGACTGAACTGTTGCACCCTGCTGACTTCCAACTATCGCGCCGTCGCGCGCGAGTTTGTCGAGCCAGATTCACCGCGCATCGTGCGCGAGTTATCAGCGAGCGCGGCGCACGAGATGCTCAAGTCGCTCGCGCCAGCCGCATGCGCTGCGGAACATGAACTATCGGTACAGGCCGCGCACGCCACAGCCGGGTTACCGCTCGCGCTCCGTTTGCTGGCCGGTTATCTCAATGCCCCTGTGCCTGGTGATGTGATCACTGCCGGCGTCGGTTCTGCCTCATTTGCCGCCGTCACAGCGCGCGTGCCCCACGTCCGGCTGACGACAGCGCTGGGACGGCTGGGCACGCACGATCATTCCAATACCACGTTGCAACAGGCGATTGCGCTCAGTTTGACCGGATTGTCGGCGCAGACGTTACGCGCCTTCTATGACTTGGGCGCATTCGTCCCGGCGCCCGCCACCTTCACGCGCGAGGCTGCCATCGCGGTCACTCATACCAACGCCGCCACCATCGACCAGCTCATTGCGCGCAACCTGATCGATGTCGTGCCGGGGAAAACAGGAACGGTAGAACAGCTTTCGATCCATGCCGTCATTGCCGGCGTGGCGCGCGTCCGCCGTGATCCCAAGACTGTTGCGCGCCATCGCGCCCACTATGTGGCACAGGTCACGGCGAATCGCGACAACCTCACTGTCATCGACGACATCTATCCGCAGGTGGAACACGCCTGGGCCAGCACGCCCGATGAGCCGCTGCTGCTCGAAATGGCTTGGAGCACGCGTCTATACCAGGCCAAACGCGGCATGCTGAAAGCCATGGCGTCATGGTCATCACGTTGCAAGGAAATGCCCTTTATTGCCAGCTCGACGGCGCCCAACAGCTCTTCTGATGACCGGGGCATCGAGCTGATGGACGCGGTTCAGCGCACGATGGAGCTGATCGACGACGTTGAACTGTCCAGTCGTGAAGGCTATGAGTTGATACCCGCGATCAACTTGAACACGCAAGCCGCGGTGATGTTCAATATCGGCAGCGCCTATGACAGTCTCGGCCGGCGCGATCAGGCGCTGGATTATTATGCGCGCGCGTGGCCGTTGCAGGAAGAAGCCGGCGACGAAGCCGCATTGGCCATCACACTCAACAACATCGGCAGCATTTACTACGAGATGAACCTGCCCGGCAAGGCGCTCGATTATCTGAAGCTCAGCATGAAATGCCGCGAGCACTTAGGGGATAACGGCAGTTCGCACTTCGGTCAAACCTTGAATAACCTGGGCGTGATTTACACGAACCTGGGTTTGGCCAAAGAAGCCGCGGCGCATTTCACGCGCAGCCTGAACATCCACATACAACTCGGTGACTATGCTAGTGAAGCCACCACGCGCGCCAACCTGGCCAAGTTCCACCACCTGCGCGGCCCCCTGCAGGACGCCGTGGTCCACATGGCGCGCCTGGTCGAACTGGATAAACTGACGGCATCGCCCGAACTGAACAGGCATCACACCAAGCTGTTGAAGCTGCAAAATGAACTCGATGCTGAAATCGTGCGCGGCAGCCCGGCCATCGGCGTGGACACCTCGCCCGGATCGATGGTCAGCTCCACTCCCGGGAACCTTGTCATCCATAAAACGCCGGAAGCCCCACGCTCTTCCCTGCGCAAGAGCCTGGCCGATCGCTTCAAGCGCACTGCGACTAAAAGCCAGTGATGGCTATCCTTGCGAAGGCGCGGTTGTGGATGGAAGTTCATGCACCTGCGGCCTTCGCAAGGGACATTCTTCAGCGCCCGAATTGCACCTCAGCGCTCATGCCTGGGCGCATGCCCGCAGGGAGCTTGTCCAGTGCGATGCTGGTCTTGTAAACCACATCCCCGCCCAGGGTATCGGCAGAAGGCGCGATCAAGGCAACCTTGCCACTCACCGTCTGGCCGAGTACCTTGATGTTCACCGTAACGGGCTGCCCGATGGTCACCTGCACGATGTCGCGCTCGCTCAGATCGGTCGTATCGACGCGCAAATGCGTCAAGTCGGCAATGATGAGCGCCGCGGCGCCGGGAAGCGCCACTTCACCCGGCTGGATTGCGCGGTTCATCACCACACCGTCGAAGGGAGCCAGCAGCGTATATTGGGCTGATTGCGCCTGCAGGATATCGAGTGCGCTCCTGGCGACATCCACCTGCGCCTGCGCAGCGTCGACCTGTTGTTTGCGCGGCGCGGCCAGCAGCGCCTCCAGCGCGGCCTGCGCGGCATCGACCTGAGCCTGCGCCTGCGCCACATCGTAGTCACGTGCAGGGCTGGACGCTGCATCGAGCGCGGCGCGCGCGGCCTGCACCTGCTGGAACGCCGCCGAGATGCCGGCTGCGTCAGGTTGCCGCGACGCCAGATCATACGTGCTCTTCGCCGCAGCATGATTGTTCGTCGCCTGTTGCAACGCCAGCGCCAGCGGGCTTGCGCCAATCGCTGCAGGATTCTGCTTGAAAGCCGCGTCATAGGCGAACTGCGCCTGCTTCAGGGCGGCGTCGGCGTTGCGGTAGGCCGCTTCAGCCGCCGCATAGCTTTCGGGCAGCGGGCCGGCCTTGACCTTGTCGTAGGCATCCGTTGCCGCAGCCAGCGTCGCCTGCGCCGCCGCCACCGCCGCTGGGCGCGCGC
>CAIQQO010000218.1 GCA_903873965.1 uncultured bacterium
GTGCCGTGCTGGAACTGCCGTTTCTGCAAACGCGGGCAATATTGGATGTGTCAGAACGGCTCGGTATACGGCTTTCGGCAGAATGCCTTTGGCGCGATGGCCGAATACATGCTCTTCCCCGCGGCGGCGCTGAACTATAAAGTGCCTGCTTCGATCCCGCTGCATCATGCTGCCTACATTGAACCGCTGGCCTGTGGCATTCACGCAGTGGATCGCGGCAACATCCAGTTCGAGGACACGGTGGTGATTGCCGGCGCCGGCCCGCTGGGACTCGGCATGATCGCTGCCGCGCATCTCAAGCACCCACATACGCTGGTCGTGCTTGACATGGATGACAAGCGACTGGATGTAGCGAAAGCCTGTGGCGCAGACGTGCTGCTCAATCCGCGCAAGGTCGATGTGGTGGATGAAGTGCTGAAGATGACTGACGGCTACGGCTGCGATGTCTATATCGAAGCAACCGGCCACCCTGCCGCTGTGGAGCAGGGCTTGCGCATGATCCGCAAGCTGGGCACCTTCGTCGAGTTCAGCGTCATGCGGGAACCGGTGACCACCGACTGGACTGTCATCGGCGACACCAAGGAACTCAACATCCATGGTGCGCATCTAGGCCCGTACTGCTATCCCATCGCCATCGATATGATGGTCAAAGGATTGCTGCCGATGGATCGCATCGTCACGCACCAGTTGCCGCTGGCACAGTTTCAGCAGGGCATTGATCTGGTTGAAGCCGGCAACCAGTCCATCAAGGTTACACTGACGCCATAACGAAAACACTCCCGGAATCCACTGGCGTGATATTCCGGGAGTGTTTGATGTATATGGCTTACGAGTGCTCAACCGCCACGCGTGTCGTGTTCTGGGGATCAAACCGCACCGTAATCACCGCGCCGGGCTGGTATTTCTGCACCGACTGCGCCGCGATGACGGCCTGCGTCTGCGCAACAAACGGTGCGCGGCTGTTGGGCATCACCTGCAGATTCAACGAGACATACGGATTATTCCCATTCACCATAATGCCGGTCGGTGTGACGCCAAGCACGGTGGCTTGCGCCGGTTCGCCGGTTGCGATGATCTGCTGATTCAACGCATCCTGCTGTTGCAATGTGGCCTGCAACTGTGCCGTGGCCGCCGGCGATGACGACTGCTGCATCATCCCGGCCGTGTTGCCGGCGACGATGCCCGTAATCACCACTTTCGTCGGGTTAACGGGATCGTACTTCACTTCGAGCAACTGCCCTGGCTGATACTGCGAAGTCTGCAGAAATGAGATCACCTGCTTCACCTCCGCTTCGAAAGGCGTGCCGTTGGGCGGGCGAACCTCCAGTTTGATGCCGATACGCGGATTATTGTTAATGAGCACACCTGTGTCCCAGATACTGAGAATGACTGCCTGAGCGGTCTGACCATTCAATTTGATGGCCTTGTCCGCAGCCGAATTGCCACTCAGGTTCCGGACAAGCACGATGACAACCACCGCTACAACAACTGTAACTACCACAATGGGAATCAATGTTCCGATCAACGCCTGGCCGATTAATCTGTTTATATCTGGCATTTCATAGTCCTCCGTTTTAACACACTCAACACTTGACTTGCTGCATTGATTAAACAACTTTGATAATGCCTTGACAGTATCCGCAGGGGTGAGAAAAAGGGGGATGAAAAGGGATACATGAAGTCAGGCGAGGTGAACACACAAATTCACCTCGCCTGACAGGAGAGCATGCGGCTTACACCGCTACAGATTCCGGCACAGCAACAAGAAAATCTTCGACCTTCTTATGCTGTTCGTGCGTGGAAACAACGCTCGCGACAGTACCAGTTGTGTCAGTCACACCCAGCCCTTCAAACAGCCGCGTGAAATAACCCTCAAACTCACGCCGGATTTCGGCTTTCTCGAAGTCGGAGATATTCCACATCAACTTCTTGAACGGACCAGTTGCCAGACGACGCGCCTTGTAGATAAACTGCCTGTCGGTATCAGACGGCTTGCGCTCATTGGCCGCATGCAGAAACAGCCAGTCGTACATCTCTGTAACGAGCGCACTCGGCAACTGTTCAAACAGCATGTTCTGGAAGGCCGTAGCTAGATGAACCTCAATTGCGCCGGACGTGACAAAGCGGTTCAGCACTTCAAGCGGTAACGTGCTGGCGCCATGTTGCGCCACACCGCCCATCGCATATTCGCGCCGCGCAGCATTGGACAGCTCGCTCAGCGTTTCAAAGTCAACGGTCATCAGCGCTACGCTGCCATCCGGCATCACCACGCCGCCCGGTGATGTGCCGGCGCGCACCGACAACTTGCTCAGTCCGGGATGATGGTGAATACGATGCTTGAAATGATCCATGAACGCATGCAGATCATTCAAATCGCTATTGCGCGCGCTGGTCTCGCCGATCTCTGCGCCAATCGCAATCACCACGTTGGGGGGCTGATGCGTGCGAATGTAGTCGCTCAGAGACACGCACAACTCAACGTTGGCGTGCTGCTGCTCATCCTGCGTCGCCTTCGTCATGTCGGCCAATGTCGACGTATCAAGTTCGATATTGTAGAACCCGGCATGGATGCACTCATTGATCAGATGTCGCAATCCGTTCAATTCAACATCAGTATGGGCAACGTAGTTTTTCGCATTGACCTGCAAATGATCACCTTGCAGGAAAACCGGCCCGCGATATCCTTCTTTGATCGCTGCGGCAAGAATGACGGACGTGTACTCCGCGGGGCGTTGATCGGTGTACGTCATTTCACTGCGAGACAACTCGAAGATGAAGGCGCCCACCTTGTGTCGAATCGCAGCATTGAATGCCGCTCGCGCCACGTCATAGCTCATCGCGCGCAAGTTCATGGCAGGCGTAGTGAACGTATGCGGCAAACGGTCATGACCGCGCCCGATATACAAATCATGAATGGAGGCTGGCCGGATAGACAAAGCCTGCGCCGTCTCCCAGATCAGCCAGCGCGCCACAGCCTGCCGTTGAGGCGATCCAAACACGGCGAGGTAAACGAGGGCATCAATACCATGCGAGCGGAGAAGCACTTCATCAAGTACGCCTACATGGCCTGTATCAGCGTCAATCCCGATTGAATTACCAGTTGCAGCAAGTGCAGTTCGAATTAGCTCACTCATTTTGACCTCCTTCGTCAACTGCGTTGATCCTAGTAATCAAAAGTATAGACCCAATTCTGATCTGTGTAACGCGCGCGTCGCGCAACATGCTGCGAATTACCAATCCTGCATTGGTTTGATTGTGAATGTGAACTCAGTGTTGCTGTGCTGACCATGCATGGAGTATGATCATCGCCCTATGCATTGTGATTATCATGTTCATACCGAGTTCTCGAATGACTGCAACGTGCCGATGCACGAGCAGTGCCTGGCTGCCATCGCGGCTGGAATCCACCAGATTGCTTTCACCGAACATGAGGAAAATAACCCTCGCGAATACCTGCCGTTCTCGTTTGATCACCCCGCCTACATGGACGAACTGTCCGCGTGTCGAACGCGTTTCGGCGCCCGCCTGACCATCCGCGCAGGCATCGAAATCAGCGAGCCGCATCGTTATAGCGCAGAAACCGCCAGGGTGCTCGCGTGTTATCCATGGGACTTTGTGCTTGGATCAATGCACTGGCTTGATGCAGACACCAACACCAATTCACGCGACTTCTTCACCCGCTATGGCGGCTGGCGCGACGGCTTCCACGCCTATTTCAGCGCGATGTACACGATGGCGCGCGATGGCGACTTCGATATCCTTGCTCATATGGACTATCCGGCGCGCTATGGCAAACCCTATTTCGGCGATACCTACGACATCCGCGACTTTGAAACCGAAATCCGCGCGGTGCTGGCCATGCTGATCGCGCGCGACAAAGGCATCGAGATCAACACTGCCTCACTGCGCAAGCGGCTGTCATCTGCATGCCCACCTCAGCCCGTCATCGACTGGTACAAGGAAATGGGCGGTATACGCCTGACCCTCGGCTCCGATGCCCACCTTGCCCGCGACGTCGGGGCCGACCTTGCCATCGCTCGCCACATGGCCCAGGCCGCCGGCTTCACCCACATCACCCTCTACGATCACCGCATCCCGACACAGGTGAAGATTGAGTAGTTGAGAACAAAAGTCAAAGATCATAGCTAAATTCCGATTTCTGTCCCTTTTCCATCAAAGAACCATGTATAATAGCAATCCGTCGGGGAATAGCGCAGTTTGGTAGCGCGCACGGTTTGGGACCGTGAGGTCCCGGGTTCAAATCCCGGTTCCCCGACCTTGCGCGCACTTGACGCATACGCTCAATACATTTATACTCTTTGTACCGCGTTATCTACAATAAGCTCCAGCAGCATCACAGGGATATGGATATTTACGTGCTGCTGATTTAAGAAACGTCGCTTGTGATTCCTCTAATGATTGCTTTGAATCCTGTAAGGACTAACACAGTCAATATGGCCACTGGGTGATCGGTGTGAAAATCCGTGAAAGTCGGACCACAGCGATTACAGATGCGGGAAATGCGCACCGTTCATTCATTTCAAATAAAAAGACTATGAGCCCAAGACGAATAACAGAAGAACCTGCCGACACAACCAGCCTTATCGGTGACCGGCCTGTCATGACGCCCGAACCCGCCCCGTCCACCACCATTGCAGAGGAAAACAGCCAGCCTGCGCCAGTACAACAACCACCGCCGCCACAGGGTAATCAGAATCAGCGCCAATCGCGCCGCAACATGATTGACATGGCGCAACTGGATGCTGAGAACTTAAGCGATCTGCGCGAGCGCGCCAAAGAAATGGCGGTGTCGGGCTACAGTCGCCTGAAAAAGGATGACTTGATCATCCGGCTGTTGCAGGCACAGGCTGAGAAGCAGGGGCTGGAACTGCGCGGCGGTGTTCTGGATGTCGTCGATGACAACATTGGTTTTTTACGCGCCGAACACTACCTGCCCGGCCCGGACGATATTTACGTCTCGCCGTCGCAGATCAAGCGCTTCGGTTTGCGCACTGGCGACATGGTCATCGGCCAGGTGCGCCCGCCCAAAGATGGCGAGAAATACTTCAGCCTGTTGCGCGTTGAAGCCGTCAATGGCCAGGATCCCGAAGCGGCCAAGAACCGTCCGCATTTCGAGAAATTGACACCCATCTTCCCTGATGAGCTGTACAACCTGGAAAGCACAAACAACAAACTCAGCACCCGCCTGCTTAACCTTGTGGCGCCGATTGGCAAAGGCCAGCGCGGCCTTATTGTTGCTCCGCCCAAAGTGGGTAAGACGACCATCATCAAAGACATTGCCAACGGCATCAGCGCCCGATATCGCGAGGCGCATTTGATGGTCGCGCTCATCGCTGAACGCCCCGAAGAAGCTACTGACATGGACCGATCGGTCGACGCTGAAGTGGTATCGAGTACCTTTGACGAACCGGTGCAGAACCACGTCCGCGTGGCCGAGATGGTGCTGGCGCGCGCCAAGCGCCTGGTCGAATGCGGCCGCGATGTCGTCATCCTGCTCGACTCACTCACCCGCCTCAGCCGCGCCTATAACCTTACCGTGGCATCGAGCGGACGCACGCTCTCAGGCGGTATTGATCCCGCTGCGCTCTATCCGCCCAAAGCCTTCTTTGGCGCCGCGCGCAACATTGAAGAAGGCGGCAGTCTCACCATCATCGCTACGGTTCTCGTCGATACGGGCAGCCGCATGGATGACATCATCTACGAAGAATTCAAAGGCACCGGCAACATGGAACTGCACCTGTTGCGCAAACTGGCTGACCGCCGCATCTTCCCCGCCATCGACATTGAACGCAGCGGCACGCGTCGCGACGAATTGCTGTTGGGCGAAAAAGCCGTGCAGCGCACGTATCTCATGCGCCGCATGTTGAGCCAGTTGACCACCCCACAGCCACAGGGCGCCGGATACGATATCACCAACGCGATGGAAGCTTTCCTGTCGCGCTTCTCAAAGACCAAGAACAACGATGACTTCCTGCAGTCTCTCGGTAAAGATGACTGATCCCGTTCAAGCATAAACCGGATGCGACAATAGGCATGCCTGCTGTCGCATCTTCACGATGCACATAGAAGCTACAATTAGCACGATGAATCGGTTACAGGTATATCCACTCGTCAAGGATGTTGGCTACTCACCAGACCAGGTAGCACGTACAGCGCAACGGATCGCCTACGGCGTATACCGCATTACTCATGCTGGACAGCAGGTAGGTGAAGAAACCTGGAACCTGTTAGCGCTGGTTACCGGTGGATTCAGAATCACTACCGAGATCAACCTGAAATGGCCTTTGCATAATCGACAACGCGCTGTGCTGGATGTCGACGATCGCTGGAACGTACATGGCCTGTGGGTACAGCTTGATATCGCCGGTTCTCGACGTAAGGCGGCATACATACCCAACGGCAACCGCATCAACATTGACATCACCGACCTGCCAGTGATTGATGATGGTCAACGCGATGGCAAATTGCATATGGGCCGCCACCTCAGCCTGTCGGGCGCGCGACCATATCGCCTGGGTGCGTCACCCAACATGACGACGCGAGAGAACGGCGCGCGACGTCAACTTATGTTTGAACCCACCACCCACGTAGATTTTGCCTCAGCGATGTTTAACTACGTCGTGCTGAAACGCCTTAGCCTGAGACCCGGCACAGAGGCGTCGTTCAGTTCTGTGGTCGTCACACTGCCTTCGCTCGAACCTCTTAACATTCGTCAGATCTATCGCTATGATGCTGATGAACTTCCTGACTTCGACCCGACACAAGCCCCGCTGCGCCGTTATACCATCAGCGAAGTCGGCGCGCCTGACCTTGCAACCACCTTCTGGAGCGACAATCATGACGTCGTGCACAAGCAGGAACTCATGCTCAACGGCGTCCTCCACGGCTGCGAGATCATCAACTACCGCTGGCTCGCCTGAAACTCCTCAGCGTGGCGACCAGACGGCCATAGTGCCTTGTGAAATAACGCGCGGCTCGATGCTGCCGGTGGCTTCTGTCTCGAGGATCAGGTTGTAACTGGCAGTAGTATTGCTGAAAATCACGGGGAACACCAGGCTGCGGCTGTCGGGCGACCAGATAGTGATCGAACGGCTGAACCGATCGAAGTGATCTAGCGCCAGCCGGAATTCTCTCGTGGGCTCCAGGTAGAACAACTGCCGAAACGCTTTTGTGCCGACATCAATTGTCTGCAGTATCAGCACACTACTCGGCTGCGCCGATGTCAGATCCATACCAGCAAAATCTTTCGACATGTCTGAGACGGGGATAGCGCTGAATGTAGCCATCCGATCACCATCCGGCGACCAGAAAAACGCCAGCATCGGCATCTGCGACAGCGCCGTATCGAGGCCGGTGTTTATGTCCAGCAGGTGCAATGCGCCACCGGGTGCGCTGGCCAACGAAGAATCAGCTGCATTCGACGTCTGCTGTTGCACAATATAGGCCACCTTGGCGGATGTCGGCGACCAGCTAAAACTCACTGGCCCGTGAATCTCAACCAGATTGCGCAAGATACTGCCTTGTCGATCAGCCAGGGCCAGATACTGCTTGCTGTCTTCGCTGACTGTCACCAGCATCGTATTGCCATCGGGTGAGAATGCAGGCGAATCAAAAGGAATTTCAGATTTCTTGATGATGGTGGAAATAGTTTTGTCCGATTGGGTATCCAGCAAAGCCAGATCAGCGGTGTTATCAGTCAGCGAGTCATCCACTTTGGCGACCAGCGTCTTGCCATCGGGGTGCCAGTTCCATGCCGCATTCACGCCAGTCGCCACCTGGCGCGGTTGGCCGGGTTGATCTCCGGCAGTCGCCAGGTGAAGCGCTATTTCGGCGTCGCCCGTCTGTGCCAGAAAAGCGATTTGCGAATTGTCGGGCGACCAGTCCAGATAGCCCACCGCAAAATCCTGCGATGCATACACTTCCTGCAGCGGACTCTTGCCGTCAGTGCGCGCGGTATATATGGCATTCGAGACGAGGTTGCCTGTCGGATCACGTTCGATGATCACGCGGCTGGGGCGGCTCAGTCTGCTCGTGGTATTAGGGAGCTTCTGCGATGACACGCCGTTTTCGGTCTGCTGGATTGTCACACTGCTATCCCCACGCTGCACCATCACCATATCAGCGCCATATTCGATGATGCGCGTGGCGCCTGAACTCTCTGCCATCACCTCGACAAAGGCGATCTTTGACGCGTCTGGTGAGAATACAGGCCAGCGATACACCGTGGCCACTTGGCTGCGCGCGCCCACCGAGCCGGCGGCCTGACCAGTTGATCCCGCACTCGCTGTCGCATCTTTAGTAATCTTCACTACACCATTGCCGGTCTGGTCCATGATCACCAGATTGCCGTTCTCATCAATCAATGCAATTCGCCCAGAACGGCGCTCAAAGGTCGTGACGAGGTTGGCTTGCGGCAGGCGGTACTGTTGCGGAAGTTGAATGTGGACATTGCTCGGCGCAGGAGTACACGCACTCACTGCAAACGGCAACACGATGGTTGCGATTAACAAGCCTTTGCGCATTCTGTTCATCACACAACTGCTACCTTTAATGTGCGCAAAAGTGCGCCATACCAGTACCTCACGGTACCCGCTACTGTGGGTATTCACTTCATCCTGCGTTGCCGCCCATGCGGTCTTACATGCCCGCAGAGCCGCCGTGAACGTTTTACACTCGACCTAGCCAGCGCCGGAGCGGATGCTATCGATGGCTGCATCAGGCCAATACTTACATTACTCAGAGCGATATCGCGGATATTGAGA
>CAIQQO010000219.1 GCA_903873965.1 uncultured bacterium
AACCCGATATGGTATTTAGTAATGATCTCCAGTGTAATGGCAATTTAGTAATGCACCTGAACACTGTTCATCATAGCCATCTTCCAGCCTTTTTGCACTATCCCTAGGTATAGTGATGGTATAGGAAAAGGATAGTCTTGCCGGCAAGCACAAACCCGCCCGGGGCGAACGGGGAAATTTTTTCCGCAGATGTCGCAGATCAGGAAGATTTATCGGATAGGAACGGTGATGGACTGTCTGGGTATGCCATCCGTTCCGGGGCGTCGGTCGGGACGGTAGGGGAGAAGCATTGCCTTACGAAACCATGATTATTACGGCGTTGATGGCAATGCTTCACCCCGGCCACGGCCAACGCACGTTGCATGGATGGGGCGCGGTTTGCGGCCATTGTAATCTTATGTCACTGTCGCAAGGGCGAAGCATTGCCAGGAAACCTCATGTAAGTTGAGATTCGTGCGGCAATGTGGCTCGGCACGCCCCTACGAAGATTCGGATTCGGAATCCGAATCCGTATTACGTTTTACGTTTTACGTTTTACGTTTTAGATTATGACAAGGCTTTTCCTTTCTTCCGAAGGGTCCGAAGGGTCCGAAGCATTTTTCCAAACTTAGAAAATTAAATTTCGCTGTAAAAGGTTTTGAAAAACCGAAAAAGCCTTCGGACCCTTCGGACCTTTCGGTGGAAGCCGACAGGCTTCCTGGTAGCTACTGGTCGCTCAACAGGCCAATGCCAGCAAAGGCAACATGCCCTTTAACTGTCCGGTGTTTGGTATAACCATGCTCCGATATCCTGCGCGACATCATCATCAGGGAACGCGCAGACAGCCCGTTTTGGTCGCACCACTGCCGGTACGAAGCATAAGCAGCGCTCACCATCATGGTGGCTTGCTCGTGCTTGACACAGCACTCCGTAATCCACTGCCCAACGATGTCCGATTCGGCGCGGTATTGCGCGGTGGCTTCCACGACCGTTTCAGGCGTGCTCAGCCCCATACGGTGCCATTCGGCCAGCCCTGCCAGCGCCCAGTTCAGGATGCCCGGCAATTCTTGCAGCAGCTTCATGTCCAGGAGGTCATCACGACGCGACCCTTCAAACGATTCGTTGAAGGGGATGAGCTGGATGCGCCGCCAGATGCCGTTGTCGGTGCCCTGAATTCGGGGGCGGTGATTGGTCGCAAACCAGATTTTGTAGGTGGGCAGGTAGTCAAAGCTCACCGCGTACAAAGCGCGCGCGGTCACTTTATCGCCGCCCGTCACACTTTTGACGCGCGCCTCGTTCAGGCGCGCGTCATCGTTCGATTCAATGACGGTCACAATGCGGCATCCATACAATTTAGCCAGATCGGCGCGCGCCTCGCTGGTGTCGGCGTCGAATGTTTCCCACGATGTCGTGCCGGCGTAATCGCCCAGCAACTTGTTCAGTATGGTCAGAAACACGCTTTTGCCATTGGATCCGCCGCCCACGCATATCCAGCATTTCTGCTCGTGAGTGTCGCCGGTGAGTGAATAGCCCACCGCGCGCTGAATGTAGGCCATCAGCGACTCATTGTTCGAGAATATCTCGCCCAGAAAGGCGAGCCAGCGCGGACACACCGCTTCTTTGTCGTAGGCAGCGCCCAACGCCCGCGTGATGTAGTCAGCGCGCTGCGGCGGGCGCGCCACGCAGGTCTGCAAGTCGAGCGTCTGATCGCCCGCGCAGGCCAGGAATGGATTGGTATCATACTGGCTGATCACGGAGGCGAACTGTGCGAGCGACTGCGCCGAATAGAGCATCGCCCTGATGCGCGCCTGATTTTCGGCGGAAACATAGTACCGAATCGCCGAGTAGTTCGGCTTGTCCACGGCTTCAGCCGCTGCCCGGCGCTTGCGCACCATCACTACGGCACACCGATCGACTTCACCCATGGAATCGGTCTGCCAGAGCGCCCCACGCCACACGCGCCAACAGCGGCTGATAAAGTCATAGCGCAACTCGTCGCCATACAGCAGCGCCAGGCATTCAGCGCTGCCTGTATCAGTCATCTCGGCTGCCAGCAGCTTCAAGGACAACTCATCTAACGGCGCATTCGGCGCGGCGTCAGCGGTTTCCGGCTGTGGGTGCGCCGGTGCCTCCACCTGCGCCTCAACCGGCGCAGCGGCAGACGCGCCGGTTTCCGGCGGCGTTGGATTCGAGGGAGTCGTAGTCGGTTTAGCATGGTGTTCCTCGGGTTTGGGCAACTGGCTTGGATTGTTCATGCCGGCCGTCAAGCCGGATTTCACGGTAGCCGCGATCTCGGCCCTGCCAAGCCCAACGCGGTGCGCCGCGGCTATCAACGCCGCTTCAACCGCCGCGTAGGTCAATATCCCTGCGCCGATCAACTGACCCAGGCTGTACGCGGCCTTGTTCAGCGTATCGTTACGCGCGCCGGGAATCGCCGCGGCGATAGCGGCCAACTGGTTTGCCAGCGCCTTCGCCGCATAACGGTCGTAGCTGGCATCCGGCTGCGGCGTGATGACAGCGGCACTCGCTATAACAGCGGGTATGTCGGCGGGCATCGCCAGCGCCAACAACCAGGCCGGGGCGGCGAGCACACGTGCGCCGCCCTGCTCATCCCACGCATAAACCTTGCCGGATGGGTGCACCGAGGGCGGGGCGACGACATAACCGCCATCGCCCCGTATATCGATGCCTGGCATGATGGCGACGCGGCTTTTTATCACGCCCTGCGGCGGCATCGTGAAATACAGGTGCATCCCGCCGCCGCCGGTGCGACAGGCCAGCGTGCGGGGCAAAGCGCCATACTTCTTCACCAGCTCGGCGAGTGAAGCGCGCCCAACGTCGCCATCGATATCGAGCACCCAGAACCCTGAACTGCTCCCCGTGACCACGCCGATGCCATATTCAGGCCTGCCCGGCCGGCGCGACGGCGTGAACCAGTTGCGGATGATCGACTGATCCTTCGTCGCGTCCAAGAAGCCATGGTGGGTGCCCGGGAACTTGGTGCGATGTTTCACCGGGAGAACCATCCAGCCACGCTCACAGGCATAGCGCAAGGCCGCCTCAAGCATCGTCATTGTCCACCTCCTTTTCGATGCTATCGTCCCAATCGAGCTGCTCGTACTCCTCCGGGAAATTCAACAGCGACTCATCGTGCGTCAATTCCCAGCACATCCGATCGAACCTGCGCGCCGCGCCACGCTCCGTCCGGTAAGCGCCGATATACCAACGGCGTCCCTCCAGCAACATATAGGCGCGCCACGGGCAGCGCTCGTTATGGGCAGGGTCGAAGCGAACGCCCCGGTACTCCACCTTGAGCGGTTCAAGACGCGGCGCGGGCGTAGGCGTGGACGCAGGGGGAGCAGGCTTATTGGCCAACTCCTTCAAGCGTTCCAGCCGCGCCACCAATCCCTTGATCCATTCAGCATCATCGGGCAATTCATGGGCATACCGACGAAAATCATCAATGGTCGAATCCAGTTTAGACATAATTAATCCCGCGCGCAGGACGATGAACCGCCCGCGAACAGCGCTCCTCCAGTGGCGCAAGAGATGCATGACACCCGCTGCCGTCCGTCTAGCCGACTATCATTGGTTGGTGGTGATTGAATGTGTGTTTTCATGTGAAATGAACTCGCTGCAAGCCACGCCACAGAACGCACGTTCTGATGCGCGCTATCCTTATTCTAGGGTTTTCGACGAATAGGTCAATAGGGAAATGTTAAAATATCAAAAATCAACCCCGACACCGAACACGTGTGCAGCGCACGACAATGACACCATGCCGAAGCGTGAAACGTAAAACGTAAAACGTAAACGGAGAGTCGCCGCGTCCGAATCCGAATCCGAATCCGTATCTTCGTAGGGGCGAAGCATTGCCAGGACATCTCATGTAGGTTGAGGC
>CAIQQO010000220.1 GCA_903873965.1 uncultured bacterium
GACACCCCATTGGAGAAGCGCGAGTTTTGCATGTGAAGGCAAGTTTACCGCACTGCGTCGACAGCGATGACGTCCGAGTCCGAATCCGTTTCATCGACATTTACATAAGATTATAATGGCCACCAACCGCACCTCATCCGTGCAACGTGCATTGGCCGTTTCTGGTCGCTTATGGCATTACGGTGCTATACTGCCACCGACGCGTGTTCTCCGCCTGGTTGCCTGGGCGCACACAGTAGTGATTAACGCAGCGCGCTGTGTTGTCTCTACGATGACGCAGCATCAGGCAGCATAATCGATTTTCATTGTGCGCCGAGTACTGAACTTTGAACCATGGACAACAATTTACTCGCGGATACCGTTGGCACGCGCCACGTGGTTGAGAAACGTTTGACATCCCGCCCCCCCCCCCCCGCAACGCTACTAAAGTCGATTTTCATCGCTTTGTTCGCTAACTGCAAGTGTATCCGATAGGACTGGAAATATGGATAAACGCACGCAGAAAATAAAGCTACGCCGCCTGGCGGAAGAACGTTTGGCGTCACGCACTGCTACCGCCAGCGCACTGTCTCAAGTCGAAGCCAACCATCTCGTTCATGAACTGCGAGTGCACCAGATTGAACTTGAAATGCAGAACGAGGAACTGAAACAGTCGCACGCGCAGGTTGAAATCACGTTGCAAAGGTACAGCGATTTATATGATTTCGCGCCGGTGGGGTATCTGTTACTGGATCACCTCGGCCTCATCCTGCAGGCTAACCTGACAGGCGCCAATATGCTCGAAGTCAACCGCGCCAGCCTGGTCGGACGACGGTTGGCGATATTTGTAACTCAGGATGATCGGGCCGCGTTAAACGCCTTTATCGCGCGCGCGTTCGCCAATGATGCGAAACAGGTCTGCGAGGTGTCGCTGGATCAGTCTGTGGAGCAAACCGAAAGCAATTGCCTGTTTGTGCGGATGGAAGGCGGCGTAACGGCCAATCGACAAGAATGTCGTGTAACGATGATGGACATCACCGACCGCAAGCAGGCGGAAGAGGCCTTGCGCGCGAGCGAAGAGAAATATCGCACCGTGGCCGACTTCACCTATGACTGGGAAGCATGGCGTGGCGTGGATGGCGCCTATAAGTACGTTTCGCCATCGTGTGAGCGCATCAGCGGCTATACGGTGGCCGAGTTTATGGCGGACCCGAACCTGGTGCTGCGCATCACGCACCCGGATGACCAGGCAGGACTGAGCGAGCATTATCGCGCGACCTTGCACGAAGCGCGGCATCAACCGCTGGAATTTGACTTCCGCATTCTCACAGCAGGCGGCGAGACGCGCTGGGTCAGCCATTCGTGCATGCCCGTCTATGCTGCCGATGGGCAATGGCTGGGCCGGCGCGAGAGCAACCACGAGATCACCGAACGCAAACACATGGAAAAGCGCCTGCACACCCTGTTCCACAAGGCACCCGATCCGATGGCGCTGTTCGATGCTGCCCAGGTGTTTCGCGATGTAAACCATGCCTATGAAACGCTGACCGGCTACACACTTGCGGAGTTGATTGGCCACACGCCGCTTGAGCTGGGCCTTGTGGAGGAGCAAGAGAATGAAAGCGTGGCTATTGTGCGCGACCTTCTGCGGCGGGGGGAAGTAGTGCCGCCGTATGAACTATTGCTGCGCTCTAAATCCGGAGAGAGGATCGAGCTTGAAGCCAACCTGCATAGCGAGATCATCGCTGGTGAGAACATGACTCTGGTTGCGATGCGTGATATTTCGTCGCGCAAACAGGCAGCAGCGCAGTTGTTGAAGTCGAATCGCAGGCTGGAAGAGCTGAACGAACTGAAGTCAGGCATTGTCAGCATGGCGTCGCATGAGTTTCGCACCCCGCTCGCCACAATCATGTTTACGGCGGATGTTCTGTGTGCCCAGCGCAATAAAATGGACGACGCCAAGATTGGCGTATGGCTGCAGCGGATCGTCAGCGAATCGCTGCACATGCAGAAGATGATCGATGAAGTGCTGCAATTGTCGCGCAGGCAAGCGCCTGGGTATACGCTCAATCCTGCCCTGATCGATCTTGACGCGGAATGCAGCGAGATTGTGGAGCAATTTCAGAGCAACCCCACATTGGCGCACACGCTGGTCTACACGAGCAATGCCCAGCCGCTATATGCGCTGGTCGATACCAAGCTGATGAAGGAAGTGATCACCAACCTGATCTCAAACGCGCTCAAGTATTCATCGACCGGGACGACTGTGGGCATCGACCTGACTATGAGTGAGACCCATGTCGTGCTGCGCGTGAGTGACCAGGGCATCGGCATCCCGGCGGAAGACCTGCCCATGCTGTTTCAGCCGTTCCACCGCGCCGGCAACGTCGGTCAGGTTGAAGGCACCGGGTTGGGGCTGAGCATTACCAAGAACGCCGTCGAACTGCACGGCGGCGTCATGACGGTAGAGAGTGAAGTGGGCAAGGGCACGACCTTTACCATCACGTTGCCACATTCGGTAGCGTAGAGGACATGCTCGATTTTCATCTATTCCGATCAAGCGCATGTCGTCAAACAACTTGAACACCAGGGTTTTTGCCGCCACCGCACCCCATTCATGCAACGTGCGTTGGCCGTGGCCGGGGTGGCCGACGCTCCCGGAACGAAAGGCGTTTCCAGACCGCCCATCTCCGCATCCTATCCGTGAAATCTGTCTAATCTGTGGATAAGACATTTCCCGTTGTTTCCTGATCTCTTTGTGATACGAAGAGGCTGCGCACGCGCGCATGTCACTTTTTTGCTGATCTGTCATCTATACCGTTGTGCGACATAGACTGACAGAGAGTGAAGGAGAAGCGACATGCTCAAGAAGATCATCAATGCCGGCCGCCATGGTTTACGCCCAACTGACGCCGTATCAGCCAGAGATGTGCATGCCAAGCTGGGTGCAATCGCCCCGCCTATGATCCTCGATCTGCGCAGCCAGGCTGAATTTGAAGCCGGTCATATTCCGGGCGCCACGCCGCTGCCGATCAGCGAACTTGGCCGCCGACTTCCCCAACTCCCGCGTGACCGTGAGATCGTGTGCGTGTGCAATTTTGGCAACAACAGCGACAGCGTTTCGCAGCTTCTATCTGCGGCCGGCTTTAAGAGCATCAACATGAGCGATGGCATGATTGGCTGGCAGCGCGCCGGCTTACCGACGATCAAGTAACAACGCCTGCGAAAGGATTTTCGCCCTACAATGAGTGTGACATGGCAGCAACAGTCTTAATTGCCGACGACGATGCGCAGATCGTGCGATTGGTGCGGTCGTATCTGGAACAGGCCGGATATGGCGTGCTGACGGCTGCGGATGGCGATCAGGCCTTGCATGCCATTCGTCACGATCGCCCCGACCTGGCCGTGCTGGACGTGATGATGCCCGGGCTGGATGGTTTCGAGTTGACCCGCCTTCTGCGCGCTGATGCGGCGCTGGCATCGATTCCGATCCTGTTGCTGACCGCGCGGGTGGAAGATGCAGACAAGCTGAATGGATTGAATACCGGCGCCGACGACTACCTCACCAAACCGTTCAATCCGGCTGAAGTGGTGGCGCGGGTGCGGGCGTTGTTGCGGCGCGCCGGCGGCGCATTGCAACCGTCGACGTTGTTGCATGTGCGTGGATTGACGCTTGACCTGCAACAGCGCATCGTCAAGGCGGGCGAGCGCCAGATTGATTTGACGCCGACCGAATACGAGTTGCTGCGCGCGCTGATGCAGAACACGAACCGCGCTTTCACGCGCGCCGAGTTGATTGAAGCGGCCTTTGGTTATATGTACGAAGGCTTTGACCGCACGATTGACTCGCATATTAAGAATCTGCGCAAGAAAATCGAGCCTGATCCGGGTGCGCCTACCTATGTGGAGACGGTTTTTGGCATCGGGTATCGCATGCGGCTGGCGTAGAGCCGGCGGAAATAAGCCATGAACAAGCTCTGGGTGCGACTGACATTGGCCTTTGTGGCGATTACGCTCGCCAGTGTGGCATTGGTTGCTTTCCTCGCCAACGCGGCCGCCGCTGACCAGTTCAGCGCTTACCTATCCGGCCAGCAGGCCATGAACCAGGCCACCCTTGCCGACGATCTGGCGGCTTTTTATCGGCGCACGGGGAGTTGGGAAGGCGTCGATGTGGTGATTGGCGCTGCGTCAACCGGCGATACGAGCGGGATGATGGGTAGGGGGCGTGGAGGGCAGGGCGGCGCCGGTATAGGACAAATGCGCGGTGCTGCGATGGCCGTCACCCTGGCAGATGCGGCCGGCACCATGGTCTATGGCGACAGGGTAGGGCAGGCGCTATCCAGCGCAGAGCGTGCGCAGGCGTTGCCCATCAATGTGGATGGCGCCATCGGCGGGTATCTGCTGATGACGTCGCCGCGACTGACGATCTTTAACCAGGCGCAGCAGGCCTTCATCGACCAGCTACAGCGCAACGTGATCTATGCGGCCGTGGGCGCCGCGCTGATTGCCGCAGCCCTTGGCCTGGTGGTCAGCCGCGCCCTGTCCACGCCGCTGGCCGGCCTTTCGAAGGCGGCGCGCACGTTTGCCCGGCGCGACTGGACCTATCGCGCGCCCTTGCAGGGCACAGAAGAGACTGCCGCCGTGGCGCTGGCACTCAACCAGATGGCTGAATCGCTGCAGAGCGCCGAGCGCCATCGCCGCAATATGATGGCTGACATTGCGCATGAATTGCGCACGCCGGTCACCGTGATTCAGGGCAACCTGCGCGCGATGCTCGATGGCGTGTATCCCTTGGAAATCGGCGAAGTGGCAACGCTATATGACGAGACGCTGCTGCTCAACCGGCTGATCGATGACCTGCGCGAGTTGGCGCTGGCGGAAGCGGGACAATTGCAGTTGCACCTACAGGCTACCGATGTCGGCGCGCTGTTGCGCGCAGCCGGAGAACGCTTCACCCCACTGGCCGAGGCGCAAGGCGTCGCTTTGAGCGTGGCTGTGGCCGACCAGGCGTTGATGGCGCAAGCCGATCCGGACAGGCTGTCACAGGTGCTGCGTATTCTGCTGGTCAATGCCCTGAAGTACACGCCCTCGGGCAAAAGTGTCGCGCTGGCGGTCAGCTTACTGCAAGGCGATATGGAGTCGGCAGAGTCAGCGGGACGTCGACGTTCCGTGAATGGCAAGCGCGAAGGATTGAGCCAACCCATACGCGTCACGGTGACGGATACAGGCGCAGGCATTTCGACTGATGACCTGGCGCATGTCTTCGACCGATTCTACCGCGGCGACAAATCGCGGTCACGCGCGGGCGGCGGTAGCGGGCTGGGGCTTGCCATCGCCAGGAGTCTGCTCGAAGCGATGGGCGGGCAGATCGGCGTCGATAGCACATGGGGGCAGGGCAGTTGCTTTTGGTTCACCTTGCCGACAATGTGACATTCGTCATGAAATGCTAGAAAAACAGATTGGAGAAAATAATATGCTTACGATAAAGATACTAGGACATGGTTGTCAGAACTGCCAGAAACTGGAAAAGGTAACTCGGCAGGCCGTAACCGATCTACACATAGAAGCCAACGTGGTGAAAGTGAGTGAAGATGCTGACATCTTCGCGTATCCGATCCTGTCCACACCCGGGCTGGTGATCAATGAGAAGCTGGTGTGCGCCGGGCGCATCCCCAATGCCGGCGAAGTGGCACGCTGGGTGAAAGAATCGTTGGCGGTCAATTAGGCGCGCCATGCAATCGCATCACCTTCCTGTAGAGCCCTTCTTTGTTCGGCATCGCGATGTGAAATTGTTTACGATCGTCGGCGTCGCGGCAGTGCTGTGGCTGGTTGCGTACAACGTGATCCAGCCGCTGGCCGACTGGCTGACGTATGGCCTGCTCGGGTTAGCGGTGACATCGCAACTGGGCCAGTCCATCGCGTTCTTTCTGTACGACGTGCCCAAGATTCTGTTGCTACTGACCGGGATGGTTTTTGCCATCGGGATTGTGCGCACCTTCTTCAGCCCGGAGCGCACGCGGGCGTTGCTGGGCGGCAAGCGCGAGGGCGTCGGTAATGTACTGGCGGCACTGCTTGGCATCGTTACACCCTTCTGTTCATGCTCGGCGGTGCCGCTGTTCATCGGCTTTGTCGAGAGCGGTATCCCGCTGGGTGTGACGTTTTCGTTCCTCATCGCCGCGCCCACCATTAACGAAGTCGCCATCGTGCTGCTGTATGGGCTGTTCGGCTGGCGCATTGCGGGGCTATATATTGCCTCGGGGTTGGTCATCGCCATCGTTGCGGGCGCCATCATCGGGCGTTTGAAACTGGAGCGCTATGTCGAGGATTTCGTGTGGAAGATGCAACGCGCCAAGGGCAGCTTCGAAGAGCACCTGACGTGGTCCGACCGCATCGAGCGCGCCTGGGACAGCGTGAAAGAGATCGTGGCAAAGGTATGGCCATATGTAATCGTCGGCATCGCTGTCGGCGCAGGCATTCATGGCTATGTGCCTGAAAGCGCGCTGGTGACGATCATGGGCAGGGATGCATGGTGGAGCGTGCCGGCCGCGGTGCTGCTCGGCATACCACTCTATTCCAACGCCGCGGGCGTCATTCCGATCGTCAGCGCGTTGATTGAAAAAGGCGCCAGTCTCGGAACCGTCCTGGCGTTCATGATGTCCGTGGTGGGATTGAGCCTGCCCGAGGTCATCATCCTGCGGCGCGTGCTCAAACCACAACTCATTGCCGTGTTCGTGGGCGTGGTGGCATGCGCCATCATGATTACCGGGTATCTGTTTAACATCGTGATCCGATGATGTTGCCGCGGGTGATAGGGTCAGGGCCACGGGTTGTGGTTGACATCAGCGGCGACTTGCGGCCCAGCCTGATTGACCTATACTTTAGTGCAGAGTACTCAGCGGTTACGCCCCGAGTGAAGTACGCAATGGGGAAATTGCCGTTTATCTTAAGTGATCTATCGGGTCGCAATGACTGAGTCATTAAGCAATGGCGCAGCTAAATGCTGTACCTGTTTACTTTCAGGAGTTCGTCATGCAGCGAAAATCATTTTCGGTTCTGATGGCATTTATCATGGCCATGTTTGTTTTTACCACGTCCGCAATCACACCTGCTCGTGCCACTGGGCTTAATGGTTACGGCTGGATCAAGGACCTTGGTTTCGTGGTCCACGACAACCTATTGGGTTTGCAATTCACGACCAGCCCGGGATACATTCCCATGGGGACATGGACGATTACCTACCAAGGCAAAACGATTACTACGGAGTCGGGCCATATTAGTGAAGGTAATAGTGAATGTAATCAAGACCAGTGCTATTGGTTCCTGTTTTTTGGACCCGTTGGCGTAGTACCGAATTGTGTCACGTTCGAGGTTGCCATCGCTCAAGACCTTGGTCTAGCGCCGGCGCCCTCTACCGGGACGGCGAAATGGTCAACCCCATGTCCGTTGTTGGGCAGCATCCGTGGCACCGCGTTTGAAGACAAGAACGCCAATGGCAAATGGGATGCCGGCGAGCTCAGCCTGGGCGGCATGTGGTTCAAAGTCACCGGCGGCGGCGACTGGTATGTGTGTGGTCATGTCGGCGACGACAGCACCTATGGCGTCACGGTGAACCCGGGCACTTACTACGTTCTGCCTTCAGCGCCCAAGGGTTACCGCACGACCACGCCGAGGATTACGGCCGAAGTCACACAACGCGATGACGGCATCTGGGTGTCGTTGAATAACGACATCGGCTTCGTCAAAGATGACAAAGCCCCCGGCGATGGGTGCGATCAGTACAATCCTGCACGCTGATAACCGCAGTATCCCCCGCGCGTAACAATAGAAAGCCCCGCCGATTAAGGCGGGTCTTTCTATTGTCAGTCCAGTTCAGTTGTGGAACTCGTATTGCAGCACCGTTCTGTGGATATAAGCCGGGGCGGGGCGCAAGGTATTGTCTTGTCGAACGAACCACATGCAAAATCAGGCTTTTGCTAAGCGATTCCCAGTCCTTTGATCAAGATCAGGCTGAGGGTGATCAGGACGAGCAGGGAGGCGATGACGGTCAACGCCACCGGCCGCCCGACTTTGCGCACGACGCGGATATCCACGCCCAGCCCGAGCGCGGCCATCGCAATGACGGTCAGGTTGCGGCTGACTTCGCGCAGCGGGTCGGCTACGGTTGTCGGGATCAGGCCGACCGAGCGCGCAATGGCCATGATCACAAAGCCGATGATGAACCACGGCACGAACCGGTTGAGCGAGAAAGTCGCTGTCGCCTTGGCGCCGGTGCGATTGCGAAAACGCAGCGAGAAGAACAGCACGACTGGCCCCAGCAAGAGCACGCGCACCAGCTTGACCAGTGTGCCGACATCGCCGCTGATGGTGCTGACCGGGTAGGTGGCAGCGAGCACCTGCGGCACGGCGTACACCGTCATGCCGGCCAGTACGCCATACTGGTAAAACGTCAGGTTGGCGATCTGGATGAGCAGGGGCAGCGTCAGCACGACCACCACACCCACCACGGCGGTCAGGGCGATGGACGAGGCCACATCCTGTTTGTCTGCGCCAATGACGGGCGCGATAGCCGCGATGGCCGAATTGCCGCAAATGGAATTGCCGCACGCCACCAGGATGGCCAGTTTCTGATTAAGCCCGAACAGCCGCCCGATCTGTGAGCTGGCGAAGATGCTGAAAAACACGACGCCGATGATCGAAAGCATCATGACGGGGCCGGCCTTCAAGAGCGCCGGCAGGTCGATGGAGACGCCCAGCAGGACGATGGCGAGTTCAAGAACCTGCTTGGCCGAAAACCCGATGCCGGGGAGTGTTGTGTCTCCCAGGCGCAGAAAGGTGCGCACCAGCATCCCCAGCAGGATGGCGATCACCAGGCCTTCGATGATCGGTTGCCCGAAGGCGCGTGTTTCAAGCGCCTGTAGCCCAATGGCCAGTATGGCGATCGCGACCGAAATGCCGATGCCGGGGAGATGTCGACGAATCCAGTTTTGCATAATACGGCTGATCAGTGGTCAGCCGTGCTGAGTATACCAGCCGCGCCGACTAGGCGTATCAGCGCGCCCGTTTGATCGGTTGCCCGCTGCGCATCCAGGTGAACATGCCGCCGCGCAGGTTGATGACGTTATAACCCGCCATAAACAACGAACGCGTGACGGCGCTGCTGCGGCTGCCGCTCTGACATACGCACACGATCTCACGGTCTTTGGGCAACTCGTGCATGCGCTGTTGCAGGGAGCCCATCGGGAGCAGCACCGCGCCATCGATGTGCATTTCCTGGTACTCATACGGTTCACGCACGTCCAGCAGGTACGGTGGTTGCGCCGACTTCATCTTCTCCGCCAACCCAGCGGGGTCGATCTCCTGCGGGCGGCGCGGTTTAGCGACTTCAGCTACCCCAGTGGTTTCAGCCTCTTCAGGCCCGTTAAACAGTTTCTTGAGCCAGCCCATTTATACGTGCTCCTCTGCCAGGTATTGACC
>CAIQQO010000221.1 GCA_903873965.1 uncultured bacterium
AGAAATCAAGCGAGTAGCAGCGGAGAAGGCGGCTGCGGAACCCCGGAAGGTTGCGACTGGCACCGGCAATCTGCTGTTGACGTTGGCGCCGGGAGTGACGCTAGATTTAGTGCGTATCCCGGCGGGCGAGTTCCTGATGGGCAGCAAGGATGCAGACTCGAATGAAAGCGATGAAAAGCCGCAGCACAAGTTAAGGTTGGATGAGTACCTGATCGGGAAGTACGAGGTGACGAATGGGCAGTTCGCGGCGTATGTCAAGGCGACGGGGTACAAGACGACGGCTGAGAAAGGTGGGAGTGGTTACATCTGGACTGACAAGTGGGAAGAAGTCAAAGGAGCCGACTGGCAACACCCCAGGGGGCCTAACAGCAACATCAGCGGCAAGGACAAGCATCCGGTGGTGCAGATGAGTTGGGACGATGCGGTGGCATTTTGTGCGTGGGTGAAACAAACGACCGGCAGGCAGGTGCAATTGCCAACCGAAGCGCAATGGGAAAAGGCGGCGCGTGGTACAGACGGACGAATCTACCCATGGGGCAATGAAGCGCCGAACGCCAACTTGGCCAACTTCAACAATAACGAGAAGGGCACAATGGCGGTGGGCAAATACAGCCCGACGGGAGATAGCCCTTATGGGTTGGCCGATATGGCGGGTAATGCGTGGGAGTGGACAGCGGATTGGTACAGTGATACCTATTACGCCAGTTCACCTTCCAGCAATCCACAAGGGCCAACGACGGGCCAGTATCGCGTGTTGCGCGGCGGTGGGTGGTTCTTCTATTCCTTCGACGTGCGCGCGGCCATTCGTCTCAGGAATGTACCTTCGATTCGCTACGATTTCTACGGTTTTCGTGTTGTGGTTTCTGCCCCTGTTTCCTAATCTCTGTCCTCTGATTCTGCTCTGAACTCTGTTCTGCTCTGCTCCTCTGATCCGAATCCGAATCCGAGGGGTAAGGGCGGGGTCTGGGGAGGGGTACCCCGCCCCAGCGAACGGAAAAAGGTCTGAATCACGGATTAAGCGGATTAAAGGATTTCACGGATAGGAACGGAGATGGCTGTGTGGGAACGTTCATGTCTTGGTGGCGTCCGAATCCGAATCATCGCAGGGACGACAACCACACAAAACCCCAATGGCCACAAACCTGCACGCCAATCACGCAAACGTGTGATTCACGCGATGGCCAACACAACCACCCTTGTGAAGGCGCATCACTCTCAAGAAGATCCGCTCGATTGGCCCTTCGCCGATCGAGGGTCGCTGGGATCGCTTGTCGCTGGCACAATGCCAGGATACTCCCAAAGATCATATCGAGTCTGACCGGTTTCGGTATGTGCACGACAAACCACTTTGGCTGTCACTGGTAGATGGCGCAGAATGACGGGCGGCAAAGGCACCTGTGTGGCGGGAAATGTTGTATGCCCAGATACCGCCACGCGCGTCAGAACGTCACTGACAACCCGCCGTCCGCGATCAGCACGTGACCGTTGACATAGGTGTTCAAGGGCGACGCCAGCCACACAATCGCCTGCGCGATTTCGCCTGGCTGCGCCGCGCGCGCCAGCGGGATGCGCCGTTGTGTCACATAGTTATCGCGAAACCAGTCTGTGTCCAGTTCGCTCTTGCCGTTCACCATCGACATGGGCGTGTCGACGAACCCGGGCGCAACGCTGTTGACGAGGATGTTGAATGGGGCGAGTTCGAGCGCCAGCGCGCGGGTGAGTTGATCCATCGCGCCCTTCGCCATGTCGTAATGCGAAGCGCCCTTCTCGGCGCGATACGAGTGGATGGACGACACGTTGACGATGCGCCCGCCGCGCCCTGCTGCAATCATCTCGCGCGCCGCCGCCCGCGAACAGTGGATGGCGCTGTCCATGTTGATATCGAGTATGCGCCGCCATTCGTCGTAGGGCGCCGTCACAAAGTCGGTGACGGCCGCGACTGCGGCGTTGTTGACCATGATGTCGAGCCGACCATATGCATCGAGGGTGGCGCGCGCCAGAGCCTCCGCGCCCGCGATCGTGCTCACGTCAGCCGCTACCGCCATGGCGCGCCCGCCCTGCGCCCGGATGCGCTCTGCGGCTTCCTCACACACCGCCGCGCGCCTGCCGTTGACGACAACCGCTGCACCCGCCAGCGCAAACGCCTCTGCAGTGGCATACCCAATACCTGTACCTGACCCTGTGACGACTGCTACCTGTGACTCGAAGCTAATGTTCATAACACCAACTTTGCACGACAATGGCATTAGTGTCAAACGGCCTATCTTCCCAGACGTGAAACGTAAAACGTAAAAAGAAGAGCCACGTCCCCTTACGAAGGTTATCCACGTGAGACGCCATCTACATAAGCGCCTTCGCAAGGGTTTCGAGTGCCGGAAAGTGGGCAAATTTGGTGTTGAAATGCCGGACGAATTTTCAAATCGTGCAATAATCGGCGCAAGGGAAAAATCACTATGCTCAAGCCCGGGCAGATACTCAATGTGCGTTACAGCATCATCAGAGTGATCGGCAAGGGTGGTATGGGCGCTGTGTACTTAGATTGACAAGGAGAATTATGAAGAAGGTACAGTATCTTTGCATTCTGTTTGTTATTCTGTTATTGGGTTGTAAGGCAGACGTTGTGCCAGTACCCTATCCAACGTACACACCCGATTCAACACTTACATCAGACTTAGGACTAACACTGACACCGGGCGTGACGCTTGATCTGGCGCGCATCCCGGCAGGCGAGTTCCTGATGGGTAGCACAGATGCGGATTCACAGGTACAGAGTGAGGAAAAACCGCAGCACAGTGTGACCTTGAGCGACTACTTGATCGGCAAATACGAGGTGACGAACGCGCAGTTCGCGGCATTTGTAAAAGCGACGGGATACAAGACCACGGCGGAAAAGGAAGGATGGGGTAACGCTTTTGATGGCAGCAATTGGGTGGATACGAAGGGCGCGGACTGGCAGCATCCCACAGGGCCCAACAGCAACCTGAGTGGTAAGGATAACCATCCCGTGGTGCTTGTCAGTTGGGACGACGCGGTAGCATTTTGCGCGTGGGCGAGCCAAGTCACAGGGCGCACCGTCAAGTTGCCAACGGAAGCGCAGTGGGAGAAGGTGGCACGTGGCACGGATGGACGCAAATATCCGTGGGGTAATCAAGCGCCGAACGGCAGCTTGTTGAATTACGCAGATCGAAACCTAAAAGTAGATTGGGCGGACAAGGCGCAGAATGACGGTTATGAGACAACGGCGCCGGTCGGTAACTACCCTAAAGGCATCAGCCCATATGGTGCGTTGGATATGGCAGGTAACGTGTGGGAGTGGACGAGTAGCTTATGGGGCAATGATGGCAATAAACCAACCTATGGTTACCCGTACAACGCTCATGATGGACGTGAAGATCAAAGCAGCCGTGATTTGCGCGTCGTGCGCGGCGGCGGGTGGCGCAGCGTTTCCTTCCTCGTGCGCGCGGCCGACCGCCTTGGGTATGAACCTTGGAGTCGCCTCGATAGCTACGGTTTTCGTGTGGCGGTGGCGTCTGCCCCTGGTTCTGGAACGGAGGGTGCGACAGCAATAGAAACGCCAACTGCAACCAGAGTAGATTCGCAGACACAAGCCACAGCAGACTTGTCCCTTACGCTTGCGCCGAATGTGACGCTCGATCTCGTGCGCATCCCGGCAGGTGAGTTTCTGATGGGCAGCACGGATGCGGAATTACGGTTACAGAGAGAGGATGATAAACCACAGCACAGCGTGACCTTGAGCGACTACTTGATCGGCAAATACGAGGTGACGAATGCACAGTTCGCGGCATTTGTAAAAGCGACGGGATACAAGACTACAGCGGAAAAGGAAGGATGGGGTTGGGCCTCCTATGACGGCAGCAATTGGGTGGACATGAAGGGCGCAGACTGGCAGCATCCCAAAGGGCCCAACAGCAACCTGAGTGGCAAGGATAACCATCCCGTGGTGCTTGTCAGTTGGGACGACGCAGTGGCGTTTTGCGCGTGGGCGAGCCAGGCCACAGGGCGCAAGGTGACATTGCCGACCGAAGCACAATGGGAAAAGGCGGCACGCGGGACGGATGGACGAATTTACCCTTGGGGCAATACAGCGCCTAACGCTAACTTACTCAACTTCAACATGAACGAGCATGGCACAACTGCGGTGGGCAAGTACAGCCTGGCAGGTGATAGCCCATATGGGGTGGCGGACATGGTCGGTAATGTGTCGGAGTGGACGAGTAGCCTATGGGGCAATGATGGCAATAAACCAACCTATGGTTACCCGTACAACGCTCATGATGGACGTGAAGATCAAAGCAGCCGTGATTTGCGCGTGCTGCGCGGCGGTGGGTGGATCAACGGTTCCAGCGACGTGCGCGCGGCCTATCGCATTAGGAGTGAGCCTTCGGGTCGCGTCGGTTTCCTCGGTTTTCGGGTGGCGGTTTCTGCCCCTGGTCTGTAACTCGTGCCACGACACTCTAAATCGTTGACGGCGATTCGATACAGGCCGACACCCATATCTGGCCGTTCCAGTTGAAAGCACCTGGGCCACCACTTTCGTACTTGTTGACCTTGGTGATCCCAAGCAGGATAGCGCGTTCACCGAAGTCTTTGGCCAGGCCAGTCGGACTGTACTGCGCGAGTTCGCGTCGCCGGCAGCATTGCAGAGATTGGCGACGTTCATCGTTTCGACGATGACGATGGCAAAATCGCCAAGCTGGCTGGGCTGAAATGGCTACAACATCAGTCCGCAGACTTGATAGCCGAGACCCCCCATCACGTTTCAGCGCAATCGCTACCTGCGCTTCTATCTCATTCAGGCTGTCCTGTCCGCTTGGATTGGCATTGCCATGCCCTATCCAAGCTTACAAAGACGTTTGTGTTTGTTGCCCCCAATTGTTTATTTTGGGGGCTTGACAACTTACCGCATCGCTTCGCAAGGAGATCCGCCTCTTCTTTACGTTTTACGTTTTACGTTTCACGTTTCACGTTTCACGTTTCACGTTTCACGTTTCACGTTTCACGTTTCACGTTTCAGTCTCAGCCCATCGGATGCCACAGCAATGACAGCACGATGGCGCCGGCTGCGAGTGCTGCACCTATGGCGGCGAAGATGAAGCTGATCTCCGTCACTTCGTGCTTGGTGATCAAGTAGGTTGGCAGGTTGCGGAAGACGTCGTTGAGTTCACCGGCGCTCGACGCGGCGTAATAGGCGCCGCCCGTCATATCGGCAACCTGTTTTAGCGTCGCTTCATCGATGCCGCGCCGCCCGCCATACCCGCCAGGGCCGCCCTGTTGCTGGTTGCCGCCAAAGCCGTTCCCGCCCTGATTCCCGCCGCCGTTCTGCCGGCCGCCTTGCCCCTGGCCAAACTGGCTGAAGTTGGTCGGGCCGGCTTCTGTGCCAAATCCGATGGTGTACACGCGAATACCGCGGTTAACCGCCTGCTGGGCAGCGTCGACGGGCAGCGGCCCGGCGTTGCTCACGCCATCGGTCAAGAGCACGATGATGTCGGGCACATAGGCCCCTTTAGGCGGCGGCGCCGGTTCGGCCGTGTCAGAGCCATCAACGGTGCTTGGCACAACGTTGGGGTCGATCTGCGCAATGGCGTCAATCGCCTTCAGAATACCGCTGCCAATGGCCGTTGCGCGGCCTGTGGTCAGGCTTTCGATGGCTGCCGTCAAGGCCTCCTGATCGGTGGTGGGCGGTTGAACCAGTTCACCAAAGCCCGAAAACGCCACCAATCCGATCTGCGTCTGCGCGCCCTGCTGCTGGATAAACGAGATGGCGGCATCCTCCGCCGCAGCCAGGCGGCTGGGGGCAATATCGTTGAAACGCATGCTGCCTGACACATCGAGCGACAGGATGATGGTCGTTTGATTGGTGGGCACGCTGATGATGGTGACCGGCCGGGCAAGTGCGAAAATCAAGCTGACGAGTGCAAGGGCAAACAGGATGAAGGGCAGATGCCGGCGCAGCCTTGACTGCTGCGGCGCGGCGGCGCGGATGAGCGACAGGCTGGAAAATCGCACGGCAAAACGGCGGCGGCGGCGAAGCACCAGAATATAGGCGCCCACCAGCAGCGGTACAACCGTCAGCAAAAAGATCGATACAGGCCATAACAAATCCATCCCTACGGTCCTCCAACTTTACGGTATACGACCCAACCACAGCAGCGACAGGGCGCCGCCCAGCAGTAACGCCAACACGCCTGCGCCAACAAACAGCGCGGTCAGTTCCGTCTGTTCCGGCTTGATGATCAACTGCGACTGCACCTGATCGTAGATCGC
>CAIQQO010000222.1 GCA_903873965.1 uncultured bacterium
AAACGTTAAAAAGCCTCTTTACGCTGCATTCTCTTTTCTGCACTCATCCTATGCTAACCATATCGTTTGAATCCATCAATCAAAAACTGGCCCCGGTGCGCGTGACCGATGACGGATACATGATCGCTCTCGACCTCTTCACCGTGCTCACAGGAAGGGATCGCAAGAAGGCATCGCAGACGCTGGCGCGCATTGGCTCCAAATCCGAGACGGCCGCGCTGCTTACCCTCAAGCCATCGGCGCACAAAAAACACCCACGCAAACTCATCAGTTTCAGCAACGCGATTCAACTGCTCTTGGTCGTACCCCGGCGCACAGCCTCCCTCGCAGTACGGAAAGCCATAGCACAGATTCTCGTGTCCTACTTCGAAAAAAGCGAAAAACCGGTGACCACACAAGCCCCTTTGCCAAACACCGACGACCTCGCATCCATGGAACGCCGACTTGCTGTGCAAAAAGCCAGCCTCGACATCGAACGCCAGCGCGCACAACTTCCACTGGAACAGATTCGCAAGTGCATCGAACTCGCATCGCAATGCGCACCCCTGACCGAGGACGAGGTGCAGCACTTCAAGCGGGCGATCGCATCACATACCTGATTGCCCCAGAGTCTGGAAACCTTCACGCCCCATGTATTGGCACTGGAGGTCTGCACAGCAGTCAGCGCCAGGTCTCCAGCGAAGGCGAAGGGCTGATCTGTCAAGTCCACCGACCGGTAAACGCTGTAAGAGGGAACCGACGACTTCATCATGCGGGAGAGTGTACTTCCAGAATAAACACACTTCGAGCTGGACATCTGCACCTCGCTCTTGTTCATCCATATGTTGGTGACACCCGAATTGTTTCGTAACTTATCCGTCACAGCCGCCAACGCCCCAGAGGTCACATCCCATGTATGCAATCCACAGTCGCGATTCATCATCGACACGGAGCTTGCCCATTCGCTAGCGTCTCGCAGCACGATGGAACCAGTATACCCCCGAGTCCATAGTCCCATGCAATAAGGGAAGCACCCAGCCAATGTAAACGTATCCACGCACGCCACGTCAATGGTTTCGCTGCTGCAAAATGGCCTTACCCAAATAGCCGCCTCCGCCACCGGAGAAGACAGCGATTTGACCCCGGGGGCAGTATACCGCGTTACCGGCCAGCGTATGGACTCTACTTTGATTTTCGACCGACTGCAGCCCATATAAAATGAGGTGGTTGGTATTCGGAACTCAACCGGTACCAGATAGCTGCCTTCACTAGCATGCAGAGCGGCAACAGCACACACAATCTGCATTCCGAAAGCCTCGTCGGTACACTTGCACCCCAGCAACCCTTTGGCATCCCGCGATGCAGTGACCAGTGCCACTCCAAAATCCAACCTGGCTGCGAAGGGGAAGGCATTTGGAAACTGCTGTATCGTAGTCCGCGTGTACAATTCCGCATTCCAGCCATCTGTTTTGGCAAATTCGTATGCACTGATACCGAGAACCCTGGTCTCATTCAGTCCCATCAAGGTATCGCGTCCGTCGCCAGTATGAAAATCCACCACCGCCCAGCCGGCACATTGCGGATTAGTGCCCAACAGTGCCGCCTGCACAATAAGCAAGGTGACGTCCAACCAGTTGTCAACGCCGAATCCAAAGCTGCGATACCCTTGCACAGCCAGCTGAAAGACAGGTTCAAAGTCTGGCAAGCAGTAGACGAGCTGCCCACCCCCTACGCGACATCGCTCAATGGTAATAGCCGGCACTTGCATCACAAGGAACAGAAACGCGTTCACCAGATAATGGACCGCCTCCCCAAAATTAATGTCCATCAAAGGATACGAGATCCAGTCGAGCAACGGCAAACCGATAGTACACATCTTCCCTGTCCAAGCCAGCAAATACGACATGAACAACCGCATATGACCCAGAGGAGTCATGAGGTCCAGAATACGAAGCCCAGCATCAAACGAATCAGGCGGCG
>CAIQQO010000223.1 GCA_903873965.1 uncultured bacterium
ATCCATACACACGAGCGCTGCATTGAGGCGTGCATCGGCATGCGCCGGATCCAGCGCAATGGCACGCTCCAGCGCCGACGCCGCATCCTCCAGACGACCTGCATCATGCAAACACAAGCCAAAATTCGCCCACACAGTGGGATTATCGGGTGCCATTGCGAGCGCCTCGCGAAATCGCTGTTCGGCCAGCAGCCACTGCGCGCGCAACCACGCCAGATTCGCCTGCGCATTCAACAAATCAATCGAGTGTGGCTCCTCCCGTTTGGCGCGCGCAAGAAAACTCTCGGCTTCATCGAGTCGTCCGATCGCGCCATAAACGAGACCTAAGCGTAACAGGAGGCCCGGCGCACAAGCATCCCGCGCATAAATGGCTTCGTATATCAGCAACGCCTCAGCATGACGTTGCGCCGCGAACAATACATCCGCATCGCGTCTTTTTTCAGCCCATGCGTCGATGGATTGCAGATCCTGGGAGCACTTAGGTGTTCCCAAAGGCTTGCGCAGGATTTTCAAGAAACGGGATAACATCACACAGAATAGCGCTGCGACAACGCCTGCGAAATTTGATCAATCAGGCCCTGCCATTGACCGGAGTTATGTTGCCGATACATGCGCACCGAGGGGTACCACGGCATGCACTCACCGGCTTCAAGGTAACGCCATTCCGGCACCGCAGGCACCATCCCCCATACGGGTCGCCCAAGTGCCCCTGCCAGATGCAGGCTTGCGCTACAAACCGTGATCACCAGATCAAGTCCTTGCATCAACGCTGCGGTTTCATCAAGGTTGTCGATCGCCTCCGACCAATGTGGGAGCACCACACCGAGCGTATCAGCGAAATCAGAGAGTTCTTCCACCGAGGCATCGTATTGCAGGCTAACGAAATGCACGCCTGGTCTCTGTAACAGGGGCTTGAGCATGTCGAGTTGCAGTGAACGCAGGCCGCCGCGTGTCGACAACGAGCCACCACGCCAGTTGATCCCGATTTTTGGACCATCACCGAGTGCGCGCAATCGTGCAGACCAATAATCAACCCGCCCCGAGTCCGGACGCAGATAACTGCCATGAGATGGAAAATCAGACCATTGCAGACGCAACAGGCCAGGCAGACTGCCGGCGGCCATTTGAAAATCGACCGGACCCAGGACTTCTATCCATTGTTCATCCTTGGCGGTCTGCAACCCACCACGCACCACGGCCGACGGAAAGGAACGGCGAAACAGCGCTTCCAGCCTTGGCGAACACTCGATGATGCAACGACCAGCCTGCGCGATAACTTCGCCAAAACAGGAGGCAAACATGATTTCGTCACCCAATCCCTGTTCCCCGTAAACCAGTATCGTCCTGCCCGCCAAAGGCTGACCCTGCCACTGCGGAAAACGATAGGGACGGCTGATAAAATTGCTGCGCGTGTGGCGGCGCGCCTCATAGTCTGGCCATGCTTCAGCAAAACGCGCCTTCTTAAGCAACGCCAGTGCACGATTCAATCTCGCCTCATGACAATCCGGTTTAACACTAAGCAAGCGGTCACAAATTTGAATCATCTCGTCAAGACGACCCTCATTCGACAACACAAAGCAATAGTTAACCAATATCGCCGGGTCTGCAGGGCTCAGCGCCAACGCTTTTTCCAGATAAGCGGTACCGGACACATGCTGCCCGCAATCACGCATCAACACGTAGCCCAGATTACTCAAAAATCTCGGACGATCAGGATCGCACTCCACCGCCATCTTGAAAGACGCTACCGCCCCTTCGGTATCAGAACGTGACAATGCGAGAGCGCCCAGCAGATTGTGTGCATCCCCATAGTTGGGTCTTCGCGCGCAGGCAAGCGTGGCATGATCAACCGCCGACTGATCATCTCCTTTTTGCTGCGCCAATAGTGCAAGAAAATAATATGGCTCCGCATAGTCGGGCTGAAAGTGAACAGCCAGATTAAAGCAGTCAGCAGCATCATCAAATTCCCCGCGCTTATGATGAATCCGGCCCAGATAACAATGCGCCTCCGCCAAATCATGCTGCTCGTCCAAGGCCTGTCGCAAGCAGACTTCCGCACCCACATAATCGCCAGTAATGTAGAGCGCAATACCGGCGCGGCAGGATGC
>CAIQQO010000224.1 GCA_903873965.1 uncultured bacterium
ACAAAAGGTGCCCCGGTATTTGATTTTGGCCTCGGTGAAGATCACGACCGCATGGTCGGAATGTGTAACGCCAGCACCGGATATTATGCGGTGTCCGTTTACGATTCCAACCGTAACCTGACTACTGTAACGAGCGCCATTGACATTAGCACAGGCACACATTCCATCGGGCATTACTTTGATGGGACACGGCTTGATGTTTTCGTTGATGGGGTGACTTACTCAACAGCTGGGTTGAGCATTACATTTGACACTACGCTGCGCGATGTGGGGACGATATGGATGGGCGGCGGCTTCGCTCTTGCCCCGACGTGGACAGGCAACGCAATGACGGACACGGCGCAATTGCCAAGCCACGCCAACAACGGAAGCTGTACATGGACCGGCACCGGCACCGAAGCCAATTGTATGTCGATGCAAGGCGGCAAGCTGGTGCAGGTTGAGGCTGGCTATGCCAGCACTGATATCGGGTATTACGTGAAAACAATTTCTGCGGTGAACGCTACCGGCACGAACCTGCAATATAAAGGCCGGGTAATTCACAACGGGCAGGCTGCCTATTCTACTGTTCCACTAACGGTTGGGCTTCGGGATGGCACCAAACAGGTTCATACCTATTTGGGTGAGTATTATTGCGTTTCCGATCAAAGCAGCGTTGTGGTATATCCGCAAGCTGACCTGAAAAGTTATGAGTTTGTTCTTTCTATTGCGTCTAAGGGGTCTGATTACATGACCTTCCTTAATCGCAAATTGTTTGTAGATGGGTCTGCAAACCTCATATACACGAACGCGACCAACGCGTTGCAGTGGGGTGATGTTGACGCTCAGGCCGGGTCCAACGCGGGTGCTGTTACGTCATACGTGAAATGGTATGTTGGTGGGTGGAATGCGCCGCTGTTCAGCGCCGGTTCAATCTCAGAGATTGCGATATGGCAGGGCGACAAGAAATATCTGTGGCCCCTGCTTTACAACTCAGGTTCGCGCATCAGCGTGAAGCAACTGCTCGGCGTGAATGACAACTACTTGCCCAAGAGGACTAAAACCGTTGTCCAGATGCGTAATGTTACCGATTCGCCTTCTCTGAGTGCTGGCAGTGGCATGACAATACCCGACATGGGATGTTATGTGGTTGGCGATAATCTGGAAGCATCTCTGAATATGTCGCTTTATCCTAGCGGGACGGATGCCGCAGTTTCAATCGCTGTGAATTTTGATGGGGCGCATCCCCTCGCAACATATTACGATTGGTCGGACGCTTATCAAAATGTGCCTGTAGGCACTTACTACTCGGTGATGGCTACTGGCTCTATCCCGAAGAAAACGTATCTTGGACTGCATCACGTAACTGGAATGTGGTCTGTGAACTCGGGAACCGTGTTGGGTCCAAAATGCTCTGAGCACGTTAATCGTTTAGTTGTTAAATCGGAGGTTTAGCATGAGGTATAAATTCTCTGCGCCGGAAGGGGAGGTGCCTTACGCCATAGACGCTGCGGAACTCAACCTTGAGTTGACCGAAGCGTTAGGGGTAGATGGTTGGAAGGCTTCGCATGCTCCGTGGTGCGCGGTAGTTGAGCTTGACGATGAAACGAAAGCCGACATAGTCCAGCGAGTGGTCGAGGATCACATCGCTAATACCGCGAAGCGCGAACACAATAAGGCGGTGCTTGCTGGTATTACCGCCCTCGAAGCCTCAGTGACGCAACGGATGCTGCGCGAGGCAGCGCTTGGTGACTCGACAAGACTCGCAGCAGTCAACTCTCAGATCGCGGCGCTCAGGGCATCATTTTCGTGATGGCGCTCGCTGTGCTTTTCTCCGCAGCCCTGATCTTAGCCAACATC
>CAIQQO010000225.1 GCA_903873965.1 uncultured bacterium
CAGAGGCGGGTTGAAGATCATGGACAACATCGTCACATCGTTCAGCGAAGACGATGTCCAGCAACTGGGCGACAACGTTGTGCTGATTCTGCGCACGCTCAAGCAAATGACGCAGCCCGAAGTGATGACATTCCTGAACAAAACCGTTATTGATGTTGAAAAAGAAGTCGAGTTGCCTGTTGATATCTCATACCGATCACTGCTTAACCAGATGCGCGACCCGAACGTGCGCCGCGGTCTGGGCTTGACGATGCGGATGCTACGGACAGTCGGGGCGCAGGCAGATACGAAAATTTAGGGAGATTAGGAAATGGCTACGAAAACGATTGCAACAAAGACCATTCAAGTAAACGAAGAAGGTTTCATGACGAATCCGGCCGAATGGACGAAGGAGATCGCCATCGAACTCGCGAAGGAAGAGGGTATTGCGGAACTGACCGCAGCACATTGGAAGGTGATTGAGTTCTGCCGCAAAGAGGGCACAGCCAGCGGCAAGGCTCCCACCCTGCGCCAGATCACCTCGGGCGCTGGTGTGACCACCAAGGAAATGTTTGCCTTGTTCCCCAAGGGGCCGGCCAAGAAAGTCGCGCACATCAGCGGATTAGGCAAGCCCGAAGGTTGCGTCTAGCGCGGAATTTACCGGAGATTTTGAAATGACAGAAGAAACACGCAAAGTGGCATTTATCTGCTCGAAGGGCGACCTTGATATGGCCTATCCAGCGCTCGTGATGGGCTGGGCTGCCTTGGGCAATGGCATCGACGTCACCATCTTTTTTACCTTCTGGGGCATGGACATGATCCGCAAGTCGCGCCAGGATCATCTCGAGATTGCACCGCTGGCTAACACCGCGATGAAAATGAGCATGATGGGCGTCAAGGGTGCGGATAACGCCGGCATCCCCAACATCCTCGGTATGCTGCCTGGGATGACGGCCTTCGCGACCAAACTGATGAAGGACAAAATGAAGACCCTTGGCGTTCCGCCAATCGGCGAGTATCTGCAAATGATGGTCGACGGCGGCGCTAAGTTATACGCATGCAAGATGTCGGTCGATATGATGGACTTGAAGAAGGAAGACTTTGTCGATGGCGTCATCGATATCGTCACGGCCAGCGATTTCATGGACATGACCGCAGGCGCACAGATCATCTTCATATAGCAACAGCGTTTGCTACGAATCCACACGAATCAACTCGATTCTGTTCTTCGTGTGGATTCGTTGACATGCGCGGTTAAAGGATTCACCATGTCAGACTTTCCGGAATTTGTTATCACCCTCGCCTTCGGCAAGAGCAGCGAGAAGCACGTGACGCTGGCCTTTACACTTGGGTTGAAGGGGCAGGAGAAAGGACTGAAAACAGCAATCATTCTGTTGATCGAAGCCGTCAATGTCGGTGTCACAGGCTATGTCGACGCCATCGATATCGGCGAGCCGTTCCTGCCAGTCAAAGACATGCTCGATGTGTATCTGGGCCAGGGCGGGCAGTTGCTCATTTGCGGCTCGTGCTGGAAACATGCCAAACTGACCGAAGCCGACCGCATGCCGGGCGCCAAAATGATCACCGCCGACGCCGTGATCGACATGCTGATGAACGCGAAGAGTACATTGCAGTTGAACTAGTCCACGCGATATAAATCAATATTCCGGTTCGCACGTTTTTCGGCGCTACAATCATTGCGTTAGCCGGGAGGCAATGTGATGACCGAAAAACGTTCGACTGGGCATTTCATTGCGTCAACCACCTACCACACGGTTACGAGGCAGCGTATGGCGGTATGACAATGGTGATAACCACGATGCGAAATCAGCCCGTGGTAGATTGATCAGCGATCCATTCTCCGCGATTGCTAGTGTATAGCTATTATGTTACCGGGAAGACATATATAATCCGGAATAGTACTATTATTAGGCAATACTCACTTGATCGCGGAGTGCCGAATGGACATCAATCCATCAGCAAACACCATAGACCTCAATATCAACCAGGCGCTGTTTGACGGCATGCCTTTGGGTGCTGTCTATCAGGCTGCTGACGGCGCAATTATTGCCGCCAATCCGGCGGCGCTAAACATCTTTGGCATTAGCCTCGATCAAATGCGCGAGAAAAATGCGCTCGATCAGGGCTGGCGTCATATTTATGAAGATGGAACGGACTTCTCCAGCGCCGACTATCCCGGCATACAGGCGCTCCGTACCGGGCAACCGGTTCGCAATGTGGTGATGGGCGTTGTTAATCCAAAGAACAGCGCAACCCTCTGGATCAGCATCAATGCCATGCCCCTGCAGTCCTCTTCCATCGCCATCGTCACTATTGAAGACATTACCGCGCGCAAACAGGCCGACAAAATCAAACAAGAATCGCAGCAGCTTTTTCACGAGATATTCCATGCCAGCCCAACTGCCATCGTGCTCAGTCGCCTGGCCGATGGGCGATTTGTCGAAGTCAACGAAAGTTTTCTTAAGCTAACCGAACGCACGCGTGATGAAGTGATTGGTCTGACTTCGACTGAAGCAGGTATTCTGGCTGATCCCGATGTGCGCGAAGAGTACCTGCACGTCGTCGAGCAAACCGGGCGCCCGCAGCAGTTTGAAGTCGAAATCAGGCAGAAATCCGGTGGCCTGCGAAACGGGCTTGTGACCGTCAAAACGGTCTCCATCAATGACAGGCAGTTCGCGGTGTCGACGCTGATTGATATTACCGAACAGAGGCAGGCCGAAAAGCGCAGCGCACAGATGACGCGCTTGTATAAGGCGCTATGCCAGGTAAATCAGACCATCATGCGCGTTAAGGATCGCAACGAGTTCTATCGCGCTATTTGCCATGAGGCTACACAGTTCGGACAATTCATCGCTGCGTGGGTCGGCCTGCTTGATGAGGACGGGAATGTCACACCCGTGGAAGCGGCAGGGCTGGACATGGCGCACTGGCCATTCGAACCCATCAACATACATGCTGATATCTATAAGCGTGGTTTGATTGCTACTGCGATCAACACCGCGACAACGGTCACTAGCGCGGACATTGCGGTTGACCTGCGCGTGCGCACCTCGTACGACCAGTTTGCGAGATTCGGTTTTCATGCCGTGGCGGTGCTTCCGATTCGGTGCCGCGGCAAGACCATCAGTATTTTGACGCTCATTTCAAACGAGGCCGGTTTGTTCAATGTGCCGGAAGAGCTGGCTTTGCTCGATGAGATGGCGATGGATATCTCGTATGCGCTTGACAGTATACAGAGCGAATTCGAACACAAACGGGCTGAGCAAGACCTGCGCGAGAGCGAGGACAACCTGAAAAAGTCGCAGGCTGTGGCGCACGTGGGTCACTGGGTCTGGAGTGCAGAAACCAATTTGGTGAAATGGTCTGACGAAATGCAACGTATTTTCGGCATACCGCCGCAATCCTTCACGGGCGATATGAATGCGATCATCAATCAGGTCATTCATCCCGATGATCGAGATATCGTGACGCGCGCCAACGAAAACGTCCGCCACGGACAGCGCCCCGTGCCACTGGAGTATCGTGTGGTGTGGCCTGATCAATCCGTCCACACCGTGTGGGCGCGGCCGGGCGAAAAGACTGTCGATGCCAATGGCAACATCCTGCGATTGACGGGCATTGTTCAAGATATCAGCGAGCGCAAACAGGTTGAGGCAGATGTCGAAAAACAACTTCGTCGTTTATCTGCTTTGCGCGCGATTGACATGGCGATCAGTTCCGGCATCGACATGCGCGTCACACTCAACCTGTTGCTGGATCATGCCGCCGAGCAATTGCACATCGACGCGGCGGTGATCCTGCTGCTCAATCCAGGCCTCGACGAACTGGAGTATGCTGCCGGACATGGTTTCTCCAGCGGCAGCACCATCGCCCGCATGCGCCTGAAGCTTGGCGAAGGTTATGCTGGAAGGGCGGCACTTGAAAACCGCACGATCATCGCCCCCGTACTTACCGAAGCAGATCGGTTTATTCCGAACTCTAATTTGAACTTCGTCTCGCTCATCGCCGTCCCTCTCGTCACGCGCGGTCTGGTCAATGGCGTAATGGTGACCCTCCATCACTCACGGATGGATCCCGAGCCCGAGTGGCTTGAGTTTCTTCACATGTTGGCCGGCCAGTCGGCCATTGCGATTGAGAGTTCGCGCATGTTTGACGACCTGCGCCGCGCCAACGTCGATCTCAGCCTGGCCTACGAAGCCACGATCGAAGGCTGGTCAAGCGCACTTGACTTGCGTGATAAGGAAACCGAAGGGCATTCGCAGCGCGTCACTACCTTGACGATCCAACTTGCGCAGGCCATGGGCATGAGTCTTGAACAGATTACTCATGTGCGGCGCGGCGCGCTCTTGCACGACATAGGCAAACTGGGCATACCGGATGCGGTGCTGTTCAAACCCAGCGCGCTGAATGCTGAGGAGTGGGCCATTATGCAACTGCATCCGCAGTATGCCTATAACGTACTTTCATCGATTGAATACCTGCAACCTGCGCTCGATATCCCCTACTGCCACCATGAGCACTGGGATGGCAACGGCTACCCGCGCGGCCTGAAGGGTGAACAAATCCCGCTGGCGGCACGCCTGTTCGCCGTTGTGGATGTATGGGATGCCCTGCGCTCTGACCGTCCATACCGCTCCGGCTGGCCTGATGAGCAGGTACTGGCGTATATCCAGGCAGGCAGCGGTACCCATTTTGAACCCGGGATCGTCGATCTGTTTTTTAAGGTGATCAAAGACAACGGATATCTGACGGATTTATAGATCAACGCACGGCGTTAGCTGTATTTGCTGATGCATACTATAGTGATGAGTATGATTAACTTCGCTGTTATCGGCATCAATCACGGTCACATCAACGGGCAGGTGAATGCCCTGCTCAACGCCGGCGCGCATTTCGTCTCCTGGTACGCCAGCGAACCTGAACTGTGTGCGCCGTTTGCCGCAGCCTTCCCGCAGGCTCAACTGGCGCGTAACGCTGACGAAATTCTCAACGACCCATCTATCCACATGATCGTCACTGCCGCGATTCCGTGCGAGCGCGCGCCGCTGGGCATCCGCGCCATGCAGCATGGCAAAGACGTGATGTCGGACAAGCCGGGGTTTACGACGCTGGCGCAACTGGAAGAGGCGCGCCGCGTGCAACGCGAAACCGGGCGCATCTATTCCATCTGCTACAGCGAGCGTTTTGAGAACGGCGCCACGATCCGCGCGGGTGAACGCGTGGCGCGCGGCGACATCGGGCGCGTTATCCAGACCATCGGCCTCGGCCCGCATCGCCTGAATCTGCCCTCGCGCGCGCCGTGGTTTTTTGAGCGCGCCAGGTATGGCGGTATCCTGTGCGATATCTGCTCGCATCAAGCTGACCAATTCCTGTACTTCACCGGCTCGACCAGCGCCGAGGTCGTGAGTGCGCAGGTGGCCAACATGAATCACCCGCAGTATCCCGAATTGCAGGACTTTGGCGACGTGGTGTGGCGCGGGAACGGCGGCACGGGCTATGCGCGCGTCGACTGGTTCACGCCGGATGGCCTGCCCACCTGGGGCGATGGCCGGTTGACCATCCTCGGAACCGAGGGCTACATCGAATGTCGCAAGTATGTCGACATCGCCGGACGGCCGGGCGGTGCGCACCTGTTCATCGTCACACAGAAAGAAGTGCAGTACGAAGACTGTAGTCAGGTCAGCCTGCCCTATGGGCGCATGCTGATCAACGACGTCCTTAACCGCACCGAAACCGCCATGTCACAGGCGCACTGCTTCCTCGCTGCCGAACTGGCACTAAAGGCACAGTCACGCGCAGAGGAGAGCCGCATGTGAAGGTGAGGTAAGCGGGAAATACCGCAAAGGATCGGTCTAGTATGCGCCGTTATTTCAGCAAGAAAATTCTTCTGTTATGCGGATTGATGAGCCTGGTGGTGCTTGCTTTAGTAGCAGCCAGCCTCTATCTGGTTGATCAGGAGTATCAGCAGGAAAAGACTGTGCTGATCAAGCAGGCCAATACGGTTCTTGTCGCCAGCGAGCGCCACACCATCCAGGTAATCAATGAAGTCAACGTCATGATCAACGGCGTACGCATGATGTACTCCCGCACCGCATCCATTTCCGAGACGGCGCAATACATTGCCGCCCTCAGTTTTGACCAGACAGTCATCGAAGATATTTACCTTGCCGACGCGCGCGGCGACTTCCTTATTCCCGCCATGACCAGCGTGCGTAGCGGAAGCGTGGCAGACCGCGACTACTTTCGATTTCATCAACGCGCGCCTGCGGACAGCTTGTTCATATCCTCGGTCGTGAAAGGCCGCGTGTCGGGCGAATATCGCTTCCACGTCACGCGACGGATTACTCAGCCTGACGGCTCATTCGGAGGCGTGGTCATTGCCTCGGTCAAGCCGCAATCGTTTCGCGATTATTTCCGTGATTTGCAGATTGGCCCGCAAAGCATGTCGGCTTTGGTGGCCATTTCGGAGCGAAAGCTGATAGCCCGTATCCCGGAACCCAGTGAAAGCATCTGGGATACGCCGCTTTCGCCTGATGACATTCTGGTTAAAAAGCTGGCGCAGGTTGATGCAGGCAGCTTTGAAGCCCCCAGTCCTGCTGATGGTATTCAGCGCTATTACGTCTTTAGAAAAGTGGCCAACCTGCCCCTGGTCATCGTGATCGGTTTCTCCCAGGCCGATATCGATAGCCGGGTTGCAGAATGGCAGATATGGCTGATCCTGGTCAATCTCATCGTGATTGTTTCTGTGGCGGTTATCACCGCGACTCAGAGTATGGTCATCGTCAGTCGCGACAAACTGGCCGCAGCCAACCAGAGATTGAACACATTGAATGCGAAACTGGAAGAGCTGGCGCTGTATGACGCGCTTACAGGCTTGCCGTCACGCGTTTTGTTCACCGACCGCTTCCATGTTGCGCAATTGATGACCGAGCGCGGCGGCAAGACGTTCTCGCTGGTGTTTGTAGACCTGGATAATTTCAAGTTGGTCAATGACCAGTTTGGGCATTCTGCCGGCGACGAATGCCTGAAGGTCATTGCCAGCAGGATGCGCGGCGCTTTGCGTTCGGTCGACACCATTTGCCGCTGGGGTGGTGATGAGTTCCTGGTTTTACTGTTGCAGGATGGAATGTCCAATGATGCCGTGTCGCTCACCGAACGCTTGTTCACGGCGATCAGCGAGCCGATTGTGATCCAAGGCGTGATCGTCATAGTCACGGCCAGCATCGGGATTGCACACTATCCTATCCATGGGAACAAGCTGGATGATCTTCAGAAATCCGCCGACGACGCCATGTATCTGGCTAAGAAAAACGGCAAGGCTCGTGTGGTCGTTGCGCCGCACCCAGAAGCGGCTGAAGATGATTACTGAGCCAACGTCTGGCGCGCATCGAGCCCGACACGCGGCGCTACGTGGATGAAAACCAGTATTCGGATTTTATTTCCTTAACAAGGGCATGAATGTCCAGTGTGAAGCCACAAAAAGAGTGCCACGTTCGACTGCGCCGATGTCGCATGCACTGCTCTGGTATCGATAGACGCCGCGTTGATCGGTGACGGGGCACGACAAGCCGCCATGATTGACTGCCAGGCTGGCGGCAGCAGGCATGTGGGTGAATGTCGGGCCACCGTTGTCGGCCAGTGCACCTAGCTGTGCGCTGACGTTTTTCTGATCGTTAGATTTGGTGAGATAGGCATTGCAGGTTGTATCATCCGAAAGATTGTGATCGGCTGAAACAATTGTCCCAACCGGAGAGCAGTTTCCGCCAGTGCCGCCGTGCACCAGCAGTACGTCTGTTAGCGTGACAGGCGTGCCAATGGTAATCGCCAAACCACCGCCGTAGGTTGCGGTATTACTGCTAATGGTCACATAGGTGAGGCTGACAGATCCCAAATACCGATACAGGCCACCACCACCGTAGGCTGCTGAGTTACTGCTCAGCGTCGAGTTCATCACAGTCATGGTTGCTGAATCGTTGAACAATCCTCCGCCGGCTTCAGAGAAATTGTTGTTCAAGGTGACGCGGTTTAGTGTGGCCACTGCACCGAGGAAATTGTCGATTCCTCCACCGTTACCAGTGCCGCCAAAATAGGTGGTATAGGCTTGGTTCGCGCGCAAGGTAGAGTCTACCAGTAACAGCATCGCACCGTTACTCTGATTTTCAATGCCGCCGCCGTATCTGGCGGTGTTGCTGACTAACAGGCTGTGCGTGATCGTCATGGCGCCGGCATGATTGACTATTGCACCGCCATCGTAATTGGCGGTATTACTCACGAACGCCACGTTGGCCATTGTGGCAACACCGGAGTTGTTGTAGAACCCACCGCCTCCCAGACCGCTGACGAAATCGCTGATTGATGTGTTAGTAACAAAGATCGTGTTGGTGACAATGACTGTGCTGTGGTCGTTGAATATGCCGCCGCCGCTAGCGCCATTGGCACTGACCAGATTACCCGTCAACGTCGTGCCAGACATGACCAGCGTTGACGTTAGTTGGAAGTTGGCAATGGCGCCGCCATAAAGCTGCGCGCTGTTGTCATTCAATGTCACGTTCGTCAGCGTCGCCTGGCCGGAACTATTGTACAGACCGCCGCCCGATCCGGCAGTCGTTGTCGAGTTGCTTTCGAAGTGCACGCCTGTCAGGGAGAGCGTTCCCGAAATGTTGGCGATACCGCCGCCGGCACTGTCAACGATGTTGGAAAGGAACGCGTCGCCCGTGAGTGTGGCTGTACCGGCGTTGTAGATGCCGCCACCCATCGTTGCGTAGTTGCCCAGAAATGTGTTACCGCTGAGTGTGGCTGTGCCGATGTTGTACAGCCCACCGCCCGTTGATAAACCCGAGTCACCGCTGAAAATGGACTGCGTGATTGTCGCGGCACCGCTGTTGAAAATCGCCCCGCCATTGGCATTACTGACGTTGTCCTGCAGCGTGCTATGGTTGACCACCAACGTTCCATGGTTCTGGATAGCGCCCCCCTGATCTGAGGCGGAACCGTCGAGTAACGTGAGGTTGTTTAACGTCAGCGTCACCGTGGCTGGCACACTGAACAGGCTATTGGCAAAGCTACCGCTCAAAGTCACCACGTTACCGCCATCAATCGTGACAGTCTGGGTAAGATTCTTCAGAGTGACCAAAATCGTGATCGGTGCTGCGCCGCAGTTAAACGTGATCGTGCCGCCACTGGCAAGTGCAGCGTTGAGCGCGGCATCGTTACAGTTTGCTGGCGTGCCAGTGCCGATAACACTTGAAGGGCTTTGGGCGCGTGCCGGCGTCATTATGCTGGCTATGTACGGCTCTACGCCTGTTTGAGCAGGCTCGAACAGGTGCCACGAAACTGCGGAGAATGCTTTGTTTGCAGGCTTGTCGCCAGGTTGCGCGCCATAGGCATGCCCTGGTTGCGCGAAGGTGAATACCAACGCCATCAGTACAACCCAATTGAACCAACCCGAAAATGGACGTTTAAACATCACGATATCCTTGTGGTTAAAAATGGCAATTTGTAGCCAATGTTGATCGCTATTGAGTACATAAAAGGTGCCATGCGCAGCCGACAGGAAACGAAATATAACACAAAAATCGTGAGTAACAGACTATAGTTACGACTTATTCCCAGGATTTTGCATTAATATATACCTCTTGACGCTATGATGTGAGTCGGTGTGTACCTGTAAGAATGACCGATGATTTGTGGCGCGCGGTAACGCCGTAAGTCAACATAGGAGTTATTGGATGAGTATGATGAGATTGGCTATGAGGCGAATGGGTGGGGTCAGCGGTCTGGGCCATCAGGCGTCTGGTGTGGGTATGGTAGGGGTGATTGGATTGGCTGTCCTGCTCTTTGTTTTGTCAGCCAACGTGGCGCTGGCAACTACTATTCCCGGTGGCACGCTGGCTACGAGTGACTGGACCCTGGCTGGCAGCCCCTACATCGTGCAAACCGGCATCAACATTCCATCGGGCGTCACTCTCACGGTAGAGCCCGGCGTTATCGTTCAGTTTAACTCTGGGAACGTTTACCTGGATGTCAGCACGGGTGGCGTCTTGCTGGCTAATGGCACCGTCACACAACCCATCACATTCACTTCTGCTCTGACCACACCGATAACAGGATCATGGTATGGAATCTATCAAATCGGCGGTTCCATTCAACTGAGCAATTGCCTTATCGATTATGCCGGCAACACCGGTAATGTCGGCGTCTATCTGAATGGATCGAATGCATCGCTGTCCAACTGTACTATCCGCAATACCCTGGGAAAAGGGCTGTATCTCACCGGGAACGGTATTGCGCCGCAACTGAGTGGTCTGGCTATTTTGAGTAGCACACTACAGGCGATCTACCAGGATACGGTCAATATGTCGCCAGCGTACCACGGTGTTCGACTGGCTGGCAATAACCCCGATGCGGTGTTCATTAACACAGGCACTGCTGCTTACCCCAACACACTGGATGGATCACCATCTGCTTTGAATGGAGCGCCCATTATACTGAATGACGCAGTTTATGTGAATAACACGGTGTCGCTGACGATCACGCCCGGTAGCCAGCTACGCTTCACGCCGGGAGGCACAGGTATCGTTGTCTATAACGGTGGAGCGTTGATAGCGCAAGGCACGACCACCATGCCGATTACGTTTACTTCGAATACAACCAGCACCCAGGCGGGTGATTGGGCGCATTTGTATTTCTCTTCTGGCTCAACGGGGCGGTTGTCGTACTGTTCAATCAACGGCGCCGGTTATCTTGGGCGGGCGCTATTCGTGGGGGCGACGGATGTCCACGTCAGTTATTGCACCATCAGTAACACGCTGGGGAATGGCATCTATTTCACCGGGGACAGCATTGCGCCGCAACTGGACCACGTGACTGTTTTCAGCAGCAGTACGCAGGCGCTCTACCAGACCACACTGAATATGTCGCCGGTGTTTCACGACATGAAACTGACAGGCAATCATCCGGACGCGCTGTTTATCAACACCGGCAGTCCATCCTACAATAACACGCTGGATGGATCACCAACTGCGTTGAATGGCGCGCCTATCATCCTGAATGACGCAGTTTATGTGAATAACACGGTGTCGCTGACGATCACGCCCGGTAGCCAGCTACGCTTCACGCCGGGAG
>CAIQQO010000226.1 GCA_903873965.1 uncultured bacterium
CGAATGGGCGCACTCCAGATAGCCCGGGCGTCCGCGCCTTTATCCCGGCTTGCGGCACACCTTCAGGTATAGCGGCATACGCACGGTCTTGACGGTATCAGGATGATCCCAGAGCGCCATCAACGCAGGTTCGAGCCGAGCCACAGGGTCGTGACCAAGTTCGGACGTCACTCGTTTTACGGCTGACCAAGTGCGCAGGTAGGCCAGCAACTGGGGCAGGTCCCACGCCACCGTCATGCTGAACTCATGTGGGATGGCCACAGCCGTGTAGGGTAGAGCCAAGTCGCGATAGCCGTTCATCACCAGCCGGTTGCCGCTTGCCCAGAACGGATCAATGGGCGCCAGCAACTCCCGGCTGATCACGTCGTCGATAGGGCGCTCGATATCTAAAAAGCCATAGCCCCATGCCGCCAGTATGCCGCCGGGCTTCAGCACCCGCTCCGTCTCGTTGAAAAACTGTGCAAGGTCAAACCAGTGGATCGCCTGCGCCACCATGATCAGGTCAAACGCCTGGTTGGCGAACGGTGTCTGTTCGGCGGGTGACACGCTATACCGAATACGGGTATGCGGGAGACAGTGCTGAATCTGCTCTGCACTTACATCGGTGGCTTCGACATGCGGAAAGTGCGCCGCGCACGCCAGCGCCGCCTGGCCGTTGCCGGTGGCGCAATCCCACGCGCAGTCGTGGTGTTCGGTAACCCCGCTCAGGAACTCAAATAGCGCCGCTGGATAGTGCGGCCTGTGCCTGGCATATTGCTCCGACTGAACCGAAAAACTCTGTATGTTCTTCATCATGCCAACCCGAGTGCGAGGACGACCGCCCAGAGGGTCAGGCCGCCAGCGAATACCCACACCACGTCCAGTTTGAAGTAGCGCACGGCGACGAGCGCGGCTGCGGCCAGCGTCAAGGCGGCGGGGCCGGTGAACGCGGTTGCGCCCAGTTGCAACGCCATCACCACCAGCAATCCGACGAACGACGCCAGCACACCGGCCATCGCGCCGCGAATCAACTGCAGGCTGCGCAGCCGCGTGAACACTTCGGTAAAGATCAACGTCATGGCGAAAGACGGCGAGAAGATGGCGAACGTGGCCAGCGTTGCGCCCCAGAATCCGCCCAGCTTGTAGCCGACAAAGGTCGCCGTGATCAACCCCGGTCCCGGTGTGATCTGCCCCAGTGCGATGCCGTCCGTGAACTGCGCCTGCGACAGCCAGCCATAGGTCGTGACCACATCGGCCTGCACCAGCGGCATGATCGTGACGCCGTTTCCGAAGGCCACGCTGCCGATTTTGAAAAACGACAGCGCCATCTTTCCCAAGTCCGACGACAGGGTTGCCGAAAAGGCTGCAACGGCGACGATGGCGGCAGTAACTATGCCGATGGCGATCCATGGAGACACCTTGGCGGGTTTGGGCAGCGTGCGCAAAGATGCAGTGTGTTCAGGCCGCAGCAGCCACACGCCCAGCGCCAGCGAAGCCGCGATGATGATGACCGGGTTGACCTTGTACAGCAACGCGCCAAAGGCCAGCACGGCGATCAGCGCCTGGGTGCGGCCCTTGATGGCGCGCGCGCCAAAATCCAGCGCCAGATGCACCACGATGCCGACGACGATGGCCTCCAGCCCGACGAAGAACGGTTGTACCCACGGCAGGTTGCCGGTGTTGAAGTTGAAATACAGCACCGACAGCCCCAGCATCAACAGGTAGGCCGGCAGGATAAAACCCGTTGTGGCCACAATGGCGCCCGGTACGCCGCGCAACTTGTATCCCACGTAGGCCGTGAAGTCGACCATCATCGGGCCGGGGTAAAGCTGCACCAGCGCAAAACCGTCATCGATTTCCTCGCGCGTTAACCATTTACGGTCAGAGACCAGCGCCAGCAGCTTCTGCGTGATGGCGCTGCCGAAAGCCGTGAAGCCGGCCTGCAGGTAAGCCAGCAAGATAGTCAACAGGCTGACGTGGGGAGGCGTGAAGGTCGACGCCGTTTCATGCGAGGGTGTATCGGTAGCCATAAGTGATGGCGCAGACTGTATCACAGCCTGCGGAAAGGGCTGCGCGCCTGGCTGCCCAGGTCGGAGCTGGCGGGGGTGCCGGCGCTCCACCAGGCGTTACTGTGTAAACCGGTAAGGATGATTTGCAGGTGTGTGGGTTTCGCCATGGCAGGAGACGGCGCAACCGCCTCCGATGGTGCGGGTGATCCCATTTGTCACGGTGATCATGGCTGTCCATGCGCTCTGACTGTTAACGCCCGTACTGGGTGCTGCGATGGCGGCATCGAAGTTCATCAAGTGCAACTGTTCGCTGCCATGGGTGTCGTGGCACGTATAGCAGGTCGCCCTGTAATCAGTCATGTGCTTGCTGTGGAGGTTATCACC
>CAIQQO010000227.1 GCA_903873965.1 uncultured bacterium
GATACTTTGACGAACCTGGTGCATCGTGTTTTTTCCTCGCGCCGATTATGGCACGGTTTTTGCAGTTGCACAGCGCTGTTCTGGTGAAAACGGGCGTGCTACGTCATCGTGCTGGCAACGCCCACTGTCGGACCTGTCGCCAGAGCCGCGTGCGCAACCGGTCCATCAGCATTATGAGCAAGAGAAAGGTAACCTTGCGAGGACACATCAGGACGATCCAGCCCCTCATACTGCGGTCGCTGAGCGCCGTCAAGCAAGTCATCACTCGCGGTGGCGATCAACTCAATAATCTGATGGCATGCATGATCGCTGCGTTAGATTATGTAGAAAGACGACATCAACACCGGCTTGGAGCCAAGCCGCAGGTTGAACCTGCGACGGATGGGGAATGCCACGTGGTGAGTTTTAGCACAGGGAAAGTTCTGTCACCTGCTCCAGCAATATGCCCAACTCTTCCCGCTGCGAAATCAGCAACGCGCGATCTACCGGCATTTCCGGCGATAACAGTCGCTTGATTCGTGGCGTAAAGTCGTGAGGTTGCGCTGGCAGGTGTGAAATCGCAGCCTCCAACTTTTTGTCACCGGGGAAGTAGGTTTCATTGATTGCAAACAACACCTGGATCAGGTTGTGCACAACCTGATGAACGATACCCGTCGTGTAAAGCACATCGCAGCGTTCGACAGCACTTTTGTAATGGAAGTTATCAGGCCAGAATCGCGCTGCATTCAAGTGCCGGGAGATAATAGCTTCGCGCAGTTTGGGCGGATAGACACTCGCCTTGGTTTTCCAGCCAAGAAGCAGTCCAGATGGGTCATCAACCGGAACCATGTTGCGAATATCCGACAACGCACAGTGATTGTAAAACCCCATCACGGTCCAGGTCACCAGTTCCTGCCTGACGATCCCGCGCCGACACTCGTCTATGATACCTTCGATAAAATCAATATCGCGCGACCAGCACTCAACCTTGCGTCCCAAGTATAGAAAGTCACTGCCGGTCTGCTCAAATGCGCCATCATCACGAACATCGCCCCAACACACGATCTCGCTGATATCCGGGTTGAATTGTGCGCACAACTTCGCCCTTTCATCGTTGGGCAGCATCCGGCGCGTGAACACATACAAATCAATATCCGACTCAACATCATCAACTCCCTTCGCATGCGCGCCGCCCAGTGCGATGCCATACTCGTCGCGCACCAGTTGGCGCAACAGGGGTACTAGTTCATTGATGGTCTGGGACAATCTTTCTTCCATACTTTGCTTCGCTCCAAATGACTGACCTAACGACCATCATTGATCTCGTACTGCGGGGAACAACCCTGTGGCGCAGTGCCCGTGCCGGTCAGTCAGCCTGGTTTGTCGTTCTTCTCGTGGTCAACAGCGTAGGTCTACTGCCGGCGATCTACTTGCAGCGTCACCGCCATTCGCACAGATCGAAAGGCATCACCCGTTGACACCCGCGAATGAATTCGCGGCTGACACCCGCTTCGCGAAACGCGCTGAAGCGCGTTAAGATCGGCCGGCGTTCTGTTCTTAACCGGTTTCCGCTCCGTTTTACGTTTTACGTTTCACGTTTTAGGCGTCATGCGTCACGCGCTGGTCGATCGGGTATGGGTAGGCAAAGGTGTCAACTGTTTACTTTTGCCGGCTGATCCCACTGGCCAGGGGTTTACCCATGCCCCTGTTGGCCTGTTTGCTGTTGATTCCGGTTCTTGATGGCGTTTTTCGCGCTGGGGCCGGCGTCGGGGGAGGCGCATCCACGTTTTCGCTGGCCGCCAATCGCCTGATCGCCAACTCGAATATTCCGGACCTTGATAAGCCTAACTTGGCCGCCAGAATATCCAGCAACACGGTTCCATCATCTGATAAAGTCACATTAGTGCGTTGTTTCATGCGCATACTATACACGATTTTACGCACAAATGTATCTTCTATGCGCAAAGTCGCGCTGAATACTTAATGCGCGATTGTGGCAAACAACTCTCCGGCTCCGCCTTCGCCAAATGAGCTGATGGCCTGCCAATTTTTGCCAGTACCGATTACTGCGCAAGTCAAGAGTTTCCCCAAAAAGTGCCGGGTGATCCTTTCTGCGGCTTCTTTGATTCTGACACAGTTACAATAGAACGTCCTACAGGTAAAGAACATGAACGATTGGTACAAACTGGAAACAACAGAAGTCTTACAACGTTTAGGTACGGACGCTGCACGGGGCTTAACCTCACCAGAAGCAGTTCGTCTACTGGCTGAATTTGGCCCTAACGAATTTGTTGAACGGGGAAAGCGAAGCCCCTGGCGGATATTGTGGGAGCAATTAACCGCAACAATGGTCATTATCCTCATTGTCGCCGCCATCCTTTCTGGCATCTTGGGCGCATTCAAGGATACGATTGCCATTGCTACTATTGTCGTGCTATACACCTTCTTGGGCTTTATCCAGGAATACCGAGCAGAGCAGGCGATGGCGGCGCTGAAAAAACTGGCCGTGCCCATCGTCAAAGTTTACCGTAATGGACAGTTACGAGAAATGTCTGCCCGCGAACTCGTGCCCGGTGACATTTTACAATTGGAAACTGGCAACCTTATCCCCGCCGATTGCCGTCTTTTGGAAAGTGTTAACCTGCGGATCCAGGAAGCAGCACTCACTGGCGAATCCGAACCGGTAGAAAAATATACAAAGGCCTTGGATATAGACGACCTGCCGCTAGGCGACCGCCGCAACATGGCCCATATGGGCACGGTAGTTACTTTGGGACGTGGTCGGGCCATTGTTGTTGCCACTGGGATGCAAACCGAGTTGGGCCGGATTGCCGACTTGATTCAGAAAGTGGGACAAGAACAGACTCCTCTCCAACGACGGCTTGATCAACTGGGGCGCACGCTGGCTGTGGTCGGTCTTGTTATTGCGGGTCTAATATTTGTACTCGGTTTGCTACGCGGAGAGGCGTTGACCCACATCTTATTAACCGGCGTAAGCGTCGCGGTGGCCATTGTGCCTGAAGGCTTACCGGCTGTGGTCACCATTACCCTTGCACTGGGTGCGCAGCGTATGCTCAAGCGGAAGGCCCTCATTCGCAAACTCCCGGCTGTTGAAACGCTCGGCTCGGTCACTGTAATCTGCTCTGATAAAACCGGCACACTGACTGAGAACCGCATGACCGTGATTGTGTTGGATGTGGCAGGCCATGAAGTGAACCTGGCCGAAGAAATGCGGCATGGTTCGGTAACGCTCACAAGTCAAAACCCACCCCTGCCATCATCGCTTTTCCCACTGCTATTGATGGGAGGCGCGTTGTGCAATGACGCTCAACTGGTGTCTGGTTCCAACCCGAGTAGTTTTCACGCCCTGGGCGACCCCACTGAAGGAGCACTGGTAGTGGTTGCCGCTCATCTGGGATTCTGGAAGAGCGAATTAGATCAGGCCTTTCCGCGTCTGGCTGAACTACCTTTCGATTCAGAGCGCAGACGCATGACGACGGTGCATCAAGTAGCGCAAGCCGCTTCAGCGCCACCAATCTTGATGGATTCAGGGCTTGGTGATTGGCCGTATCTGGCATTCACGAAAGGTTCTGTAGATGGCTTACTGGACATTTCCAACCGAGTTTGGGAGAACGGACAGGCAGAACCATTAACTCCCGAGTGGCGTGAGCGTGTCCAGAATGCCAACGACACGTTGGCCCAGAAAGGTATGCGCGTTTTGGGTGTAGCCTTTCAGCCGCGAAAGTCCTTACCCACCGATGGACAATCAGAGCCACTGGAACGTGACCTGATTTTTGTGGGTTTCTTCGGCATGATTGACCCGCCGCGCAACGAGGTCAAACGTGCGGTACAAACTTGCCAAACGGCAGGCATTCGCCCAGTAATGATTACCGGCGACCACCCGCTTACCGCGTTACAAATTGCTCGTGAGTTGGGCATCACTGAAACGGGGCCAGCTCTCACTGGTCAGGAATTGGATCGACTGTCCGGTGAGGAACTGAAAGGCGTTGTAGAAAAAGTATCGGTATATGCGCGGGTATCACCAGAGCACAAACTCAAGATTGTGCAAGCCCTGCAAGACAAAGGTCACATTGTTGCCATGACGGGTGATGGCGTAAACGACGCGCCTGCATTAAAAAAGGCTGACATTGGCGTGGCCATGGGCATCACCGGCACAGATGTGGCGAAAGAAGCATCCGATATGGTTTTGCTGGATGATAACTTTGCCACTGTTGTTGCGGCAGCGGAAGAAGGCCGTGTCATCTATGACAATATCCGTAAGTTTGTAAAATTCTCGGTTGCGGGCAACGTTGGTAAAGTGATGGTCATGCTGTTAGCCCCGTTTCTTGGAAAGCCCATACCACTATTGCCATTGCAACTGCTATGGTTGAACTTACTGACAGATGGGTTATTGGGATTGGGCCTGGGCGTAGAACCGGCAGAACGCAATATCATGCGCCGTCCTCCCTATTCACCTCAAGAAAGCGTCTTTAGTCGGGGGGCGGGAGTACATGTTGTATGGGTGGGTACGCTGATTGGGGTTCTCACTCTCGGCATCGGTGCGTGGTACTTTTATGCTGGACGCGACACCTGGCAGACAATGGTATTTACGACACTGGCTTTTTCGCAAGTGTGGCAAGCCCTTGCTGCATGCTCTTCACACGACTCATTTTTTGTTAGACCACTCTCCAATCCATTACTGCTCGGAATGGCGAGTGTAACGTTTAGCCTCCAAGTGGCTGTCATCTACATTCCTTTCCTGCAGGATTTCTTTAAGACCGTGCCATTGACAGCGACTGACTTTGCCATTAGTGTGGCTCTCAGTGGACTGATCTTTGTTGGCATTGAATTTGAAAAGTGGCTGGCCCGGCGTAACAGTTCCGCGCCTAAGAAAAGTTGAAAGCTGCGTGCTTTCGGGAGACTTCGGTGGGAAAACTTCTTGAAAAAACAAGGTACTTGGCTATTGTTGGTGTCATTTCTTTGCTTTTGGCGTCGATGACTGCCTTTGGATGGGGCGTAGTGAAGACCTATAACGCGGTGATTGTCATTGCTACAAGTTATGGCAAGGACCCGTACATCGCCATTTCATTAATAGAACTGGTAGACAGTTTCCTTATTGCCACTGCGCTATACATCTTTGCGGTAAGCATGTACGAGCTTTTTATCAACAAACTTGCTCTTCCCGACTGGATGTTGGCCCATAATCTCCATGAACTCAAGAGCAAACTTGGCGGCGTGATTATCCTTGTAATGGTAGTCAAGTTTCTTGAGCATTTGGTTGAGTGGAAAGACCCATATTCTTCATTACTTTTTGCAATTGCTGTGGCGGTAGTTTCAGCAGCCCTTATTGCCCTTAGCCACTTCGGCGGAAAAGATTGAGATAATGCGCCGCGGAACACCGCGTGCACCAGGCAAGTGTGGGCAAATGCCTGCACTTCCGGACGGCCACCATGCCCCGGCAACGGTTTATCCTGCGATCCTCCATCGTCAATGGACAGCATGCCCGCGCAATACGGCATTGCACGGATGTGCCGTGCGGCGAAACTGTACTATAGTCAGCCCTGATAAGGAGGCACGGGATGACTGCCATGGTGTTGTTGGTAGCGCTGTTTCAGGCTTTGTTAATGAGCATGTCCATCGGGCCGGTGCGCGCGCCTGTCGCTGCGACGCCGCCGGATAGCAGCGCCCCACCCACAACGACGGTCAAACTCGTCTTCATTCACCACTCGACCGGCGGTTATTGGCTGGCCGATGTTGGCGAAAACGACCTGGCTGGTGGCCTGGGGCGCGCCTTGTCGAACACCAACTACTTCGTCAGCGCCACCAACTATGGCTGGGGACCGAGTGGCGTCGGCGACCGTACGGATATTCCCAACTGGCCTGAGTGGTTCACCGGTGCGGATCGCGGCGCGATCATGCAGGCGGTGTATGACGAAGTCGACCAGAATATCGGCGACTACGGCAACTGGGGGCGTCGCTCAGTGATACCTGCCGGCGAAAACACCATCATCGTGTTCAAGTCATGCTTCCCCAACTCCGATATGTACGGCAATCCCGATGATGCGCCGCTGGCAACGCCGGACGACTCGCTGACCGTGGCGAATGCCAAAGCCGTCTACAACGCCATCCTGATGTACTTTGCCACCCGTCCGGATAAGCTCTTTATCGTCATCACCGCGCCGCCGTTGGCGCAGGGCGACTATCCGCCTGATTCGGTGTCTGCAGCACATCGCGCCGCCAATGCGCGCGCCTTCAACGATTGGCTGATGAACAACTGGCTGGCGACATATCCGTTCAAGAACGTGGCTGTGTTTGACTATTACAACGTGATGACCAGCAACGGTGGCAATCCGAACGCAACCGATGTCGGTTGGGTCAACGGTAACCATCACCGCTGGCTGGCCAGCACCGGCGCCGTGCAACATCAGAAGACGGTAAACAACAACTACGCCAAATACCCCTCCGGCGACAGCCATCCCAACACCGTCGGCCAGCAGAAAGCGACGACAGAATTTGTGCCGCTCTTGAATGTGTTCTATCACCGCTGGAAGGCGACTGCTGTCACGCTGAACCGCTTCGTCTACCTGCCCGTCGCGCAGCACGACAGTGACCCCGGCATGACACGATCGCCTATTCACGCGCTATCACGCCCACAGTGACACTCTGCGTATGTCAGTTAGTTATTAAGAAACTCTCATTGCTTTATTGATCAAGTCACATATTTCACGGTTACCCTTTATTTAATGAGCACTGTATTGACCAATCGCAAAATATCGCAATCCCTTATTGTTTGTATGGCCTTCATTCTGGTGAGTGTGTTGGGCGTGAGTGCGCCAGTCAGCGCTGCCACCACACCCACGACCTATGCCGGCACCGCCGTTGGCGGGCGGAAAATCATCGCAATTCAGAACTTCACGATCACGCAATTTAACGGGCGCGGCATCTTCTTTGGCACGATCAAAACCGGCGGCACCACCTACAAAGGATATGGCCGCTACGTTGGCACGACACTGCTCTTCTCGTGGTTCACCTACGACGCCCTGGGCAACGCCACCTATATCGGTGACTTCTCAGGCACGTTCGGCGTCGGCTACCTCACGCTGGTCGGGACCATCAACATCGGCACCCAGAAAGGCACTTTCTCGATGAAAGCCGCTTAAC
>CAIQQO010000228.1 GCA_903873965.1 uncultured bacterium
ATTTTAGCGTCTAGACTATGGCCGGATCACGCCAAGATGCGTCGGATGTGTGATTCGTGACAAGGGGGACGTCGAGTGGCCGCGGTACGCACAACGCCCACGCGCAACACAAGCCAGACACCGCCGAATGCGCAGAGTCCGCAGATGGCGCGGATTTACGCAGATTCGGAGAGAGTGATTTACGAACACCTCTGGCAGACCTTTCGGGTGAACCTTATACGACGGCGACCGCTGCTAACACACCCGAAAGGTCGCCAACTTGCCTAGCCCCTCCGACTCCCTCCCCGTGTCGGGGAGGGTTGGGGAGAGGACTAACCGTCACCGATCAATGAACGGCTAATATCGAGCAGAACTGCTGTATATCTTTCGGATCAAGCAGGGAGTTCTTGCCCGCAACCTGTCCACCGGGATAAAAGTCTAGCCACCGACCAGCCCGTACCAGGACCGTGCCATAGCCCGGAGCCGTGATGTGATAAGGTACGCCGTGGCCGGACACCATATTCCCGTTCCCATCGTACACCAGTGTGCCGGCAAATTTTCCACTTATTACGACACCAGGGTTATCCGGGTTGTAGAAGTTATCAGTGCCATTGACGTGAAATTCGATACGCTGCGGATTGCCCCGGTTGTCGAAATAGGTCCGGATTTGGTACGTGGCTACTTCGTGATCCAGTACCACAAAGCCACATGTGGATGGATCCACGGCTTCCGTATTAATCATGTCAAATCCGCCGTTCTCAATGACTGGAGCGGCAGCAGCAACGGGATGGGCTAATAGGATCGAAAACACGAGCACCAGCGGTATGGCAAAAGCCTTTCTCAAAGTTTTAGCAAACATTTTCAAGCCTCCTGCAAAACGATTTAAGAGCTAATGTGTTCATCGACGGAACGGCCACCTTGACACCAAGGCGTCAAGCAGCCCGGCAATTCATACAGAACTGTTATTCACCGTCACTCAACAATCTCGCCGCCAGGGCCACCTCCTTTTATGTAGAGATACGATGCATAGCCTTCCTATGAGCCTGCAAGGCTTCTGCATCTTGCATACAGCTTATCGCAAGGCCGGAACGAAAAGGTGACTTTTTGTGTCAATTCGGCAGGGAATCAATGAACGGCCAATATCGAGCAGAACTGCTGCATATCTTTCGGATCAATCTCGGAGTTCTTGCCCACAACCTGTCCACTGGGATAATAGTCCAGCCACAGACCAGCCCGCACCAGGACCGTGCCATAGCCTGGAGCCGTGATGTGATAAGGCACGCCTTGGGTGGACAACAACTCTCCACTCCAATCGACGAATCCAAAGTTGCCGGCAAATTTACCGGATAACACGACACTGGGGTTGTCCGGGTTGTAGAAGTTGTCAGTACCATTGACGTGCATTTCAATACGTTGCAGATTGCCCTGGTTGTCGAAATAGGATCTAGTCTGGTACGTGCCTACTTCATGATTCAATACCATAAAGCCGCATAGAGCCGAGTCCCCACCAAGGTTGTCAAATGTGCCATTCTCAATGACGGGAGCGGCAGCGGCAGCGGGATGGGCTAATAGGATCGAAAACACGAGCACCAGCGGTATGGCAAAAGCCTTTCTCAAAGTTTTAGCAAACATGATCAAGCCTCCTGCAAAACGACTTAATTAGGAGCTAATGTGTTCATCGACGGAACGGCCACCTTGACACCAAGGCGTCAAGCAGCCCGGCAATTCTTACAGAACTGTTATTCACCGTCACTCAACAATCTCGCCGCCAGGGCTACCTCCTTTTATGTAGAGATACGATGCATAGCCTTTCTGTGAGCCTGCAAGGCTTCTACATCATGCATACAGCTTATCGCAAGGCCGGAACGAAAAGGTGACTTTTGCTGTCAACTGTGCTGTCAAAAGTCCGCAAGCGCGTCGGGAATCATCAACTGGCCGCGTTACACAAGCCAGACACGACCCAATCCGCAGATGGCGCAGATTTACGCAGATTCGGAAAGAATGATTTACGAACATCTCTGGCAGAGCTTTGGGGTTCGGACTTGAGATCATCGCTACCTACCAACGCCTCCCAAAGGTCTGGCAGTGGCATCATCATCCATTTGACACTTCCCCGCCTCAATGATAAAACCACCCAACAATCATTGTGTGCCATCCAGCCCATCGGAGATATTGAAACCATGAGCCAGCTACCTGTTCCAACTGACCCCCTGCGCATCGCGTTGATCGGCGCAGGCAATCGCGCGTCCACCATCTATCGCCCGTTGATGTCTTCGCTCAAGCCGTGGATCAACGTCGTCGCCGTGTGCGATCCCGTGCAGGCGCATTGCGACGCGCAGGCTGCGGCCTTAAACGCCACGCCCTACTACGACATCCGCCAACTGATGAAGGACCGCCCGATGGAGGCTACGGTCATCGTCACGCCGGTTGAATCGCACCACTCGCTGTCGATCCTGATGTCGTCCAACGGCATCCCCAACATGACCGAGACAACATGGGCCAGCACCGTGGCGCAGACGAAAGACATGATCGCCACCGCGCGGCGCAACAATGTCATCGTCCGCGTGGCCGAGAACTTCTTCCGCTTCCCGGTCGATCGCTTCGCGCAGACGGTCAAGGCCAGCGGCTATCTTGGCCGGATCGGGCGCATCTACAGCTACGCCGACCACACCGGCTATCACAACAACTCGCGCTGGATTGCGTATGCCGGCGCGCATCCGCAGTGGGTGCAATGCATCGAGCATGACATGGCGCATCCTGCTTTCTACTCGATGCCGCAGCGCTACATCGAGAAAGAGACCTTGAACGCGCGCTTCTTCGGCTTCCCGGATGGCTTCCTCGTCATGGACACCGGCTCCGGTCATGTTAAAGGGCATCTCGGTCGCCAGCCGCGCCCCGGGTACACCGAGTGGCAGGGCGAACTCGGCACGCTGCTGCATCGCGCCATGGGCGTTTCATGGGGCAATACCCAGACCGAACTGCGCTACTGCTCTGCGGCGAAGTTCGCGCCGGCTCAGGAAGCAGCCGGCATTCTCTCAGGCGGCGGTATGGCGGATGTGATCACGCCCGTCATCATGGAGATGCAGGGGCGCACGTGGGTTCGCAGTTATGCCGACACACCCACCGGCTTGATCGAATACGTCAATCCCTATCGCCCGACCGAACTGCCCGCCCACGCCGAGGACTGGTATGGCGTTTCGATCATGAACCACCTCGTCGATTTCGCCCTCGCCGTGCGCGGTTTGCGCCAGAGTGAATTCACGGACGAGGACGCGTTGATGTCGGAGATGATGGAGATCGGCGCGCGCGAATCGGCGTTGAACGACGGCAAGCGCGTCAGGTTGCCGGTCGATGGCGAACTCGAAACCGACGCTCTCACGCGCGCGGCGTTGCGGCAGAAATACGGCGTCGACCCGATGGATGTCGAGGCGATGTTGTCGATCAGTTACCCACGCCCATGACGCGCGGCGCGCTGCTGGCTTCCGAAGCAACGACGTTCATCGATGAGACGACGGGCGCGCTCATGCGTCAGGTAACCGCGTACCCGTCGATTCACCATCACCCGTTCTATTACCTGCCGGCCTATGACGACGCGATGCGCCGCTTGATTCTGGTGTCGCACCGCACCGGCAGGCCGGAGTTGTTTGCCGAGTTGCGCGATACGGGTCAACTGCTGCAACTTACCGACCACGCCGGCATCAGCGAGTGGTCTGTCCATCCCTCGCACGATGGGCGCTATGTGTACTTCACTGCCGCGACCGGCGCGTGGCGTGTCGACACCGAGACGTTGCGCGAAGAGGAGCTGGTGAACTTTGGCGCTGTCGCCATGCGCGAGCCGGGCATGGTTGGCGCTGCCATGGGCACCACGTCCGTGAGCCACGACGATCACTACTGGGCGGTGCCGGTCAAGGTCGGCGCTGTGACGCGATTCGTCATCATCGATACGCGCACCGGGCAGCATAACGTCATCCTCGAACGTGACACCATCGGCCACCCCGAGTTTCACCCGTCCGACAACACGCTGTTGCGCTACGCCGGAGCGTACTACGAACGCATGTGGGTGATCGGACGCGATGGCAGCGGCAACCGGCTAGTCTACAAGCGCGACGCCGCTCAGAAGGAATGGGTTGTGCACGAAACGTGGCGTCCCGGCACGCGCGAACTGGTCGTGACGCGCTGGCCGCACGGGCTCATCGGCGTCGACGTCGACACAGGCGCGGTGCGGCAAGTGGCGACCTTCAACGCATGGCACCCGGCCATGAACCGTCAGGGCACGCTGATGTGCGCCGACACGGCTTTCCCCGATCGCGGCCTGTTGTTGTTCGATCCGCGCGACGGCATCGGCGCGCCGCAAGTGTTGTGCCAGTCAAAATCGAGTAACGAAGGCGCGCACTGGAACACCGACCACTGCCCGTACGACGATGACGACTACAAGCAGGGCAAGTGGAAAGTGTACGCGCCGCAACACACCCATCCGCATCCGTCGTTCTCGCCCGACGGCGCGACAATTGTGTTCACGAGCGACCGCACCGGCCATGCGCAGGTTTACGAAGCAAGGAGTGACCTTACTGGTAGCCGCACATTCGCCAGTCGCCGCGATCCTGCACTACCTTGAACTGCTTGTCGGCAACACTCCAGTCGCGTGACTCGCCGTTATAGGACGTGACAATCTTGCCGCTGCACGACACGAGCGCGACGCCGTTGTCCGTCGCGGCATCCTTGCACGCCACGTTATCGAGTGTCGCTTTCATCGACTTGAATGAGGCTGCCTCAACGCGCGCCTGCGCTTCCCACGCCGGGCAGGACAGGCCAATCATCTTGTCAACATCGCTCTGAACGCGCGCCTGCAGGTATGCCTGCACCACCTGCGCTGCGCCACCGGCCCCGCTGGTCGAGGTCTGTGACTGGCAACCCGACTGAAAAGCTGCGACCAACGTCAGCAACGCGAAGAACGCGGCAGGAAACTTGCGTGATTGATATTTCATGTAATTCACCCGGACGTATTTTATAGGCATACGCGGTAGGTTCAATCGTTGATAATGGCCTGGTATGCGAGCAGTTCGAAATATCAGAAACGCCATCATTGCGGGTTGTGCCTGTGCCGTGATCGCGGCGGGATGCGGGGCAGCGACGCCTGCGCCCTCCTTCACCCCTGAGGTTCACATCCTGTGGACGCCTGATGCCGCGCCTACACCGGCATCGGCTGACGCGCTGACTGCAGCCTCGCCGACGCGCAGTTCAGCCAACCTCAGCACGACTGTTCCGACTACGGCAACGCCGTTACCTGCATCCATACCGGTGACCTACACCATCGTCGACGGCGATACGTTATGGGATGTGGCTGTGCGCTATGGGCTGACGATTGACGAGATGGTCGTAGCCAATCCCAGCATTGACGCGGACAGGCTCAAGCTCGGACAGGTGATCAACATCCCGGCAGCAGGGTCCATCAACGCAGCACAGATTGCACAGGTTAAGGCCGATGTCACTGCCACAGCGGCAGCCGGACCAAAGGGCACGCCCGGCATGGTCGCTGTGAATGCCGACGGGCTGCGCATGCGTGAAGGACCTTCGGCCAACAGCGTGGTGTTATCCAAACTCAAGGCACTCACGCCCGTTGTCATCATCAGGCACAGCGATGATCAACAATGGATGTTGGTGGCGCTGGCGGACGGCAATCGCGGCTGGGTAATGGCGCGCTATGTGGATGCAGCCAACTCATCCGGAAGCGCGAGTGGCGTGGCGGTAGCGGTCAAAGCCCCGGCCGGCGCAGCGATTTCGACGGATTCGCTGAAAGGCAACGTGGCGTACCTGTCGGGTTTCAGCACGCGCGCGCGCGATATTTTTGCCGCCGGTCAATCACTGGGCAACCGCGCCAATGTATTTGCCGTTGTGGGTGACAGCAACAGCGCCAGCCCACTCTACCTTGAACCTTTTGACGCCGGCAATTACGACCTTGGCAGCTTCGACTACCTGTCCAGCACCATCAAATTCTTCAAAGGCTCGTTCCAGTTCACCACAGTCGCCGCCGTTGTTGGCATCGACACGATCGGCATCATGGACCCGGCCAAAGCCGATGCGGCACGCTGCTTGCCCGGCGAACACCTGCTGGCCTGCGAGTATCGGCGCAAACGTCCCGCCGTCGCGCTGATTCTGCTCGGCACCAACGATACTGGCAACTGGCCGAGGGTACTCGACTTTGAAGTGCACTACCGCCGCATCATCGAGTTCACGATATCGAAAGGCATCGTGCCAGTGTTGGAAACGAAAGGCGACGATCTGGAGAGCACGCGGTATGGCGG
>CAIQQO010000229.1 GCA_903873965.1 uncultured bacterium
CTTCGGCGACGGCTGGGAGACAGCGGCGCGGCAGGCGCAGGACGACGGCTATGTCGTGTGCGTTGGCCTGCCGGGCGGCTTCGACGAACCACGCCAGCTGATGGGTGAAGAGGCGCTATGCATCGCGTTTTACGAACAGCCTGAACTGATCCGCGACATGCTGGATACGATGGGCGAAACGGCCTTTCGCGTGCTGGAAACGGTTTCGCGGCAGGTGCAGATTGATCAACTCGACGTACACGAAGACTTTGCCGGCAAGAGCGGCCCGTTGATCGGCCCGCGCCACATTCGCGAATTCCTGAAGCCCTACTACCGGCGCGTGTGGGACATGCTGAACGAACGCGGCACGCGCCTGTTCAGCATCGACACCGATGGCAATGTGATGAGCGTGCTCGATGCGCTGATCGACGCCGGCATCAACACCATGCTGCCGATGGAGCCGGCCGCCGGGATGGACATTGTGCAGATTCGCGCAAAGTATGGCGATCGCCTCGCCTTTGTGGGCGGCATTGACAAACACGTCATCCGGCGCACGCTGCCCGAGATCGACGCCGAACTAGAATACAAGCTGCCGCCCATGATACGCAGTGGCGGTTGCCTGCTTGGACTCGACCACCGCATTCCCAACGGCACGCCGATCGCACATTACCGGCACTACGTGGCGCGGGTATGGCAGATTCTCGAACGTGAAGGCTAATGAACATGAGTGAGTTAATCGATAGAACCGTTAATGCCGGCGCGCCCGTGGCGCTGGTGACCGGCGCCAGCCGTGGGATTGGCCGCGCGATTGCCGTGGCGCTGGCACAGAAGGGCTGGCGCATCGTGCTCAATTACCAGTCGAACGCCGACGCTGCCGCCGAAGCGCTTGGGCTGATACACGCAGCCGGGAGTACGGGCACTGCGGTGCAGGCCAACATCGCCGTTGCGTCCGAGCGCGCCCATTTGCTGGATGCGGCGCTGGCTGCCTATGGCCGCATCGACCTGCTGGTGAACAATGCCGGCATGGCGCCGCGCAAGCGCATGGATATGCTGCAAATGAGCGAGGCCAGTTACGACGAAGTGATGGGCGTGAACCTGAAAGGCCCGTTCTTTCTGACGCAGGCCGTGGCGCAACACATGGCAGCATCGCGCCACGAGGCCGGCCCACGCCCGAAAGTCATCAACATCGGCTCGATGAGCGCCTACATCAGCAGCACCAGCCGCGCCGAGTATTGCCTGTCAAAGGCGGGCATGGGCATGATGACGAAACTGTTCGCCGACCGGCTGGCCGAATATGGCATCAACGTGTACGAAATCCGTCCGGGCATTATTGAAACCGACATGACCAGCGCTGTGCATGAGAAATACGATAAGCGCTTCGCCGAAGGCCTCGCGCCCATCGCGCGCTGGGGGCAGGCCGAAGAGGTCGCGCGCGCCGTCGTCGCCATCGCAGCCGATTACCTGCCCTACTCGACCGGCGAAGTCATCAATGTCGACGGCGGCATCCACCTGCAGCGGCTCTGACCTGAATCCTTCCAGAAGGATGCAAAGCCTTGCGAACGGTATCGTGCGGGTAGACGCCTGGAACGACACCCTTCGCAAGGTTGGTAAAAACTATTAAGGAGTAGCATGAACAATTATCGGCGTATCGCGGCCTTGAAGACGGCTGAGTCATTCAGCGAGTACCTGGCCTCCATCAACGTGTCACTAGGCTTCGATCCAGACTTGCAAAGTGGGCCGGATGCGCCGCTGGCGCAACCTTATCAGTTGTCCGATGGCATGACGCTGGGTAACCGCTTCGCCATCCTGCCGATGGAAGGATGGGACGGCACAACTGATGGTCATCCCAGCGACCTGACCGTGCGACGCTGGGAGCACTTCGGCCTGAGCGGCGCCAAGTTGATCTGGGGTGGCGAGGCGGTGGCCGTGCGACCCGACGGGCGCGCCAATCCCAACCAGTTAATCATCAACACTGACACCCTGGCTGACCTCACCGGCCTGCGCGCAACGCTGGTGAATGCGCACGCACAGGCACACGGGCGCACCGACGATCTGTTGATCGGCGTGCAGCTGACGCATTCGGGGCGATTCTGTCGCCCGACCGACAAGAAGAAGCTGGCGCCGCAAATCCTGTATCACCACCCGGTACTCGACCGCAAGTTTGGCCTGACCGATGCCTATCCGCTGATGAGCGACGACGACATCGCGCGCTTGATCGATGACTACATCATCGCCGCGAAGCTGGCGCAGCAGGCCGGTTTTGCGTTTGTCGACATCAAGCACTGCCACGGCTATCTGGGCCATGAATTCCTGAGCGCCGTGGATCGCCCGGGGCGCTATGGCGGCAGCTTTGAGAACCGCACGCGCTTCCTGCGCGAAATCACCGCCGGAATACGGGCAACAGCGCCCGGGCTGGGCATAGGAGTGCGTTTGAGCGCCATTGACTTTGTGCCCTTCCGCCCCGGCCCCGACGGCGCTGGCGCGCCCGACTGGCCAACGGGTGAGTCCTACCGCTACGCCTTCGGCAGCGACGCCACAGGGCTGAACATCGACTTTACCGAACCGTTTGCCTTCCTCGACCTACTGGCTTCGCTCGACATCCGGCTCGCCTGCATCACGGCAGGCAGCCCATACTACAACCCGCATATTCAGCGCCCCGCGCTATTCCCGCCGTCAGACGGCTATCAACCGCCCGAAGACCCGCTCGCCGGCGTCGCGCGCCAGATCAACGCCACCGCGCGGCTGAAGCAACATCGCCCTGATCTCACCATCGTCGGCACCGGGTACTCGTATCTGCAGGAGTGGCTGCCCAACGTAGCGCAACACGTGGTACGTACGGGCATGGCGGACTTCGTCGGGCTGGGGCGAATGGTGCTGTCGTATCCCGAAATGCCGTCCGATGTGCTGGCGGGGCGCGCGCTGCAGCGCAAACGCATCTGCCGCACCTTCAGCGATTGCACGACGGGTCCGCGCAATGGGCTGGTGTCGGGCTGCTATCCGCTGGATGAGCATTACAAGGCGCGCCCCGAAGCGGCGGTGCTTGCCGCCATCAAAGACGGCGCCGCTTCCCGTCCCACTTAGGCCTTTTGCGGCTTTGCATCCATCAGGAAGGGTTGAATTTATGGCAATGAACACGGGCACCCGCCCAAGGACAAGCGCGCGCACGGCGTGGTTCGTCCTTGTCATCCTGCTGGCTTTCAGCATCGCGGCGCCGTTGAACCAGTCCAAGGCGCCGCCCATCCTGCCGATCCTGATGGACGCGTTTCACCTGACGGTGGGCAATTCCGGTCTGCTGATGTCGGTGTATGCCATGACGGGCTTGATACTGGCCTTGCCGGCCGGGCTGATTTTGCAGCGCGTGGGATTCCGCATGACCGGGTTGCTGGCGGGCGGCGCAATCATCATTGGCGTCGTGATCGGCTATCTTTCAGGCAACCTGCCGGGCGGGCCGGGGATAGAAATGATGCTGACGGGCCGCGTGATCGAGGGCGTCGGCACCAGTTTTATGGCAGTGCTGGCGCCAGTCGTGATTGCGATGTGGTTTACGGTCGAAAAGCGCGGTTCGGCCATGGGTATCTGGTCAGCATGGGTGCCGATCGGCAATACCACCATGCTATTGCTGGCGCCGCTGCTGGCGCATGACGGCCAGTGGCAAACCGTGTGGGGCTTTGGCGGCCTGTATGCCCTGATCACAATGGTGATGTTCATCGCCGTCATCAAGCCGAAAGCGCCTGTGCTGCCCATCACGGTCGGCGACATTGGGGCTGCCGCAGTGACATCAGCCCTTGTGACAGGTGCAGCCGGCGCGACGCCCGTGAAGCATCCGCATGGCAACCCACTGGAAGTGCTGCGCAACCCCAAACTCTGGCTGATCGGGCTGGCGTTCGGGTGTTTCGTGATGGCAAGTGTGTCGTTCAGCACCTACCTGCCGACCTATGTCAGCACCGTTTTCAAACTGCCCCTGTCACAGGCAGCGCTCCTGCCAAGCATTAACTCGATGATCATCATCATCGCATGCCCGCTGGGCGGCATTCTGTCCGATCGCGTCGGGACGCGGCGCAAGCTCTTTGTGCTGGGCATGCTGTTGTGCGGGGGCATGGTGGTCTCGATGGGACTAAGCAGCTTGCCGGTACTGGCGGTAGTGGTGGTGATTCATGGCGCGATCACGGGACTGGTGCCAACGAATATATTTTCCGCGGGCGTCGAAGCGGTGAACGACGAACGCCAGAGCGGGTTGGCGATGGGGATCATCATGGTTGGCCAGAGCATCGGAATGCTGGTCGGGCCGATTCTGTTCGGCAGGCTGGCAGAAACCGCGGGCTGGCCCGCGGCCTTCGTCTGCGTCGGCGCCGTGTGCATGCTGGGCGGCGTGGCAGGATGGATGTCGAAAGCGCGGTAAGCGCCCATACACATGGTGTGCTGGAAATTCAACTGATGTGAATTCGCGCCAACAAGTTCATACCTACACATTTCCCTTGCGCCAGCCCATTCATGATCGCAGCGCGGAAGTGGATTCCGCCATAGAGGCGTGACCACGCCGCCTCCTGCGCTGCTTCCCAATATGAAGTGAATGCCCGCGGCGGTAACTTCAAATCATCATGATGAGTATCATCCGTGTAGACCTCAGCGCCGAGGAGCTGCGTGAGTACCTCTGCCGCCGCACCCGATCCAACCGAGTGGCCGGACGGGTATTCAGGAAATGCCGGCGTGGTCAGGTACGGCGACCAGCCCGCGTCGATGGTGTTGTTGATATAAGTGTCCGGTCGGATCAACAGCACCTGGTATTTGGTTTCCCAGGCCGAGATGAATGCATCGCCCAGCGCGATCCCGAGCAGCGCATACAGTTCCACCGCTTTGTCATAGCTCAACTCGCGCGAGCGCACCTGCTGATTGGCGATCGATATCCAGTGACCACCCGGCGTACCGGTGAACCCTGTCGCGTCGGACCAGAATGAGGCGATAGCCTTCTGGTCGGACGTCAGTCCAGCCGTGGTCGTCAGTACTTCCATAGCCTGCGCATAAAAGGGCGAATCCCTACTGGTGCTGAAAGTGATGTCGAGCGGTATGTCACAGGCTCCTGCATCAGGCAATGCGAACGTGCGCAAACGTCCCCAGTAGGGTTCCAGCGGACGTTGCCCGTCGCGACCCACCCAGTAGGACGGGTCGCCGACGGGCATGGTATAGACCAATCCGCGCGTGGACTGAAAGTGATCGGCGGCAGCCCAGTCGAGGATGGCACGTCCGATCCGCTTGCCGTAATCCAGCGAATGCATCAAGACAAGCGGCGACGCGGTCAACGAGCGCGCGGTCATTTGTCCCTGCAACAGCGTATCGAGGCGTTCACGTGTGGCAGGCCACGGTCGCAGCAAAAGGCCCTCTATTACCGTATGTGCTGCTGTGGCAGACGCCGTCGGCCAATCGTATTCCAAACCGGCTAGTGGTTCCGGCATAGCGGGCATGTCTTGCAGTTGCCCGGCCAGAGAGCGATATCCCTTCAATCCCGGACGCGCGCCTTCATACAGCGCAATGCCGGTGTAAGCATATAACCGCGAGGCCACAGGCGGCGAAAACCGCTGCTCCCGCACGATGTCGATCAGCGCTTCCATCCACGCCGTTGGCAGTGTCCCGCTCAATCTATTGGTATCCAACATCGCCGTGCGGCCAACTGCCAGTTTGTACATGACGTGTGGGCGTCCGCCGATTTGTATGCTGGTGAGTAGCTTCGACGCATTCAACGCTACGACCACGCTCAGCGTGATCGCCGTCGCGCCGTAGTTCACCTGAAACTGCTTGCCCGCCGCGATAGCGGTGCCGGTGACAGTCGCGAATTGCCCGGTGCGGCTGATGTAGGTCATGATGGTGAAGCTGTCGCCGAGGTTGGGCAGATAACCATTGGTGAGTGAGATAGACAGCGCCCCGCTCAGAGTGGCGAAAGAACTGATGTTGAGCCGGCCGTTCTGTGTGCCGCTGATCGTGATGACGAGAATGCCAGTTGTGGTTTGTGTATAGTTGCCGGTGAGTGCCATTGCGCCAGGCGCTGCCCCGGGAATCAATGTACCGCCGTTCGTGCCCGAATTCTGCGTTACGAGCTGCCCGCCATTGTGGGCCTCGATCAGCCCATCGTTAAGCCAGGCATTACCATCCAGCGAAATGACCCCGCCTGTCTCACCGGACTGGATGCTTCCACTGTTGGTGAATGATCCATTGTCGCCGACGCGACCGCTATTGCCTCGCACAGTGACGCCTGGGCCAAGTGTCAGGTGTGAACCGCCGATGTAGGCGATGATCCCATTAGAATTACTGACGCCGAAGATCACCTCGCCCGTGCCGGTGATGGTTGTGGCGCCATCGTAGTACAGAATGCCGTAAAGGCCCCCGGCCGGATTGGATGTGCCGAGCAGGATGGTGGCGTTGCTGAGTGTCAGCCCATTGCGCACAACCACACTGGGTACTGCCGTGTTGCTGGTCATGACGAGTGTGGCTGCCAGCGTTACCCTGTCCAGGATACCGGTGGTGCTAGGGACCACAAGCCGCGATCCACCCGTGCCGACGACTTGAACACCCCGCAGAGTGCCACCAGCCAGTTGCCAGTCGCCGGTTGACGCATCGAGCAGCAGCGTATGCCCGGTGTCGCTCAGAACACCCGTGAGGCGGACTCTGCCAGGCGTGTAAGTCAGATCGCCGAGATCCGCCAGCGTGAACTGGGTGCCATTGAGGTTGACGGTGCTGTTGACTGTGCGGATGGCGCCGAGGTTGCTGAACCTGCCGCTGAGTGTCAGCGTGGCATTGGTCACGCTGATCACGCCGCTGTTGGTGTAGGTGCCATTGAACAACAGGCTACCGCCGGAGGCGGCACTCACGATACCTTGCCACGACGAACCGGCCCCGTCGAGCGTGATCTGCCCGGTTGGATCATCCGCCCGGATCAAGCCGAGTGACGTGACCGTGCCCGTGTTATCGCCGACGCGACCGCTATTGCCGCGGATGGTGACACCGGGGCCGATTGTGAGGCGCGAACCGGCGAGATACGCGATGATCCCATTAGAATTACTGACGCCGAAGATCACCTCGCCCGTGCCGGTGATGGTTGTGGCGCCATCGTAGTACAGAATGCCGTAAAGGCCCCCGGCCGGATTGGATGTGCCAAGCAGGATGGTGGTATTGCTGAGCGTCAGCCCGTTGCGCACGCGTACGCTCGGTACCACCGTGGTGCTCGTCATAACGAGTGTAGTCGCCAGTGTCACCCCATCCAGTATGCTTTGGGATAGCCCGCTTAAAACGGCGAGTGAGCTGGTGCCGCTGACAATCGTCGCGTTCATCAGAGCGCCGCCGGAAAGCACGAATGCGTTGTTGACTTGCATGGTTCCCGATACGCTCAGGCTGCCGCCTGACAGGGTGAGTGCGTTGTCACTGTACAGGTTTCGCACCGTATCCGCACCCTGAGCATGCGTGACGATGACATTCCCGGGCACTGAGATGAAGACGTTGTCCACCGTAGTGGGCAGGCCGCCGGTGCTCCAGTTGCCGGGATTACTCCAGTCGCCGCCGGCCTCATTCGTCCAGAATACGGCATCGGCCACATGGAATGTCCATGTGCGCGTCGCAGCCAGACTGTTGCCGGCCAGGTCGGTTACTGTGTTACTGATGACTGCCCGATACAAGCCAATTGGCAGAGCCGACGTGAACACGAGAGATGCGGCGACAATGTCACTGCGATAACTCACTGCCCTGGCTGGAACGATCATGTCATCAGGCGTGCCAGCCAGACCATCTGGACCTGCATCGTACAGGCTGAATGAACTGGAAGTGAGTGTGGTTGCACTGATCGGCTCGCTCATGTAGGCAAACAGCGCATTAATCGTGCGCCCGCCAGCAAATGGCGTGACGCGTTTAACCTGCGGTGGAGTCGCATCGGGGACGAGTGTAATGGTTGTTACCGGCGTCCAGGCGACGTTGCCGCCGGTATCGGTTGCCTTCGCCTGGAGTGTAAAACTCGGCTGTTGGTTGAGTAGCGGTGTGGTGAAGCGATGGTTAAACGGGAAGTTGCCGTCGGTGCTGACCAACGCGCCGTCGAGGTAGAACGCCACGTTGCGCACCTGCACGTCGTCACTCACCTGCGCCGTCACGCGCACTTCCTTGCCCTCTTCGGCCAGGCCAGGCGCGAAGTTGGTCGACAAAGTGATGGTGGGCGGCTGGCCGAGTGCGTCATAGGCCTGGTAGTTGATGACTTCCAGTCCTGCCGCACCATCGGCGATATAGGCCAGTCCGTTGAAGATCGATACCGCCTCGGCGGTCCCCGGCGTCTGAATCGCGGTGAGGAAGGAATTTGTCGCCGCCGGGTTACTCACGTCATAAAGATTGACATTGTGTGGCCCGTCGTTGGTGCTGTTGTTGCCCACCGTCGCCACGCCCAGCCATGAGCCGTTGGCGACGATGTGCTTCCAGCCGAACTGGCCAGTGACGCCGTGCGCGATGAGACTTGGCACAGCCGGATTGGATAAGCTAAACGTGTTGTAACCCTGCGTGTGTGTGGCATAGGCAATTCCGCCTCCCACAAACAGGCGCAGGCGCCGTCCACCCACGCCGACATTGCCGGATGAGATAGCGGAACCTGTGACTGTGAAGGCGTCGAGTGACACCGCGTACAGCGTACCTTCCGTCAGCACATACAGGCTGTCGCCTTCGACGGCCAGGTCCTGTACCGGGCTTGATGAAACAGTCAACTGTTGCAGCACGGTCCCCGTCGCGAGATCGACATCCACTACCCGCCCGTCAGCGAGACCGGCGTAGGCGACGTCGCCCACAACAACCACCGCGCGCACGGCGCTGCCAAAGTAGATTTGGTGCGCTATGCGCGCGGCCGGCGGGTTGGTAATGTCGATGAGCGCCAGCCCGGCGGTGTCGTCTGCCACCGCAACCCACTTGTCGGCGCAAGCCACGGCTCTGGCATTGCCGGGCGTGTCGACCTGGGCGATGATGGTCGGATTCATACGATTGAACACATTGAAGACCGCTACGCCTTTATCGGAGTCGGCAACGGCGGCAATGTCATTCAGCGCGCACACGTCCAGCGCGTAGCCGGGCGTGTCAGACGCGCCGATGATACCCGTGATGGTGGGCAGCCCATCCAAGGGATTGGTGCCCTGATCTGCCTCGGCACCGTCCGGGATGCCATCGGCATCGGTGTCGGGATTGTTGGGATTGGTGCCGTACACTAGTTCCACCGCATCCGGCAAGCCATCGGCATCTGTGTCTGGATAGGTGTTATCAACTGGTATAAGTGTAAAGCGGGGTAGCTGATAGCGAGAAAGAGCCAATCGACGTGGAGAAATCTTGGTGTAGCCATGTGTTATAGGATCATAAAAAGTTACCCACAATAGCACGCCATCAGACGGAACAAAAATCTGGTACTGGCCATAGGCCTGGGTCAGTCCACGCTGAACCATCAACCCACTCGGACGCAATAATGTCGCTGCATAACGTACAGGATATGTCGGCGCATTTCCGGCGGCTTCACCGATTTCCTGTTCCAATGGCGCGCCTGCGAGTTCAGTCGCTGCGATGTAGTTCGTAACATAGTTGGTCGAACTGCCTCCAGCTATCTGATCCGCCTGCTGGGTCAGTACATCCATCTGTGCCTGCACTCCCGGTGGTATCTGGCCATTGCCGAGAACCGCATATGGATATGCCAACACACGCCTCTGTTCAAAAATCGGCAATAGTTGCAACAGAATCGGATCGGTAATGGTGACTTCCTGAGGCGACTGGATCATCGGACTGGTGCTAACAGCAGCCAGTGGTTTGGTTGGGCAGGCCGGATTGTCCTCCTTGCAACGTGACTTGCACAGTATGTCAATTCCAAGGCATAGGGCCAGGGCAAGCGCCGCGCCCTGAGGTGGATTTCCTACCAACATTGAGCCTAATGCGCCAAGTGAACATATCTTTAGGTCTTGTACACAGCGCTTCGTGCATTTGTCCAGTGGGGACTCGCTTGGCGAGAGGTTTCTGGCTAGAGCGACTGGGCAGGCATTCGGTGGCGGTGGTGGTGGCGGCGGTCCCTTCGGCGCCGGTCCCGCCCCATGCCACCCCGGCGCCGGGATGCCCACACCGGGGTCGGTGCACACCACTTTGCCATCGGCGCTGGCCGTCATCGGCCCCACCGGCTCGAAGCGTCCGGTGTCGTGGTTGAACGAGTACAGCCAGCTCTGGCCACCCGGCGGCACTGGCACGCCCGTGGTCGGGTCGGGCAGGTTCGGGAAACACGCACCCACCGGCCGGTTGAAACGCGTCGCGCCGTCGGTCTGCACGGTGATTACGATCGGGAAGCGCAGCCAGGCCGGCAGCGACCCGGGCATGCGGTCGGGTGGGACAGGCGCGATGCCCACCTTGCCGCCGCGCGTGCCGTCGTTGTTGTACGGCGCGTCGGCCGGTACGAGCAATGACACGTTGGCGTAGTCGGGGAACTTCGCGATCACCGACGGCGCGAAGCGCACCAGCGTGTCGGACACAGCACTGGTCGTCTGCAACGTGCCCGTGGGGATCAACGGCAGAAAGAAGTCGCCCACACTGGTGACCTGACCCGCCAGGGATTCCCAGGCCTTGCCCAGAAACGGGTAGTACGTCCCCGGCGTCGTGCCGGTCGTTGCCGTGCGCCCGTCGATGTGGACGAAGAAGCGGCCCACCGGCGCAGGGTTGAGGCAGAAATTGCCGTTGAGGTCAGTCGTAATTGAGAGTGGTGTCGCGTCCACACTGATGCGCACGCCGGGCAACGGCAGATTAAGCGATTGCGTCTGCGCATTGGTTGCGGTGACGAGTTGAGAGGCGAACACGCGCCCGCACACCTGCGTGCCAGTCAGCGTGGTTTGGCTGAGCGTGTCGAAGTCAAAGGTGCCCACGCCGCCCTGCAAGCCGTCGCCGTCGGCGTCCACCGGTTGGCCATTTTGACCGATCAGAGCACCGCCGTTCACGGTCACCAGCACTCGCGCACTCGCCGGCAGCGTCGGGCTGTAGAACAGCGTCACTCGTTGGTGGTCTGGCGACAGGTTGAGCCGCGCCGCCAACGTGATGCCGCCAAACTGCGCGAAAATGCTGGCCGAGGTGACTGTTGTCGCGCTGAGTGGGCCGCTGAAGTCGATGATGGTCGGGCGGGTGACGTTGACGTCGACATCCGCCTTGACTGGGCTGGTTTTCGAGATGACGACGGTGCCGGTTAAGATCGTTTGCGCCTGCACGATCAGCAGCAGTCGTTGCGTCTGCGTGACACCCGACGCCGCGCCTGACACCAACAAAAAGTACGTACCCGGTGTAATCGCGTATCCTGCTGCCAGGACAACGGATCCGGGATGCGTCTGTGTTGCCGTTGGCGACGTGAATGAAGTCAACATCCCTCCCGGCGCGCCCTGTACTGACAGTACGACCGGCGCGCTGAGCGCGGTCGCAGCGCTCACACTCACCTGCACGGGGCCGAGACCGCCCTGGCCGATGACCAGGCAGTTTGTGTCAAGATTCAACTGGAAGGTAGTCGCTGCCGCGCCAAGTGTCAGAACAAAGCCACTGGTACCCACCACGGGAAGGAAGGTACGATGACACCCACTCGCGACTGCACTCGTGCCGGCTGGAATATTGGCCTGCACGACAGCGCTGGGAGCGATTTTGGCCGCAGCCGGCACGGGCGAATACAGGATTGCCGCGACGGGTCCAACTGGGGTTGGCTCTTTCGCATCGCCAAAGGTTGGGCCGAGGACACCGCCTGGCCGGATATCGGCGCTCGGTTGCGCGATGTCGGAATTTGCCACGACTGGCGAAGTGCCCAGAGCGCTCGCCGTGATGGCTGCAACCAGTACACACGATATGAGTCGCGCCACAATACCCAATCCTCGTGACCTGTGGAGATTCATTTTTACCGATACAAACAACGATTTGGACATAACTACACACAATACAGGGGCATTAGTAGGGCAGAGATGCTGATAGGACGGTTGGATGGAAACGCAAGGATACAGACAAAAAGGCGATTGTCAACATTGTGAAATATCGCACACAGTCAGGGTAAAGAACCATCTATAGCAGGGATTCAGAATAGTTTCTTGACAATTCCATCTGCCGGACAGATACTACTCAAAGTGCGCTAGGCAGCGCTTAATCTGATGTGGCGCTGATGGCGCTTGGTACGTTGCGCAGGTCGTCTTCTCTGAGCTCATCGTCAACAAACTCATGACCTGAGTTTTTTATATGGCTTTGCATCCTTTAGGAAAGCTGACGGAGTGTCCTCATGATCAGTGTTCGAGTTTTGATTGTTGAAGATGATGCCATCCTAGTTACTCAGTTGGAAGAAATGCTCGTTCAGAATGGTTACCAGGTTGCTGGTCTGGCGACTACGGGCGCGGCTGCTGTCGACGCTGCGTTGGCGCAGAAATCGGATGTGATCCTGATGGACATCCGCCTGCGCGGCGTGATGACCGATATACAGGCTGACAATGAAACTCACCGCCAGTTTGACACCCCGATTATTTACCTGACAGCCTATACCGACGAAGAGATATTGCTGCAGAACCGCATCACCGATGCTTATGCCTATCTAGCCAGGCCCGTGCGCAGCCATGAACTGGTGGCCGCACTGGAAATGGCACTGTACAGACATGCAACGGAACGGCGCATCCACCATCTCAACCAGGTGCTACGCGCGATGCGCGATATCAACCAGTTAATCACCCA
>CAIQQO010000230.1 GCA_903873965.1 uncultured bacterium
CTCCGCCTGCTCCATAATCCGAAGCCAATCTTTCACAAGGCAGAGGCACACCACCTCTGCCTTTTTTGTTGCCCATTCATAAACCCAAACCAAGGAGCAAAACCAATCGCGGCTAAGCACAATCTTGGCCCGGCCAACCAAAACACCGGCGCATAGCCGGGGCCCACTTACAGTCATCAACAGCCCACTGTCACAGGTGGGCTGTTTTCGTTTACAGGCGTAAAACTGCGCTTGTGCCACGCCCTGCGGGGTATACAGCCCCGGGGGGATTTTTGGGGAATCAAAATGGAGAAAATCGTCAAAACCGCCATTGACCGTTACACCGGTCACACGAACTTCTATCTCGTAATCGGAGCCAAAAGCTATGTCCTGCGCAACTTCCACGAAATGGATGTCAACGCCGAGCCAAGCCTGCAGATCAAGCTCAACGGCAACAGTTACGACCTGGATTTGAACAATCCAATTGACAAGGCGCTCGCAGGTCTCATCGCAGACCTGTGTGTCGTGTTTCCAGCGGGTGCGGAGGTCGAAGGGCAAGTCCCCGCCCTCACGCTGCCCTGATGGAATCCCCCCGGCGCGCTAACGCCGATGACAACAAGCCGTGACCAATAAGCAGGCAGAAACCAGATAGACCAAACAAATGCAGGTGTGTGGCGAGTCGCCCCCCGATGCGTGGCGTGGATCAGTGGATGCCTGTGAACTTGTGTTGCCCGTGTTGTTCCTGAAGCTAGATGCGCCGGGGAAACCAGACAACAATATGAAAGAAGTAGGAAGTGATTACACACTCGCCATGAGCGAGAGACCGCGCGAGCGCCTGTTGCAGTACGGCGCACCCGCATTGAGCTTGCGCGAACTGATTGCCATCATCCTGCAACACGGACCGGCAAAAGAAGGCGCGCTTGGCCTTGCCGACCAGATCATCTGCCTGTTTGACGGAATGGACGGGCTTGCCCGCGCGCCCATCACCGAACTGATCAAGGTCAAAGGCGTAGGCGAAGTCAAAGCCATCCAGCTCAAGGCGGCGCTGGAGTTGGGCAAACGCCTGATCACGGCGTCCGCTGGCGACAGGCCGAAGATCAAAACGCCCGCCGACGCCGCCCAGATCATGATGCCCGTTCTGGGCACGCTTGAGCAGGAAGAACTGCACGTCATGCTGCTTGATGCGCGTAACAACGTCATCAAAACCCATTGCGTCTACAAAGGACAGACCGCCAGCGTCAGCATGCGTACCGCCGAAATGTTCCGCGAAGCGGTTCGCCACAATGCCGTATCCATTGTCGTTTTCCACAACCATCCGTCCGGCGATCCCGCCCCCTCGGTAGAGGACGTGAAGGTGACCAAAGCGCTTGTGAACACCGGCAAAATCATGGAGATCGATTTGCTTGACCACATCATCATCAGTCAGGCAAGATATATATCACTGAAAGAACGCGGCTTAGGATTTGATGAATAACCTGGCCCGGCCAAAGGAGTAAGCAATGTCAATCGAACTGATCATGAACAAGATGAAAGCCAAGACCGCAGAACGTGATGCGGTCAAACCCAGCTACGCGTCAAAGTGGGACGCCGTAATAGAAGCCACCCGCGCCCAGTTCCCGGAGGAATTGCGCGGATTTATCAACACCAAATCCGAGTCAAGGCATATCCCGGTGCTCGATGAAGTCCTGTTTGTTATTGATGTAGTTGATAACGGCAAGAGCGTCTACCCCGGCATCGAAATCATGTTCTGGATGCGGGCAGCGCCAAAGATGCTGGCGCAGGGCGGCTTGTCCGTATCCTGGACGCCGGATTCGCATGACTTCATCCGCGTATATCAGCGCAGCCCCAGGCGCACAGCAGCATTCCATGATGTTTACGACGCCATCTCGCAAGCCTACGAATGGTCAAAGGACAGCAAGTAACACAATGATGACTTCAGAAGCAGACGAAGAGGAACTGCAAAGACTTGCCACTTTCATACTGAAGGAGCGGGCAGACACACTGATCACCCGTGTTCAATTTCTTGCCGATGTGAGCCGAGCCTTGCATGCAGCTTTCGACATCGGAAGACAAGCGGAGAAACCCCGGCCCAGTCCGGCGGCTGACAACCATGAGCAACATCACACGACCGAGTTCTGAAGACACAACCAAATGCAGCGCATCCCACTACGTTGACGAGATGGGCTACGAAATCAAGCGTGCCGTATTCCTGAAGTCGTTGCTCGACTATCAGGGCTACATGCTCTACATGGGCGACGGATTCGCGCCACTCACCGTAGCGGTACTCACTGTAGAGCCGGCGCACAAGACGATGGACGACGGTGCGTCAGACGCGCTCAGCGCCTTTGAGGACTGGTGCCGCAAGACTGGACGCCTGTCCGAGATAGGCGAAGACAAGGATGACTACGACGAAGGGTGGGGCAGCTACCAGTACACCATCGAGCGCATCCCCACGCCCGTTGTCATGATGCCCGTGGAGGTCAACCATGGTCACATGGCTACTCACTGAACTGCAGGTTCAAAAGCTCATGCCCAATCCGGAGCAGGCTATCAGCAAAATCCTCAAGGCGGCGGGGTTGCATGGTTCGTTCAGGCATGCGCGCGACTTGGTGACAGTAACCTATTACGCGCACCCGTTCACCATCGAGTACGACCCGCTGCCGGGTGATCCGCCGCAGGACGCGGGGCTATTCGAATGAAGTGGCCTTTCAAGAAGTCAGGTGACGGAATACACGACTTGCAGAAAGCCCTGAAGCAGGTTCAAGCAGAACGCGATGCCCTGCACCGCAAGGTCGTCAGCCTTGAGGCCGCCGTTCAACAGAACGCGCATCTGGCCGAGGTGGGCAGACGAGTAGAGGACATGCCATTCCGTTCCAGCCTGTTCCACGGCATCGTGGCCGACCAGTGGAGCTATCAGGACATGGACGGCTGGTGCAACGGCGCATCGCCGCTGGCAGCCCTGCCTGCCATACGGACGAAACAGAAATGACCAGGGCCAATCTCTTGAGAACGGCTTCGCATCGACCTATGATCCTGACAGGCTCGGTAATCGCCGCAGCATAGTGCAGGGTGTCGGAGCTATCAGCAATTGCTTTAGCAAAGGAGAGTGAATCAAATGTATCAATCCATGACAGTCATCGGGCGGCTGGGCCGCGACCCCGAAATGCGTTACATGCCGAGCGGCGATCCTGTGACCACGTTCAGCGTTGCCACAGACCGCCAGTGGAACGACAAGAGTGGCGCAAAGCAGAAGGAA
>CAIQQO010000231.1 GCA_903873965.1 uncultured bacterium
CCGTCACCTTCGCCGGGTTCAGCGGCGACACCAGCGATATCCACTACCAGATGATTTCGCCTGCAAAACTGGGCATCAACGCCACGTTGATCATCACAACCACGTGCAGGCCAGCGGTGCTTGGGCTGCGCTCGGCCACGCTGCAAGTGGGTTCCAACGACCCTTCGACTTCGACGTACAACTACGTGATCAACTGCACGGGCATCGCGCCGCCTTCGCCCTACCTGGCGTACCGACAGTGGCTAGGGCCGAATGGGTTTGCCAGTTTCCCGCCAACCTATACCGCCCCGTACGGCACGGCCATGAGCCCCGATGGGCTGCACCTGTATGCGACAGGCGGCGGCAACCAGACCGCCAACAGCCAGATTGCGGTAGCGAAGCACACCAATGCCGGCACGTTCTACGGCGACTGGGCCGCCGGCGATACGCGCCCGGACCTGGCAGCCCCGCGCGGCATCGCGGTCAGCCCGGACGGCAACTACGTCTTTGCAACTGGTTTTATCAGCGGCACGCTGGTCGACTATACGCGCGACGCGGCCAGCGGCAAGATCACGCGGCAGGCGGTTTTCCGCAACGGCATAGGCGGCGTGACGGGCATCTCGGGCGCGTGGGAAGTGGCTTTCAGCCCGGACAGCAAATTCGCCTACGTCACCGGTTACAACAGCAATGCGGTGGGCATCTTCAAACGCAACGCCAACGCCACGTGGAGCTTTTCGACTTCGATCGCCAGCACCCTGTATAGCACGCACACGCTTGAAGGCGCGACAGCGATTGCCATCAGCCCGGATGGCAACAACGTGTATGTCAGCGGCCTCACCAGTTCCGCGACAGGCGGCGTACTGGCGGTCTACAGCCGCAATGCCGTGACAGGCGCCCTGACGCCCATACAGACGCGCTGGCAAAACGATATTCAGGAAACCCCCAGTTGCTTCATCTTCTGCCTGGTACTGGACGGCATTGAGAAACCGTATCACATTGCGGTCAGCCCGGATGGCAAAAACGTCTATGTGGTGGGCATGGCCAGCAATGCGCTGGTCGTATTTACCCGCGACGCGGCCACCGGCAAAATCCACTGGCACCAAACACTGTTCAACAATACCGGCGATGTGAAGGGGCTGGGCGGCGCCGCGGGCGTCGTGGTGAGCCCCGATGGCAAACGCGTCTACACCACCGGCACTACGGACAACGCGCTGTCCGTCTTTGATCGCGATCCAACTACGGGCAGCCTGACCTTCCACGAGGTGCATGTCACCAACACGGCGCCTGAGTACGCGGTGCTTGGCACCCCGTACCAGGTATCGGTCAGCCCGGATGGCCAATGGGTGTTTGCCTCGGCGTGGTCCGACAATAAGGTAGCCGTGTTTGGCCAGGCGAATCCGATACCGGCACTGATCAGCCTGGTGCCGGCTTCGGCGGCGGCAGGCAGCGCCGACTTTACGTTGAAAGTGAACGGCGCCGGCTTCGTCAGCGGGTCCAAGGTGCACTGGGGCGCCTTTACAGCGCCAACGACTTACGTGAACAGCACCGTTGTGAATGCAGCCATACCGGCGGCGTGGGTCACGTCGGCGGGCGCGAAGACCATCAGCGTCGTCAGCCCCACACCGGGAGGCGGCACGTCCATGAATACGCTGACCTTCACCGTTTCGGGTGTGGGCGTCACGCCGGTGCCCGGCATCGACCATCTGACGCCCGGCGCGGAAGTCGTCGGAGCAGCCAGCACGAAGGTGGATGTCTTTGGCGCCAACTTCGTCAACGGTTCGCAGGTGCTGATCAACGGCATCGCCACGCCGGCCACATTCATCGACAGCACCCACCTGACCGTGACGCTGGCTGCCAACACGATGACGCAGCCGGGTACGATCAACTTCAGGGTGCGCAACATGCCCAGCACCGACTCGAACGAAATCGGGATGGGTGTGGCCGCCCCCGGCGTAAACGTGGTGCCTGACATCACGGGGATGACGCCGCCCAAGGTGTTCTCGCAAGGTCCGGCCAGCCCCCAGTTCACGATCGTGATCACGGGCTTTAACTTTGTGGACGGCGCCACAGCTCAATGGAACGGCAGTGATCGGCCAACGCTGTTTCAAAACAGCACGCACGTGAAGGTGACGATCAACGGGTCGGACATCATAGCGGCCGGGCTGGCAGAACTGACCGTGACGAATCCTGCGCCGGGCGGCGGCACGTCGAATGTGCTGAGTTTTGCGATTGTGACGCAATACTTTGTCTATGCGCCGCTGGTGCGCAGGTAACATTGAAACGTGAAACGTAAACGGAGGGTCGCGTAGCGTCCGAATCCGTATCCGTATCCGAATCATCGCAGGGGCGAAGGATTGCCATCAAATCTCGTATGGGTTGAGATTCGTGCGGCAATGCTTCGCCCTGACGACAATGACACGAGACCACCCCGGCCACCAACCGCACCCCATCCGCGCAACGCGTTATCGATGCAGCGTGCGTTGGCCGGGGCCGGTATGTGATGGCACATTGCGTACCCATGTACCCATGCACGCCATGTGTGCCGGCTGTGTGCGCCTGTACGTTTGGTTTTTACCATCATGCATTCAATGTTACAATGTCCAAAGGTATAACAGACTTTGGATAACCAGGAAGGGCATTTATCAGCGAATGATCGCACGCTGAATAACGCACTCACAACGGTTCGTCGTCATACTCATCGATTGCTCAATGATGTCGAGCCAGGCGTTGTTCTCGGGGACGTGATCAGCATGGATATCAACACGGACGATGGCATCGTCTTTAACGTGTTGCTGACCCGTCGTTGGTTCATCTACGCCTACCGGCTGGCCAGTGGCGAAACGGTTGCACAGGCATTGCGCCTGATTGATATCCACCTCAATCCTGAGACCGAGAAGCGGTTGCACACGCATAGTGAAGTCCATCTCAAAGAGCCGGGCAGACCACGTCGCCACAATGATGATGCCATCCTGCAGTTGGGCAACACGCCTGAGGCGGCTGCTTTTGCCAGTGCGCTGGCGGATCGCCGCAGTCAAGCCCTCAACGCACTTTAATAGCGGTTATACTGGTTTCCTGTTAAAAAGGAGACTCCTAAAATATGAGCGCAACAGATTACTTTGATGCTGCAGAGAAAGTTCTCGCGGTGGTGCGCAGCACACAAACCCAGAATATCCAACGCGCCGCGGCGGCCATTGCCGAGGCTCTGGCCACTAAGAAGGTGTGGCATTTCCTCGATCAGGGACACACCGGCGATGAGTTCGTCGGGCGCACCGGCGGCATGATCGCCTTGAACCCGATCAGGATCAACCTCGACGTGCATCACCAGCAGGCATTGCCGAAGTTTCGTTCCGGGCAGTCCACGCAGTTCGATTACGCCGCCTTTCGTCGCGGCGATGTGCCCATCGAGTTCATCCTCGATAAGTGCGAGATTGTGCCGGGCGATATCATGATGATCCATTCCGTCTCCGGCTCGCGCGGCATGCCGATCAGCCTTGCCATCGGCGCAAAGGCGCGCGGCGCCATCGTGCTGGCGATCACGTCATTGAACTACAGCAACGCGCTGCAGCCGGTGCATCCGAGCGGAAAGCGCCTGTACGAAGTGGCCGACCTCATCATCGATGACTGCGGCCCGGTGGGCGATACGCTGATCAAGGTGGATGGCATGGAGGAAGAAATCTGCGCCAGTTCGGGCTTGAGCTTCGTCTACATCATGTGGGCGCTCGAAGCCGAGATATGCCGCATTTTGACGCAGCGCGGCATCCCGCCGCATGTGTATCGCAACGCCAACCTGCCCGGCGCACAGCAGGTGAACGAGGGCATCATGCAGGCCTATATGCAGGACGGCGTTTGAGCGAACACAAACACTTTTCATGAGCACACATCCATTAGCAAGGTTGGCTGCGAACGTTTTGTGCGCCGTGCTGTTGTCAATCACCACTGGGTTGGCTTTCACGGCGCTTCCGGCGCTGGCGCACCAGGAGAAGGAACTGGGCGATTACGTC
>CAIQQO010000232.1 GCA_903873965.1 uncultured bacterium
ATCCCTTTGCCGGTGGCGGTAGCATTCCGCTCGAAGCGCAACGGTTAGGGTTGGAAGCGCATGCCAGTGACTTGAACCCGGTGGCCGTGATGATCAACAAGGCGTTGATTGAAATCCCCCCGCGCTTTGCGAATCGCCCGCCGGTCAACCCTCGCGATCGGGCGAAGATGGGAAGTGCCGAGGGCTGGAAAGGGTCTGCTGGCATAGCAGCCGATATACGTTACTACGGAGATTGGATTGGTGTTGAGGCATACAAGCGAATTGGGCATCTGTATCCCAAACTAAACGGTGAAACAGTTATCGCTTGGTTATGGGCGCGCACAATTAAGTGCCCGAATCCAGCGTGTGGCTGTCAAATGCCTTTAGTTAGATCGTTTGATCTTAACAGAAAGACCGGCCGACACGCATGGGTAATACCTGAGACTAGTCAGATAGATAAAGTGATCACTTTCATAGTGAAGACTGGCAACGGGAAACCACCTATAGGTACGGTTACTCGAAATGGAGCGCGATGCGTGCGTTGTGGTGTTCCCGTACCGCTTGAGTATGTCCGCTCCGAGGGTCGAGATGCTCGCATGGGTGCGCAGATGATGGCGATTGTTACTGAAGGTACTGGTGGACGTAATTATTATGCACCTACACCGGAACATGAAAAGTTAGCAATAGTTAGTACGCCTGATAATGCCCCGAATAATGACTTACCTGCTCAAGCACTTGGATTTCGTGTTCAGGCATACGGGATCACGAAGCACCGAGACTTATTTACAGGGCGACAGTTAATGGCATTAGTTACACTTTGCGATCTCATTAGTGAAGTTGGTGAACAATGCTTGCGTGACGCGTCGTCTTCCGGTTTTTCTACCGATAGTGTGGCACTAGATCAAGGAGGTCGAGGAAATATTGCATATAGAGATGCTATAAAAGTCTATCTGACAATGGCTATCAGCCGGGTAGCTATGGGTTGTAATACACTCGCAAGATGGAACAGTGTTGGAGCTAAGATTCAGCATTGCTTTGGACGACAAGCCCTACCTATGGTGTGGGATTTCGCTGACCCAAATCCGTTTACAGAGTCGACGGGGAGTTGGGCATCTGGTTATAAATATGTTGCTGATCCATTAAGCATAGGTTACACATTTTCCATTGGTCATAGCTCAGTTAACCAACATGACGCCACACAACCTTATCCTATCCACAACGCACTTGTAAGTACTGATCCACCTTATTATGACAACGTGGGTTATGCAGATCTCTCGGATTTCTTTTATGTATGGATACGCCGAACACTTCGAACTGTTTTCCCCACCATTTTTGAGACGGTATTAGTACCTAAGACCCAGGAGCTAATTGCTACGCCATATAGGTTTGATGGTAATCGAGAGAAGGCAACTGAACATTTTGAGGATGGCATGCTAGAAGCATTCAGTCAGATAAGAACCACAATGGATACCGAATTCCCATTGACTGTCTATTATGCTTTCAAACAATCAGATAGCGAATCGGACGCTGATGAAGAAGATGTTGCTGATCCATCATTGGACTTGCTAACACCCGCTTCACCTGGATGGGAAACAATGCTTTCAGGTCTCATTTCATCGGGACTAACCATTAATGGTACATGGCCGATACGAACTGAGATGCGCACACGTTTAGTTGCATCAGGAACAAATGCACTTGCCTCATCAATAGTACTTGTCTGCCGTCACCGAATGAGCAACGCCCCAATAATCTCGCATCGTCAATTTGTCGACATGCTGCGCCGCGAACTCCCCGCAGCGCTAAAGGAACTGCAAAGCGGCAACATTGCACCCGTTGACTTAGCGCAAGCCAGCATTGGCCCCGGCATGGCGATCTACAGCCGCTATAGCAAAGTGCTGGAAGCCGATGGCTCCGCGCTCACGGTTCGCGCTGCGTTGGGCTTGATCAATCAGGAACTCGATGCCTACCTCGAAGAGCAGGATGGCGCGATTGACCCCGATACGCGCTTTGCGGTCACGTGGTTCCAGCAGTATGGCTTCAATGAAGGCGAATTTGGCGTTGCCGATGTACTGGCGCGTGCCAAAGGCACCAGCGTCGATGGCGTGACGAGAGCCGGTGTCGTCAAATCCGGGCGCGGCAAGGTGCAACTGACGCACTGGCGCGAGTACGATCCCGGTGCGTGGAATCCGCAGACCGATCACCGCCTGACCGTGTGGGAGGCAACCCATCACCTGATCGAGCGCCTGAACAATCACGGCGAAGAAGGCACCGGCCTGTTGCTGGCGCAGTTGAAGGACGACATCGCGACCGAAGCCCGTAACCTGGCTTACCGGCTGTATAACATTTGCGAACGCAAGGGCTGGTCGGAACATGCGCGCGACTATAACGCGCTGGTCGTCCAGTGGGCTGGGGCGCAGGAGCAGGCCAAGTCAGTCGAGGGCAAGCTGGAACAGGGCGGGTTGTTTACAGAATAGCAAACGTAATGGAATTCCGTTCCATTGCATGTGAGAGTAAGCAGTCGGTAAGATAATCAAAATATGCTCACCCGTTTACGAGTCAATGGCTTCAAGAACCTGGTGGATGTGGACATTCACTTCGGCCCGTTTACGTGCATTGCGGGCGCAAATGGCTCTGGCAAGTCGAACCTGTTCGACGCGCTGCATTTCCTGGGCGCACTGGCAGACGGCACGCTGATGGATGCTGCGCTTTCAGTCCGCGAGGGAAGCGTGCGCGCACAAGACATCCAGAACCTGTTTTTGCATGTCGCTGACTGGTACGCTCCCAGGATGTCGTTTGAAGCGGAGATGATCGTGCCGCGTGAAGTCACGGATGATCTTGGCCAGAATGCCAGAGCGGAGTTCACATTCCTGCGTTATGAACTGGTGTTGACACTCAGCCATGATGCCGGCGTGCCTGGATTACGCATAGAGCGTGAAGAACTCAGTTCCATGACCATGGCTGAAGCTTCTGGCTTCGTGTATTTCCCACATAGTTCTCAATGGCGCGATTCTGTGCTGCATGGCCGCCGCGCATGGCCGTTGATATCGACTGAATCCGGCGAGAACGGAAACCTGATCCGGGTGCATCAGGATGGGCGACAGGGCCGCATCCCAAAGTGGCTGGCCTCCACCTTGCCACGCACCGTCATATCTGTGTCTAGTACAACTGAGAATCCGAGTATTCTGGCGGCAAGAAGGGAGATGCAATCCTGGCGTTTGCTGCAACTGGAAGCGTCTGCGCTGCGCCGTCCGGACGAGTTCACTGCTCCTGCCCGTATGGCCAGCAATGGGCTGCACGTACCAGCAGTGTTATACCGCCTGATTCATCAGCAACCGGCAACCGCAGAAACCGGCAAGGATGCCAATGGCGCTAATATCATTCATTCGGGTCAGGTTTACGCGCGAATTGCCAATCGGTTGAACGAACTGGTGGAGGACATTCGCGGTGTATACATTGAACGAGACATCCAGCGTGAGTTGCTGACCTTGTATGCAACCACAAAGGAAGGCACCGCTTATGCCGCAAAATCACTGTCTGACGGTGCTCTGCGATTTCTGGCGTTGACCGTCATGGAACTGGACTCCGAGGCGCAAGGAGTGTTGTGCCTCGAAGAGCCTGAAAATGGCATCCATCCTAACCATATTCCAGCCATGATCAGGCTGCTCAAAGACATCGCGTGTGACACCCAAGAACCCGTCGATCCGTACAACCCCTTGCGGCAGGTCATCATTAATACGCACTCGCCGGCAGTGGTTGCAGAGGTACCTGAAGGGAGCCTGCTGTTGGCGCGGCTCATTGAACACGTTGACGAAGGACGGCGGTATCGCGGTCCACAGTTTTGCTGCCTTTCGGAAACCTGGCGAGCCAATGCTGGGCAATCGCCGATCATCACAAAGGGAGAAATGCTAGCTTATTTGCAGCGCATGCAACCCTACGATGAGCGTGACGATGACTCAGTGCCTGCAATCGAAGACAAACGTGTGGCTGACAGACAGGACTTGCTACCGTTGCCATTTCCGGTCGAGTCCTGACTCGACGCGCAGACAATCACGAAATGACTGTCCAATCACTGAACTTTACACTGGTGGCCGATGGCACTTCGGATCGCGCGTTGATATGGCCGTTGATGTGGTTGCTCAAGCATTCCCTGCCGAACACAAGCATCAGGGGCGCACTGGCGGACACATACCAGGCCGTACCAAAACCTCGCACGCTTCTTCAGAAAATCACGTATGCGGTCGAGTTCTTTCCCTGCGATGTGCTATTCGTGCATCGAGATGCAGAGAATGAAGCGCGTTCATCTCGGATTGCAGAAATTACGACGGCCATCACGATGTTGAGAACGATGGGCAAGAATACGCCATTCGTTTGTGTCATTCCAGTGCGTATGACCGAGGCGTGGCTTCTAATCGATGAAAAGGCAATCCGATATGCAGCCGGGAATCCCTATGGGCGGACTCGACTGGACATGCCGCGGATCCGCGACCTTGAAAACATGGTTGATCCCAAGGCCGTATTGTTTGATCTGCTGGAAACCGCCAGTGGATTAAGCGGACGTCATCTAAAGAACTTCAATCGAAATCTGGGGCGTCAGCAAATTGCGGAGTTTATTGAGGACTATTCGCCCTTACGGCAAATCAGCGCATTCCAGGCGCTGGAAGCTGACATAACAGCCTGGAACGCTACAAAGCATGGGTAAAATTTGAAAGGGGTGGAAACAATGGCAAAAAGCAACCGTGACCGTATCGGCGAAGTGATGGACATGCTCAGGGATGGGCTGGGGCCATTTACTCTGCGTGAATACAAAGCGTACTACAAACAGACTTACAGCACCGAGATTAATGCAACGCTAAGCGGTCAGGCGTATACCGTGCCCCCGGAAGTGCTTGAAAGTGATGACTCAATGCTCAAAGGGATCGACACGCAGGGCTGGCTGAACCTGATGGCCAGGCGCTACATCGAAATCTTCAAGGATAAACTGGGCCAGAATCCGCGCAACTACGTTGGCGAACTGGTCACCGCCCGCAACGACTGGGCGCACCAGAAGCCCATCACCAGCTTTTCGGCGCAACGCATCGCTGATACGGCCTACTTGTTGCTCAGCGCCATTGGCGCAACCTTGCAGGCGCAAAGCGTTTCGGATATCAAACGTGAACTGGGTCGACTGGCCTATGAAGAAGAGGCCAAACAATCCACGAAAAAGGCCAGCACACCGGCTGTAGACAACAAAACCGAAGAAATACCCGCATTTCTGACCCAGGCCGGACTCAAACCGTGGCGACTGGTCGTAAAACCGCACAACGATGTGGCCACTGGCCGTTACATCCAAGCCGAGTTTGCGGCTGACCTTGCCCAGGTCGTGTCGGGCAAAGCCGAGCCGGAGTATGGCGACCCCAAAGAGTTTTTCCGTCGCACTTACCTCACCGAAGGGTTGATCTCGCTGCTGGCGACTGGCTTGAAGCGGTTGACTGGCAATGGAGGCGACCCGGTCGTGCAGTTGCAGACCAGCTTCGGCGGCGGTAAGACGCACTCGATGCTGGCGTTATATCACCTGTGCGGCGGCAAGATACGCTTGTCGGAAATCCCCGGCGGCGAAAAGATCGTTTCACAGGTTGGCACGATCGACGATACGATGGATGCCCATCGCGCTGTCATCGTTGGCACTGCCTTCAGCGCAAGTGAACCACGTCGCTACAAAGACGTTACGACGAATACATTATGGGGCGAGATAGCCTACCAGCTGGGCGGCGCTGAAGCGTACAAAATCGTCGAACGCTCGGATGTGGCAGGTATCAGCCCCGGTTCGGATACGCTGGTCGAACTGCTGGAGAAGCATGGTCCGGCACTGATCATCATCGACGAACTGGTGGCCTTTGCGCGCAACCTGTACGGCAATCCGCAACGCGTCGCCGCTGGTACCTTCGAGTCGTTGATGACCTTTATCCAGGCGTTGACCGAAGCCGTCAAACGCGCTAGTGATGCCATCCTCCTTATATCTATTCCCGTGTCGGAACGGTTCGATGACAAACGCAAAGGCGCATCGTCGTCAGCATCCGAGATCGAGATCGGCGGCGAGGCGGGACGTTCGGCGCTGGAAATCCTCAAGCACACCATCGGTCGTCTGGAATCGGTGTGGAAGCCGGTCACAGCCACGGAGAGCTTCGAGATTGTTCGCCGTCGCCTGTTCTCTACCGAGATGGATTTTGCCGCACGCGATGCCACGGTGAACGCCTTTCGCAAGATGTACCGCGACCAGAGCGCTGACTTTCCAACCGGCGTCGCCGAAGCTGAATACGCTGAACGGTTGAAAGCCGCTTATCCAATCCACCCCGAATTCTTTGACCGGCTGTATCAGGACTGGTCGACGCTGGAACGATTCCAACGCACGCGCGGCGTATTGAGGTTGATGGCGGCCGTCATCCACCAGTTGTGGATTAATAACGACGCCATGTTGCTGATCATGCCGGGTAGCGTGCCACTGGGAGCTTCATCGGTACGCAATGAAATGACGCGGTACCTGCCCGAAGAGTGGTCGGCAGTGCTGGATATTGATATCGATGGCGACGGATCGCGCCCGTTACAGATAGACAAGTCTGTGCCGATGCTGGCACAGTACAGCGCATGCAGGCGTGTAGCACGCAGCATCTTCGTCGGCTCTGCGCCAACAGTAACCGGGCAGGCGGCGCGAGGCCTGGAAGAGATACGCATCCGACTGGCCGTGGTGCAACCGGGCGAACAGGTTGGTATTTTCAGCGATGCATTGCGCCGCATGAGCAACGTGCTGACCTATTTATACAGCGACAACAGCCGTTACTGGTATGACACCCGCCCGACAGTCAACCGCATGGCGCAGGATCGCGCCAAGGGCTTCCCGCTGGACAGTGTGTATAAAGAAATCGTAGATTGGTGCCACCAAATCAAGGTAGACAAGGCCAAATTCGCAGCGGCGCATATCGTCCCCGACAGTTCAGCCGATATCTACGACGAACCCCGCGCCCGTGTCGTGGTGCTTGATCCCAGCCAGACGCACAAACGCGCCAACGATCAGTCGGAGGCCATGCTGAAGGCGCGAGATTATCTGATGAATCGCGGCACGTCGCCACGCATCTATCGCAACATGCTGGTCTTCATCGCCCCGGATGCCGTCGACGGCGAATCGCTGGAGAAGGCGATGCGGGATCGCATGGCCTGGGCGTCGATTCAGGAGGAGCAGGGAGCGCTTAACCTCGACGAGCAGCAACGCAAACAGGTTGAAGCCAACCGCAAACGGGCTGAACAAACGGTGACTTCGCGTCTGCAGGAAGCTTATAGTTGGCTGATCGTGCCGGTGCAAAACGATCCCACCGGCAATGTCGAACTGCAAGCCATAAAGATCAGCGGAGCCGAAAGTTACTTTGATCGCGCCTACCGCAAGCTGCGCCAGAGTGAACAGATCATCAACCGCTGGTCACCCGATAACCTGCGTATCGAACTGGATCGATTTCTGTGGCGCGATCAACCCCACATCAAGATCAAGCAGTTGTGGGAGTACCTGGCGCAATACTGCTACCTGCCGCGGTTGGCTGACCAGGATGTGCTCAACGACGCGATTCAGGAAGGGTTGGGTCGTTTGACCGATGAACCATTCGCCTACGCCACGCTGGCGGAAGCAGATGGCACCTACAAGGGATTGGTTTGGCACAAAGCAGGCGTGAAGATATACGCGAATGAGAGCGACGTGTTAGTGCATCCTGATGCAGCACGATCACAGGAAGCAAAGGCGCGAGTCAAGGTTAATCCGCCAGTAAATCCACAACCACCTGACGGTGGCGATGGCACAAGCGGCGGAGGCACACAGACCACTCCACCGCAACCACCAGAACCCGAGCCGTCCAAAGTCAAGCCACTCACCCGCTACTATGCGACGGTTCAGGTTGATTCGCGCAGGGTTAATGGTGATGTCGGCACGATTGTGAACGAGATCATCGAACACCTCACCGGCAAGGTTGGGACACAAGTGACAATCACGCTGGAGATTAGCGCATCACGGGCGGCGGGATTTGACGAGGATACCGTGAGGACGTTGAATGAGAACAGCCGGACATTGAAGTTCAAGAATCATGGGTTTGAGACTGAATGAATACTCATGCCAACTTACGTTCGAGCTTGGAACATGACAATAGTCGCGGATTCCATACCCGCAGCATTCTGTGTGGTGAACTCAAGGATGAACCTGGTCTTCATATCGCCATGCTCCCTCAAGAGGGTGCGGTGATCGAGTACAAATTGCAAAACACTATGCTGATCGAGGTAACAAACGCACGGCAGTTACCTATAGCCATACTTCCTGAGGGATATTTGGGAATGCCGTGGAGCCATGTATCTTGCTGTAACTGGCAGTTTGGAATTCAGTACTACGGTACCGGTGGTTGGGAACCCAAACCCGCACAGCCAATAGCACCGATACAAAGTTAAGTTGCCATGTATAAGGCTACAGCTGATAAGCGTTGAAACGATGGCGCTATCAGCTGTCGCATGACTGACAACCTCGTTGTATCACAAGCTATCTATAAGGCACCCTCTTCCTTATGGCATCGGATAATTCTGTGGGACATCCATCCTGTTCTTCCCTACGCCTTCCACGCTAAAGATCGCGTAGCCCACTTTCTCATACCTCTCAACGTAGATGCTGTAAGTGAACTGATACTGCTGACTCAGATTGGTATCCGGATATTGCTTGTCACCGAGGAAATTGTAATAACACCAGAACGCCTCCTTTCCCTCAGTCGTGTAGAACTTGATGGAGCGTGTTCCTGTCTTCCAAACCTGATTGGTGTTGTTTATCCAAGCCAGCGAAACTTGGAACTGCAATACGATATCTTTGTCATCATTGGAACCACAGTTATCCACACCCGGATTTTTCATCGCCCTGGGTCTGCCGTACAGTTCATAACCGGCTTTCTGGATCAAGGGCGTAATACCCGTGTTATAGCCATTGGCATCCACACTTGTCGTTGCTATCGCAGTCGCAGCCAAAGCTATCGGCGTCGCGGTAGTGGCGGGCGCTTTAGGACCAGATGTTTTAGTTGGTAATGGCGTGTTGGTTGCAGATGCGGTTGGTTGAAGTGTCTCTGTTGGTGCAGGTGTAGCACTGGGCGGTGTTGTTGGCGTGGGATACGGTGTATAGGTTGGGTATGGCGTATAAGTCGGTGGCAATAACGTTTCTGTCGGCATCACTGTACTGACTGTCGGTACAGCGGTATCCGTTGGCTTGGCGGCAAGCGTAGCCTGGATCGCAGCAGCTACTGTCGACTGTATGTCAGCGGTTGGTGCAGCAGATGGTTGAGCTGATCCCGAACACGCTGCTAGAAGCAAAACAAAAGCCATGATTAGTCGTTTCATCTTTGGAACCCCATTAGCACGAAAGGAAATTTGCGTTGTCGATACGGCGGTTTGAGTAAGAGATATGTGAATCGAATCCCCTCCGTCGAAAGGTAGTTGTACTCCACGTGCCAGTTTTTGTCAAAGGATTTGGTCTGGCAGCGAGTTACTAAGGGCATCAGTCACAAGTTAAGGATTTCATGTACCTGTCAAGGTAATCTTCTTCCGGTTCAGGTCGTTTTGGTTTACGCTTC
>CAIQQO010000233.1 GCA_903873965.1 uncultured bacterium
ACAGCTTCTTCAAATCGACTGACACGCACACCAGGCGGCTCCAGCGGGATGCCCGACATGCTGTAATCGCCCTTGTACCAACCGGTGCCCAGCCCCAGTTCCAGCCGACCCTCGGAGATCAGATCGATGGTTGCCGCTTCCTGCGCCATAAAAACGGGATTGCGGAAATCGTTGGCGAACATATAGCTGCCGATGCGCAACGTGGTTGTCGCATCGGCGGCTGCAACCAGTGCGGCAATTGGTCCCATTGACGCCGATAGGTGATCTGCAAGCAGGAGCGTTGAATAGCCCAGTGACTCGACCTTGCGCGCCATCGCCACCCATGCGTCGCGCGTGGGCGCACCAAACGAATTGATACCGAATCGGAAAGGATGCATTTTACTCATGGATAGCTCACTTCTTAACCGGAAAGGTGTAAAGCAATCTCAGTATCTCCGTTATCAACAACCTGTCAAAACCGCGAGTTATAGCTTCGTAGACTTCTGTCGGTACGCATATGCTCGGATGGGTTCTGGTCCGCACGGCGTTAGTCAACGCGTGATAGAACGGAATGCCGTTGCTGAGTCAGGCGATCACACAGGTGCTGGCGGGGTAATCGTCCCACCGAGTTGCTTGACAAGGCTCAGGGAATCGAAGAGCCCTTCGAATTGTACTATTTTGCCATCTGCGAAACGCAAATAGAATATACCGGTGTTTGTCCATTGTCTTCCGGTGGCAGGAATACCTTCCCATGTGGCGCCGTGACCGCCACGAGTGGCCAGTCGGCACCAGACCTTGTCGCCCTCTGCAATCATGTCGGTCACATCGACATGATGATTCGGGTACAGCTCATTCGCGTATGGAAAGAATTTGGTCCATTCTTCGGCGACTTCCGGTGAACACACCGTGAATAGGCCAGCGCTGTCCTGTTCGTTGAGCATCTCAAGGAATTTGCGAGCGATCCCTTTTTTCTCTTCAATTGAAATCATATGTCTCCTGGTAAATGAACCACCTTCGTTTTTTAACGAGTGGACGTGATCATACGCATAACCAGGTCGGAAAAGTTGCCATTTCCTGACAGTTTTCCTGACAGATGACAGGAGCCATTGCTTAACACTAAACAAACACACCGCAGGCCACGCACAACCGCGCTGGATGATGCGGCGAGGTCGGTCGGCGGTAGCGTGACGCAAGGTGGCGTCGGGCATGGTTAGGTGCTAAGCTATGGAGCAGGGACAGAGACCACCACCCGAAAACCGAAGTTAACGAGACGATTGTTCGGGAAGTAGCTGCCACGGTAGGTCGTGCGTATGCCGATGGAACTGTCGTCCCACGATCCGCCACGCAGCGCGCGGTACTGACCCTTAGTCGGCCCTTGCGGGTTACTGGCAGGTGAACTGGCATAATAAGTTTCACTGTACCAGTCTGCTATCCACTGCCATACATTGCCGGCCATATCGGACAACCCATAGGGACTGTCGCCCGCCGGGCTGTACTTGCCTACCTCGGTCGTATCCTTCACGTTCATGCTGAAGTTGGCCAAGTTGGCGTTTGGCGCTTCATTGCCCCACGGGTATATGCGTCCATCCGTGCCACGCGCGGCTTTTTCCCATTGCGCTTCGGTCGGCAATGTCACCTTTCGCCCAGTGAACTGGCTCGCCCATGCACAAAACGCCACTGCATCGTTCCAACTCACACTCACCACAGGATGATTTTCTTTCCCTTGCGGCATCGACCATCTTAGGCCTTTTGCCTTTGCGTACACGGCATACTGCGCATTGGTCACATCATACTTGCCGATCAGGTACTCATCGAGCGTCACGTTGTGCTGAGGATTTTCATCCGGATATTTCGTATCATCGTCCGTGATGCCCATCAGAAAAGCGCCTGCCAGGATGCGTACAAACTGAATCGTTACGTCACGTGACAGGGTCAAAACAACCGGTGTAAGGTCGAGATTCGCCTCTTGTGGCGGTCTACGCGCAGGTTCTTCAGCCGCTTTGCGCAGAGCATCCTGCCGGTACTGCTCCTGTTGCCTCTCACGCTCCAGCCGTTCAGATTCCTCTTGTGCCTTGCGTTTGACCTGACGATCGGCTTCTGCACGCCTTTCCCGCGCTATTCGATCAGTTTCTTCTTGTGAATCACTTTGCCCAAGGGCAGAAACTGCCACCCGAAAACCCAAGTTAACACTGCGTTTAGAAGGCGATCCCCCTATGCGGCCAGCCCCGCGCGTGAGGTAGGAATCGTCGTACCACGACCCGCCGCGCACCACGCGCCCTGACCCTGTCGTTGGCCCCTGTGGATTACTCGCAGGCGAACTAGCATAGTAATTCCCGTCGTACCAATCTGCCGTCCACTCCCACACGTTGCCTGCCATATCGGCCAAACCATAAGGGCTATCCCCCGCAGGACTGTACTTGCCTACCGCCGTTGTGTCATTCACGTTATTGTTGTGGTTGGCCAATTTGGCATTAGGCGCTTTGTTGCCCCACGGATAAACTCGCTCATCGATGCCCCGCGCCGCCTTCTCCCATTGCGCTTCAGTCGGCAACGTGACTTTGCGCCCCGTGACCTGGCTGACCCACGCACAGAACGCCATGGCATCATCCCAACTTACCAGTACGACCGGATGGTCTTTCTTGTCGTTCAGGTCGCTATTTGGCCCCATGGGGTGCTGCCAGTCTGCGCCCAGCATGTGCGCCCAATTATCGCCATTACATGAGTAACCGCTCCCCAACTGTTCCGCCGTGGTCATGTATCCCGTCGCATTCACAAATGCCGCAAACTGCGCGTTGGTCACCGGGTATTTGCCGATCAGGTACTCATCCAGAGTCACGTTGTGCTGTGGTTTCTCACGACTTTGCGTATCCTTATCTTCATCCGCGCTGCCCATGAGAAACTCGCCCGCCAGAATAAGGACAACCTTGATCTCCACGTCTGGCGCGAGTGTCAGTACATTACCCAGTGTTGTGCGCCCTGTTGGCCCGTCATAGTCAGCACGTTTGGCGGGATTTGACAACACCTCATACGCTTCGTCGATCTCTTTGGCATTGGCATTGGCCATCGCTTTTATCTGTCGGCTAGCAAACAAGCCGGGTTGCCATTTCTTGATCATCAGGCGGTGCTGGGCTTTGATGTCATGTGCTGTGGCGGTGGGATCAATGTCCAGTATGGCGTAATAATCTTTCATGCAGTAGTCTCTATGCGGCAATAGTATATCCGCAGATTACGCAGATGACACAGATTCGGAAGGGTCCGCCGATTACACAGATTGGACAGATTCGAAGAGTCCGCAGATTACACAGATTACACAGATTGTGCAGATTATGCAGATTATGCAGATTGGACAGATTGCACAGATTCGGAAGATGGCGCAGGAAACCGCGCTCCACCAATGTGATTGGCTCTCATTATCCGCGTGAATCTGCGAAATCTGTGGACTTATTCAGCGCGCGATTACGCCTTGAATGTTGGTTGGCGTGACTGTAGTATAGGACGAAAACCACGCACAGCGGGGGGAACGCCATGCGCGGGGGAGCAAATGCTAATCAGTTAGTGGATGCAGTACTCGTCAGGCCACACACTGCTACGTTCAACCATTTATGAATGTGGTTTATATCGGGTTGCGTGCGTCTCAATTCGCTCAACGAGATGGGCTATGTCCTCTGGCACCGCGACACATTTATCTATGTATCGTTCCTTCAATTCCT
>CAIQQO010000234.1 GCA_903873965.1 uncultured bacterium
CAAGATATTCCTTACTGCATCGTAGGCATAGGATTCGTTGTAGAAATCGAGCGTCGGCGATTGCCATCACCGATCCTGCGTCTTCAGCCATGAATCCAGGTTAAGAAGGCTGATGCTGTTCAATTCCCAGGGAATGCCTTGCATGGTTTGATCGACAGTCACGATCGCCAGGCGCCGGCCATCTGGCGACCAGTCAAGCGCACTGATGTCACTACCTTTTGACCAGATTCGTGTCAATTGACCCGTTTGCACTGCGTATAGCCATACCGAATACGGCGCAATGCCATATTGACCTGCAAAGGCAATGTAGTGCCCGTCAGGTGAGAGTTTGATTGGGCTCAGATGCATCACCCCTCGGACGAGTTCTTTCACATCACTGCCATCGGACCTGGCTGAGAAGATTCCTTGCCACGAGTTTGGTCCCGGTGCATCACCACTGCCGGCAAACACGATGCGATCATCCAGTGGAGACCAGTTGGGTGATCGCACACGATCCAGAGAATCGCTATACCGGCTCATGGTCTGGGGCTCTGGGAGTGGCAGAATACGCATCTGCCCCTGCCCGGGCGTCACACGGTATATTTCCGATTGAAATCCCTTGGCTTGCGTCTGTACCAATTGGTGTTTATCCGGTGAAAATGAAAACTCGACTGAGGAGAAGTAAGCTGGATAGGCGTGTATTTCATGCCAGGCTTTCAATACCTGGTCCCACGCATACATGAAATCATACCTGATGCTATAACCGCCGTTGTAGCTTTCGAACCATCGATCACATTCATATATTGCAATGAGCACCCCATCGAGGCGGCGGGAAGTCCAACTCGGTGAAAACGACATACAGTCGTCAAATTCCGGCTTTGGTAACGATTCCAATTTTTTACCAGATAGTGAGGCTTCATAAATATTGAACCAAGGATATGTTCCGGGACTTGCAAGCGGCATGTACTTGACTATGAGGCTGTCAGGATGCAACCACGTAATATAACCGTATTGGCCAATGGGTAATGCGAGCTTCTGGCTTTCAACAGTTTGCTGGGCGTCGCCGGAGAAACACGCCGTCAAAAGGAGCATCATAATTCCCATGACCAACAGGCTTTTCGTGATCCACACCGTCCTGTTTTTCATGACCGTTCACCTTATTTTCCTGGACTAGATAATCCTAAGTCAAAATACCAATGGAAACGAGCGTCGGCTTCGCTTACGATCACGTATTTACTAAATGACCATACAAAGTCCTTAGAATAGCGTGGATCCAGTAAACCCCAATAATGAGGCGCGTCGCGCTCCATCGTGCCAATACCTGGCATTGGCACAGGCAGATTTATCTGCGCGATGCTATTCAGAGTGCTTCCAATCAAGCCTTTGCCAGCGATAACATCTCTGTAAGCATTGCCGAAAGACACGAAGCTTTCAATCAGTGTCTTTTCGTTTAAACTGGCTCGTGCATCGAGGCCCATATTTTCAGCAATACCAATCCCGTAATTGACACCTTCTTGCTCTGCCAAACCCCATGCGCTCCACACTGATGGATCATCGATTTTGCTCGTATCACCCCCTAATTGTGAAAAGAAAGAAAACCACAACTCACCTGCCTTTCCCGCCGTATTAGCATAATCACCACGCTTTTCGTATTTTCGAAATCCTTCTTGGATCGCATGTAATACACCTGCATCAGCCACTGATGCCCAACCATCTTGGCTGCTAAAGTATGGAGTTTCTTTGAAAAACTCAAGGATACCCTCAATATTTTGAAATATACCTGGAGCATGATTTCTTTGGAACATCTGTACCCACTTCAAACGATCATCCCATGTGAGTTTCGCATATTCGGCAGCTGTGCAATTTTCATCGTAAGCGAAATTGCCGCTTGAATCATATCTACAATGACCAGAAGGGTCGGAATACGCCAACGGCGAGTTTTCAACATACGAGTAGCGATTGAGCGATTGAGAACTCCCAGGATTCGGCACAATCGTATCTGCACTTAGAAAACGGCCTAGTATTGGGCTATATTCCCGCGCCTTCATATTGACCAGACTACCCAGTCCGCTGGCCTCACTCTGGTGGCCGGTGAAGGTGCGATCTGTTGGCGTACTGCCGTTCTGCCAGCGCACCTCGCCAAACGCGCGTAGCGGTAGCGCATCTTGCTGACAACCTGCCCGCTGATGTTGGTCGTCAGGCTGGCACTGCCAAGGTGGTCGCCGTGGATCCAGTAGAGGGTGCCGGTCAGCGTCCCACTCGGTGCCACCTGCATCACCACGCGTTTCATTCCGGAAGAAAGAGTGTGGTTAATTCTAATCATACCCAATTGACTAGCTTATCGGTGTATCCGAACGGATATAACGCCACTGGCGTGTACCTGGCCCCACTTCGACTACCATGTCATTGGGCATAAATAACATCCAACATGGGATATCGGAAGCCTCTTCTTGCTGCATGATATCACTACGTCCATCGCCAGTGTCATCTTCACACGTAGCAATTATCAACTGATACCCTTTATCAAATGCCACATGCAAACCTAGAGATGGATAACTGACATCAATATGCGTAACGCATGCGCTTTCGAGTACACGCACAAGTGACTTGATTTCGCGCAGGTCACTATGAGGGCTGCAATATATCTGCCCAAACTTGTCCTGAATCACCCATTCAGACGAGTGTATGTCCACTGCCCATGAACCCTGCTGCATTCTCTCAGCCAACACTTTATTTGGAGTAGATATCGGGATTTTCATGCCCATTTCGAGCGCCAATACCCAATCACACCTTGTGTGCGCCGACCAGCATTCCTGGCCTATCACTTGCCGACAAAGGGCGCGCAATAGATCCAAGTCCTCTGGTTTTGAAACTTTCTGGCAAATCTCTGTCTGGCTCATTATCCTCATCCGCTTTACTTATTTCTATCACTTGGTTTGGCATCCTGCTCTAAGTCCAAGTATTCCCTAGCAAGTTCTTGCAGATCCTCCCAACTCAGATCGCCCCGCTCGTTTATGCCACCTTCAGAACCACCGCTACCACTTTTGTAGTCTTCCACATATTTCCCCCAACCACGTTCTTGCCGCCGGTTCATCTTCCACAACTGTACCGTTGCGCGCACATTCCTGTCATGTGCATTACTACTTGACTCAAGATACAACGGAGGTTGTGACATTCCGGTTGTACTGCCGGTATCGAGTGGTGTTGTATAAATAAGGGATATCGATTCTTGTCTTAACGGAAATTTCTCAACTGTTGGCAAAGGTGTATTCGATGGACCTAGTGGAAAATCCATCAGAGTAGGAAGCTTTAGTATAGGGGTATCGCCATGCGATGTGTTTGTTAATTGTGGTTTTGTTTCCACATGTATTCTGACCAATGTCTCAAGTGCTCGAATTGCTTGCGCAGTCTGAGCAGTTGTTTTGGAATCTGAGTAATAGGTAACACTACCAGCGGCCATGATCACTGCCGCATACCAGATGTATTCTGACCAATTAGGTGTGAATCCATCAATTGAGTGTCCGGTCGAGTCGGAAAATCTGATAGGCGAGTTTTCAACATACGCATAGCGATTCATCGACTGATGATCTCCCGGCTTCGGCACAATCGTATCTGCACTGAGGAACCTGCCCAACAACGGCGAGTATTCGCGTGCGTTGTAGTCCATCAGGCTGCCAAGCCCACTCGGTTCCGCCAACTGCCCGGTTAAGGTGCGATCTGTTGGCGTACTGCCATTCTGCCAGCGCACCTCCCCAAACGCGCGTAGCGGTAGCGCATCTCGCTTACCTTCGTCCCGGTGATACTGGTGGTCAGACTTGCGGAACCCAGGTGATCGCCATGCACGAAGGTCAGCGTCACGCCCTCTCTTACCGCGATCTGCTGCCCGTTGAAGCGATACGTCACCCGCGCCGGCGCCAGGCTTCACAGCCCTGTCTGCTGAGAGTGTTCAACGGTGGTGTATTGCTGGCGATCATCGGCATGTAGAGTATGTACGCCCGCGTTGCGGGAACTGTGACAGTCACCACTGCCGCCTGTCCTGTCACTTCGTAGTCCGTACCCACAAACCATACGGTGCCTTGCGACGAACTGCGCTTCACCAACCACTCGTCAGCATCGTATGCGAAGGTCACGATATCGCCCAGTGAGATTGTGGCGACGATGATTATTCGATATTCAGTTGATCCCCGTATAACCACAGGCTCGTCCGTTCCACGTATCATGAAGGACGGCCCTATAAGAAGCTGCAACCAGTTGTGGCACTGCATAGCCAGCTTGTCGATGACTTTCTCAAACGCTTCTCGAATTACTATGGCGAACTGTTGGCCTATCGTCAACAGCCTACCCCGATAGAATCTGCTCGATTGGACGCTGCCTTCGACACTCTGTTCACGACACTCACCGGGTACAACGCACTGGACGAACGCATTGCCAAGACGCTGGGCAAGAAAGCTGATTTGTTATTGGTATTGAAGCACCCAGAACTGCCCCTGCACAATAACTCGGCTGAGTTGGCAGCGCGGCAACGAGTTCGCAAACGCGATGTGAGTTTTGGCCCGCGTACCCAGGATGGTAAAAAGGCATGGGACACCTTTATGTCTCTGGTCGCTACAACTAGAGTTGGTTGCAAGTACGGCCAAGAGACTCAACCTCGGCCAATCCTGGGCCGCTACATGATCAATCCCCGATTATTGAGAAGATACCTAAAAAGTCGGTTTTGTCTCGACTTTTTACGATTGTTAAGTCGGTGCAATTTGACTAATATGTGGCACAATTCGTAAGAGTTCGAACTTGTGGTAAAGGCAGTGTAGGGATTACGAGCATAGCGTAGCATTCAAGCAACGCGGATTTGTCCTGGGCAGTCCAAGCGGCAAACAGCGTCTCGAGATCCATGCGGGTTTGCGAACCACGTTCTGAACGTGTACACAGATCTTTCGAGTCACAGCTAATTGCTAGTGAGGCTTCGTCTACCCTTGATCTGGTCAGTTTTGCACCAGGTCTCCGTGTCGATTACAGCGTCGTACTGGCTGGAGCAAGGGCAGACTAAAGGCCAAGCCATGACCGGTATAAGACTCGACCAAATCCTGCATAGTCTGGTCTTTAGGACCATGTAACCTGCGTGCTGACACTTTGCACCCCGCTTGCGTCATGGCCCCCGCACCACGCGTGGGATGTAGGTCTTATACGTCACTGTCAATTTCACCACCTTTATCGCCACATTGCCAAACTTGTCGGTCGCGCGCACCAGCGCATATGGTTCGCGCGGACCGACCCAGTCGCGCAAATCGAACGACCACGTACCGTTTGTGAAATGCGCCGGGATGGTGCTCACGCCGTCATTGAGACTGACCGCCAATGTGACCACCCCGCTTCCATCTACTGCGATGCCTGACAGGAGGGTCCCGGATTTCAAAATCGTGAAGTTTGGTGCAACGGTGTCTACCACGGTCGTGATGCTCACGCTCGCGCCGACGTTGCCGGCTTCATCCGTCGTGCGCGCCGTAATGGTGACGGTTTCGCCATCGCGACTGCCCAAATCGGCAGGCAATATCCAACTTGCGCTCGCCGCCAGCCGGCTTAGCGTCGCGACAGGCGGCGCACCAATACGCACCAGCGCCGGCCGGAATGGCCCAGCATTCAGGCTGACCATCACCCGGCCGATGCCAAAATTATCGCTCACGCCGCCAGTGAGATAGACCAGTGTTCCACTCAACGCGCCAGCCAAGTCAACCGTCGTCTGTGGCGCGCTCATGTCTGCGTGCACAGTGCGCGTCACGATAGCCGACTGCACAGCACCATCCAGCCGTTCAACGCGCAAGCGCCATTCTTGCGTTTCACTGGGAGCCAGGGTGTTGGTGACCACCGCACCAGTCCCGAAACCACTGACGGTGCGCCAGCCCGATCCAGTGTCGACCGATAATCGCTGGTAACAAACACTCCCGAAAGAATCAACCAGCATCCCAAGCTTCGCCACACCCGGTTTGAACGCTGCAAAAGGTGAGGTGAAAGCGAAATCTGCCGACGAGACCGCGTTCTCCACGATGTAGTCGACCGTCACCGGGAGGTGGGGCGCAATCGGCAATCCCCACTGCCCAACCTGCACACTCACAGGTACTGTGTAGACACCCTGCACCGTCGGCGTCAAAGCAGCCAGCGTGAACGAAATCAACCTGGTATTGCTGGTTTCGATGTTAACGCGCCATTCGCGCCCACCGGCAGGACAAGCAGCACATGATGCTCCGTTAACGCTCATGATCTGCATCAACTGCTCCGCACCTGCATCGCCCAGCGTCACCGTCATTGGGATGAGGTATCCCCATGCGTCCGGGTTCTGGATGGTGACATTGATCACCGAGGCCTGCCCGGGCAGCAATGTCGTGTAACCCAGTGGTTGCACACTCACCAGCGGTTCAATTACCTGCCCAAAGAAGCCCGTGTAGAGGACTGGATAGGCGCCGCTGGCTGGCGTCCCCAGCACCAAGGGCGAGAACGCGCCACCTTGTGGTAGTCCAACAAAAGTAACACTACCACTGAGATAGGTCGTGACCGTCGGTCGCGCACCCGCAGGCAACACAGTATGGACACCCTGGTCGTTATAGGTATATGCAATGACCGCGATCGGCGCGTTGCCGGTAGCTCCGAGTTCAGTCCGATCAAACGCCATCTCGGTGCCGGCACCCACATCTGCATAACTACTCGGTGAGGAAATGGGTGACCAACTGCCGGCGTTGTTCTCGTACAACGTGTGTGTCCCATCACGGAATAACATGGCAAAATCTGCGTCGAAGGGCATCGTATGCACCGACTCACCGATTGCCAGCGTATTGCTACCGCCGCCCACGCGCGAATCCAGATACACCGCAAAGCTATTCGCGCTGAAACTATTTGGCCCGTTCCAGTTTGCCAGATTGTGCGCCAGGTATAACCAGTTTGCATTCCATGTGCCATACAGTGCGGACGGGTTGTCCGGTGCATACGGGTCATAGTTCAAATTTGAAGTGTAGGGATATTCGCCATGATCGCTAGCAACCCCACCCTCAAAATCGAGTTGGCCGTCCACATGAATCACAGACGGCGTTGCGTTCCGGTTGACGAGGAATGGTCCCAGATGCGACACACGCCCATTGCCAGCGCCATCCACAACCCGCACGTGCGCATAGTAGACACCAGGGTCGAGCAGGGTCTGGCTGATCGCATGGCTGACATTCACGTCCACCGGTACAGTGTTACTGACAGTGTCGATGGCCGCAAAATATGCTGTCACCCCACTGGCGTCGCTCACGATCGGCCACGACACGACCAGTGTCGGTTGCAGATCGGTGTGCCACGTCATCGGCAGGTTGGCAGATAGCTGGGGCGCTGCGACCAGAGCGTCAAGAGCATGTGTCTGTAGGATGTGGTCACGACCACCATAGGCATCGCGCGCCACCAGGCGCATCGTGTAGGTGCGAAGGTCGGCGCGCGGGATATCGCTCACGCTCGTCCAATCGGCCGCCACGCCCGGCATGCGGTACCAGTGCGCGCCGTCGAACACGCGCACATACTGCGGGTTCTGCGCAGGTGTTGCCGTCAAGTTGCCGGTCAAGGTGATGGTCGCAGATGCGCCGCTTACCGTGGTGGTCAAAGCGGTAATGCCGCCGTTCAGGATCAGCGCTACGGGGTTGCGGTGAAGGGTGACATCACCCACGTACCAACCCGCCGTGCCGATCACGTTCCCGGCGCGGTCAGTGGCGCGCACATAGACGCGGAAATCGCCGTCGCTTAACCCCGTGGTGTTGATGTCTGTCCGCCATGTGGCCACAGGCAAACCGGTAGCATCCAGGAGCGGAGCCGTCTGCCATGTCAATGGCAATGTGGCCAACGGTGGAAGTGAACTATTCGCGGGAATGGGGCCACTCAACCCAAGCTCAACTATCGCGATGCCACTCACCTCGCGGCGAGGATTGTCGCCAAGGAACAAATGCGCGACGCCAAGTGATCCCACCAAAATGTCGCGTGCGCCGTCGCCATTGACATCACCGCTGGACACATACGCGCCCACATGCTGGACGTAGGTTGTATTCGCCAGCCCAATTGTCACGACATCAATCGGTATATCGAGTTGCAGCGGCATGGACTTCGCAAGTACGATGCCCGCAAAGCTGATCAGGTTATCAGTCCAACCAAACGCAAAGTCGGCTTTGCCGTCGCGATCCAGATCACCCAGCGCCGTAATACCACTGAATCTGGTGAGATATCCCACGCTGCGGAACGAAGCATCAGGCTGCAGTGACGCCGGCGGGGCGGGATATGGGTTTGTGCTGTTGCGGCCAAATACGACGTACAGCCGTCCCTCATCAACGTTCGTGTCGCCACTGATTAACACATCATGCAGTCCATCGCCGTTAACGTCTCCCGCCGCTGCAACATTCAACACCAGCCCATCTAGGTTGTTCACGCCGGCGAACCAGGCATCTGCGCTCCCCGGCGCGTCCAATGTCATGGTGACAGGCCAGTCGTTATGCGCACGACCGTAGAGAAGCGCCACTTTGCCATGGTTGATTGCAATCGCCATGTCACTCAGCCCATCGCCATTGATATCGCCCAATCCCGCCAGAGACGGATGATAGCCGGCGCAGGCGTTACAAATGCTTCCATACATCTGCGTCACAAGCGTTGGCGCGCCGCGTTCGCGCCCCAGCAACAGCGCTGCCGTATCCACGCCATTTTCGGTATTGCGCGCACCCACCAGCAGGTCGGCCAGGCCATCACCATCCACATCACCTGCAAAAGCCACCGACCCGCCGTACTGGGTGGCGTTGCCGGGTTTAATGATGAAACTGGAATCTGTGTTCAAATCCATTGTCTGCTTCCACAACCCGCCCACAGGACTGCGTCGCCCCAACAGGATGAAGGCTGTGCCATCACCGGCGTCTCCAATCACCAGGTCGCCCACGCCGTCGCCGTTCAGGTCGCCCGCCGCACCAGTACTCTGTGCCACAGTGCGCGCCGCATTGTAGGCCGTCGTATTGCCTATTAACGTCACATCGGCATCTGCCATGACAAGGCTGGCAGACAAGCCACCAGCCCGGCCAAAAAATAAACCTACCTTCAATGAGAAGCCAACATCGACCATCGCCACATCATCGAGGGTGTCGCCGTTCACATCGCCTACCACGATGGCGCGCTCCGCATCAGAGCCCTCGCCGCCCCACGTCAGATGGGTATTGCTATCCGCCAGAGATTTCACTCCGCTGAAGGGCACCCGATTCTGTATGGCGTAAATAATCGCCTGGTCGTCGGCACGCCCGCTGAGTGTGAGTGCTTCGCCGGTTTGAGCCGGGTCCAGTGTCTGTGGAACATTGACGCGCACCATCGGCGCATAGTCGTCCACAATCACGCGTAGTGAATTGCTACTGCCACCCGTATTGCCTGCGCGATCGATACCCGAGGCCGAAAGCGTGTAGCCCTTTTGTGCAGCCAGCGCCGCGAAACCACCCGGGCCGAGTGGCAACGTCCACGGGGATGCGAATGCGCTGCTCAGTGCGCCCGGCGTTGCCACCGGCGATATATTGCTCTGGGTAAACGCGCCTTGCACAATGATCAAGGCCGCTCCCGCACCGCTCGCAAACGCGCCTGTTGTATCGGTCATGCGCCCGGTCAGCGTGATCATGGGCGCACCATCTGTGAGTGCCGTGGACAGATATGTCGTGCCACGCAGATCAAATGCGACAGAAACCGGTTGAATCAAGTCCACGTCAAACTCGACTGGTCCGGCCACTGGTCCCGCCACGCCATATCCATCCCACGCGCGGCCAAACCACGCATAGTGTCCACTCGTCGGCGGCGTCCATGTGGTTTGCCAGTCGAAGTCCATGCCCACATTGTGCCAATCGGCCGGTTGGCAAGGAGGCGCAGACGTGATGCATACTTCGGTATGATCCATGCCCTGCGGGTCTGCGGCAATGCCCCTGAATTCAAAAGCACCACTCGGCAGCAAAGTCCCGGGCAGCGGTTGCGTCAATGTGACGACCGGACCACTGCGGTTAATGAGCAACTCGGATTGCGTCAATGAACTGCGTTTGACGCCGGCTTCGCTGTAATTCAGTTGCGCCGTCAGCGTATACAGACCCGTCACTTGCGGCGTTCCGCTGATGACGAAGCGTGCAAAACGCCCCAGTGTGAGTGGCGGCATCGCCCCGGTATACAACGTCTCAGACGCCACAGAAGACCCCACGACGATTACGCCATTGTCATTCGTCCCATTTCCCGTCTCCGGAACGAGGCTGGCAATGACAGAGAGATTGGTGAAACCCGCAGGCAGCGAGATAGACAGCGTTGGCGTAAGACCGGCTGCCTCGTCGTTGACCCATCGCGGGGTGCTGACCACGATTTGTGTACCGCCGCCGCGCAAGTAGCTCTGATCGATGAACACATCCAGCACCTCGCCCACGGCAATCGGGGTGACGGCGTTGGGGCTGCTAAAGCGCGCCTTCTCTCGGCTGTCAGAACGATGGTCGCCATCGAAGTTGGCCTGGCGCGGATTGGGGAATGCCTGCGGTTGTGGCAGGCCAGGATAACTCCCCTCCATCTGTACCAGCCAGCGGTTACCGATGGTCAGTGTACTCTGTCCTAGCACCCACTGCGCCACTTCGTCACCATCGCGCAAGCCATCACCATCTGTGTCGGCGTTGCGCGGGTCTGTACCAACATTCAACTCATCGCCATCAAGCAAGCTGTCGCTGTCTGTATCGGCCAGACAGGGGTTCGTCCCACGCTCGCGCTCAGCTTTATCACTCACGCCATCGTGGTCTGAGTCTGGGTTGGCTTCTGTGTTGGGGATGTAGACAATGCCGGTGCATGTACCGATATCCATGCCGGACGGCGTCGATAACGGGCCATAGAAATAACCCGTCACGCCATCGCCATCGACGTCATAGTTGGTCAGCGCACGCCAATGCCACAAGTCACTAACGGTGGCGGGAAGCACGTCAAAATAGACCTGTTGCTGTGAAGGCGGTGTACTGGTGCGCTCGGTATTAGCATCACAATCCAGCCCGAAAATGCCGCAATCCTGGTAGGCATAGGAAATATCAAAGTTGAAGTCAAGGCTGACTACGCCGTTAATCGCGGGCACTTTCGGCATGATGTCCAGCCGCGAGCGCGTGGTGAAGTCGCGCACGAGCAGCCCGGGATTCAGCAGTTGCGGAGCAGTACCGCCATTCTGCACCAACGTGAAGGTGGACGTGACATAGACACCGCTCTTAATGACGGTGTTTGCCGTGCGATAGCTCCAGCCCGATTGCGTGGGCAACTGCACGGTCTTGCACAGTTGGTTTTTGTAGTTCCGCGAGGCCCCCGCGTACCGTGTCCAGTCGCGCGGCGCCAGTGGATCGCTGGATAGTTCGCCAAACAGAAATTGGTCCAACTGCCGGTCGCACAACTCGAAGCGGGCGCCATCGGCGTGTCGTCCCAGTTCAAAGTCAGCATTCGAGCGCCACAACGGTGCAGTCGCGCCAAATAGGCGCACGGTGCCGGTTACCTCGGCGTAAAACGGCTCATCCTCCACCAGCGTACCCAGCGGATGATCGGGATATGTACCGATGCGTAGCCCTTGTGTCGTCGGGCTACCCAGCATAAAAGTTAGTTGCTCGGGGTCAGGGTTGACTGCATCGAAGAACGCACTGATGGGATCGAGCACCCAGTTGGCAACATCGCGCGCCACACCACTGAACAGGCTGACGATGCCCTGGATGATGGCGTAGGCCGCTGCGATGATGGTGCCAATCGGGAAGAAAGACGCCACGACAAAGAGCACCACTGTCTTAACGATCTCCCAGGTTGCCGCGATGACCAGTCCCGTGATTTGAACTGCGCTCATATTGCCCAGCGATATCTGCATAAACAAACCAAACAGCGTGGTGGCTATCGAAAGAATCAGCCCTGCCATGGCCATGGGCCTGGCGATGCTGTTGAGTTGGCTGGCTGCTGCCTTGAGCGCACCGCTCACACCCGTCTGTGCAGCCAGAATCCCGGCATTGACGGCGTCATAGACCGCTTTGGCTTTCTGTGCGATGTCGAGCACAACTCCGAGTACACGCGCCACATCTGCCGCGGTGTTCGAACCCAGCAAAAGAGCAACGTAGTTGAGCACTCCAATCGCCGTGCGGGTGAAGTTCATCAGGTCACCCAGCGTCAGGTTGGCCAACCCCTGGCCAACACTTGCTAACGAGTTCATCGAGAATGTCAGCGTGCTGCCGTTAATCACCTTGCCTGCGACGTCCACCACAGTCAGCGCCGTGTTGAGTTGTTTTTCCAGCCAGGCAGCCGGACCGCCGGCATTTGCCATACCGACGATAAAATCGACCACCGTCACAAATTGCGAGGGCAGATAGCCGCGCGCGCCCAGCCAGTTCGCGATCCGCGAGTACAAGTCGACATCGGTGATGGTGTTCCCGATATCGTTCCATGTGATGTCGCCCAGGCTTTGTACGGTATTTACACCGGCGTGCCAGGCATAGATGATGAGCCGCAACGCCGTTTGCCCGGCGACGTAGTAATCGGTCGCTTTGCCGATGTATTCGTTCGCCGTGCGCATGACAGTCCCATAGTTGTCGTCCACCCAGCGGATCAGTTGGTCGTACGCCAGCGGGTACCATGCGCCCAGACTCGCAGGCGCACGAGATGGCAACGGACTGCCATCAGTTGGCACGCGTAGCATGTTCAACGCTGCACCGTTATCTGCATTCGGATTCCAGCCGTAGGTGGACAGCTTCAAGCTGCGCGAGGTCAACAACGGCGTGCCGCACATATTGAACGATATCTCTCCACCGTTCAATGAACCGTTCTCATCAAGGTTGATGGTGGCAGTGCGTTGCTCAGTGGCGATGACCAGTGTAGGTGTCACGGCGCGCGTTGGATACGCCAAATCAAGCGCTGACTTGGTCAAAGTGACAGCCGTCGACAGCAACATCTGATCCAGATGACGGAAGGTGACTTGTGACGCAACGCGATAGGTGTACGTGAGTCCCCAGCGATCCGTAATGGGCGCAGTGCTGCCCAGGTCAAAGCGCTGCTGTATATCAGAGATGGTTATTGCGCCGCTGAGGAAGCGCGCCTCCAGACCGGCCCGCAGCATCGCAGCCGCACCCAGCGTGCTGTTGTCGCCCTGCTCAATCGTCGGAACAGGCGCGGCGACCAGCGACTGCGCACCGCCCTGCAATTGCACTTGTGCGCCGGTGAGGGTGTAGCCCTCATCGTACACCATGACCACCTGCGGCGCATACGTCACACCGCCACTCCCATTGGGTCGGCCAAAGTCACCGCGCACGGCCCACTTCAGGCGCAAGTCTTCCAGACGGATGTGTTGTTGCGACTGCAATACGCCGTACAGCATCCTGGCCTGGTAGGCATAAGTCAGGCCATTACGCTCGACCGGCGCGAGTGGAAGGGTTATTTTTTGTTCGCAGTCTACCGCGCAATCAGAGATCACGTTACTGATGCTGACGCCATATTCTGCCAGGTATTGGGGCAGCGGTGACTGGCTGGCCGGAACGCGAATTTCGAGAAAGGGCGCAAGTTCCATTCTGCCCGAATCGAAATTGCGCAGGGTGCGGATCGATCCTTCGGTGTCGCCTTGCGGCCACCACAGCGCATTCTTTTTGTACGCATAGCGCAGGGCTTCGGCGTCGGAAGGGCGCACCTGGAGATCGAGATAGAACAATTTGTCGAATGCGACGGTAGCTACAGGCGGGGTAGCAAGTAAATCAAATGTGAGATTCGCACCTGGCGCGCGCGGGGTGGCCCCTGTCGACGTAACCTTACCCAGCAAACCTGATGCCGAGAATGGCGATAGATCAAGCGCATCCGGCACGCCATCGCTATCATTGTCGTCATTCCATGCGTTGGGGCGGTCGCCGGCGCCGCACCCGTGGCGCGGATCAAATTCGTCGCCATCGCGGATGCCGTCGCTGTTGCTATCGGGGTTCAATGGGTCGGTGATGACCAAAAACGGGTTGGGATCACCAGCCATGCGGGCGCAAGTCTTACCCACGATTTCTTCGCGGTCAGTCAGGCCATCCAGGTCGGTGTCTGCGGCAAACGGATTTGTGCCGTACTGTATCTCGTAGCCATTGGGCAGGCCGTCGCCATCCTCATCGCTAGCATCGCTCAACTGCGATTGCGCGCCAGGCGCGAACTGATTTTCCCGAGTACGCCCGGTTAACTCGCGCGCCGTCTTGAGCGTAGACGTCAAATCGGCGTTGTCCCGCGTTGGCGCAGGCAGCGCAGACGCGGCTGTCGCCCTCAATTCGGTGGTATAGGGTGATATCAGTGCCACCAGCAGAACCACATGCACCATCCGGCGGCGGCGGTTGCCATTCAGCGCCACGAACAGCAACGCCAGAATCACAAAAACGCTGCCGCCAGCCAGCACGCCGTAACGCATGAGTTGTGTCGCGCTGGCGCGCAATACCAGTGACTGGCCGCCTGCTGCGCCTGGGATCGTCAGGTTCAACGGCGCCCGATCATTGAACGACACGGGTGCGATACTGGGATCGAACAAACGAGCATCGAAACGCGCGCCAAAGTCCTGGTAATCGGCGTCAGTCAATACGTCAGCCTGATAGGCTGTTGCCCCGCCTTGCTCAAGCGTCATACGCAGTTGCAGATGAGCCGGCAAGCCATCTGTACCCAGCCAAAGTTCACCCTCGCCCTCATAACGGACGCGCTGCTGCGATTGCGCCAGCGTCCTGGCGGTAACGATATCTTCACCGCGCTGCTCATACAACCACTGCGCCACATCGACGCTGTGCAACGCAAATCCAATGCGCTCAAACCGAATGCCTGTGTGTTCCAACGCCGGTAAAAGGCGGGCATTGCGCGCCAGCGCGACCAGGGCCAATCCATCGCCGATGAGACCGGACACGCTGCCCTCGTTCGGTTGCAGGGTCCAGGTATCGCCCGTTCGCACATAGGTTTCCCCATCAGCGATCAGCATGTCGCGCGCCATACCATTGGGGTTGGCAGAACCAGAATCACCCGTGATCCCGCTGTGCAGCGACAGACGCATATGAAAGGCGTCCTGTGCGACGCCGTCAATGGCGTAGCTTAAGGTGTCCTGGCGGCGTGGATTGGCAACGGCGAAACGGGGGTCGGCATCGCCGCGCGTCAACAAGGTCTGGCGCACCGTCGCGTTGAGGCGATAGCTGCCAGCCTCACGCGCATGCAATAGTGTTGCACGGATTATGTCATCTGGCGACAATGGGGCAGTGAGTGGGGGTTTCACGGACGCTATTGCTATGACCACGCAGACCGCACATATCATTCCAACTACAAGTAAAAGCCGGATTCGTAACAGTAAGGTTATTAGCACTGCGTGCACTATACCACGACATATTTGTGAAATTTGATTATTTCCATCCAGTGGTCTTCACAAATTCGTCAAGAATCTCGCCCCGATCTTTCTTCCCTGCTTTCGGGTAACGCTTCCGTAATACTCGAAGATATCGCCTGTCTGGTTTTGTCTTTTCTGGTTTCACGTAAGTCTCCTGAACACTCTTTGAACAAGATTCTTATGTGAGGTCGCGTTGTTTGTTTCAACACGATTCTTGATGAGGTCTTTCGGGCCATTTGACGAAAAGAAGAACGGTCCTATACTCATAAATATAGTTGGGGAGTAGTCTACCGCGTAAGCGGCGAACGGTCGTCAACACGAAGCCTCACTTCCGGCCGTTCTAGCGTTAAATGCTACTGACGAGACCAACACGAGCACAATTAGTGCCGTGGGGTCTCGTTTTCCATGTCCCTCATCGTCTGCGACTGAAGACATCAGCGATTTCCCTGCGGCCACATATTTTTTGTCCGCCGACCGGGTTAGCTGCCCCCTGCGTGATGAAAAGACAGATAAAGGAGACGAATCGATGCTAGAGGCTGTGTGTGTCAGACGTAACCGTAGATGGCCGTGTAGTAAAGGCCAATCTCATCCATGTTTAGTAACAAACCCCTTCCTGGTCTATAGAGGGCTGTCATGATAAGAATCACGCAACGACATGATCACCATTTACCGCGTATTCGGTTCTTCTCCCTGGTCGTCGCTGTAGCCGTCCTGTTTGCGATCGGCGGCGCCGCGGCTGTGACCTTTGCCGACGTGCGCTTAATCGTCATCAATGTGATCAGAGAAGCACAGCTCTACTCGTGGCGACGACCAGTCATCAAAAACGCTAAACAGTTAGTTAACCAGGAGTATTCATGAACACAACACCGGTCTGGCATACCCTATCCGTAGCATCCGCATTGACTCATCTACAGTCCACCGCAGACGGCTTGACAAGTGCGGTGGTAAACCAGCGGCAGGCCGAATATGGCCCCAATGAACTGAAGACCACTCAACGAATCTCGCCGTGGTTGCTTCTCATCGAACAGTTCAAAAACGTACTGATCATTATTCTGATAGTCGCCATAATCCTGTCAGCCGTCCTCGGTCACACGGTTGAGGCTGGAACGATAGCGATCATCGTATTGTTTTCTGTAGTACTGGGCTTTGTGCAGGAATATCGTGCTGAACGCGCGATCGAGGCATTGCGTCAGATGGCCGCGCCTACCGCCACCGTCCTACGTGATAACGACGAGGTTCAGGTTCAAGCGCGCGACCTTGTACCTGGCGATGTGGTTCTCCTACGGGCGGGCGATAAAGTACCTGCTGATGTACGCCTGGTCGAAGCAGCCAATCTACAGATAGAGGAAGCGGCGCTCACAGGTGAGTCTCTGCCGGTAGAGAAACACAATGCGCCGCTCGAAAACGATGCTGCCAGCATCGGTGATCGCAGGAACATGGCGTATGCCGGTACGATCGTCACGTATGGACGGGGGCGCGCTGTTGTAGTCGCCATCGGGATGGCGACTGAGTTCGGCAAAATCGCTCAACTGCTCCAGACAGTGGAAACAAGCAAAACGCCTCTTCAGAAAAACCTTGACAAAGTAGGAGGCGCGCTGGCTCGTGTCGCATTTGTGATCGTGGCGATCATTGTCGCCTTCGGTTTGTTGCGCGGGCAACCCTTTGTGGAAATGTTCATTTTCGGTATCGCGCTAGCAGTTGCTGTCGTACCGGAAGCGCTGCCGGCCGTCGTCACCATTTCCCTTGCGATCGGGGTCCAACGCATGGTCAAGCGCAATGCGCTGGTGCGCCGCATGCGCGCAGTCGAAACGCTGGGCAGCACGTCTGTGATCTGCTCCGACAAAACAGGCACGTTGACAAAAGACGAAATGACCGCTCGAAAGATTCTGGCCGGTGGACAGATTGTGGAAATATCTGGAATTGGGTACGACCCGCATGGCGTGTTTTCACTTGATGGCGTTGCACTGGCGCCTGAATCTGACTCAGTCTGGCTTATAACACTGCGTGGATCCGTACTGGCCTCAGATGCACGCCTCGTCCAGATCGATGAGCACTGGCATATCCGAGGTGATCCGACAGAAGGGGCAATGGTAGTCGCAGCCGCCAAAGCTGGACTATACAGAGCTGTGTTGGATACTCAGTTTCCGCGCGTAAACGAGATACCCTTTACATCTGAGACAAAACGCATGACAACGCTGCACGCTTCGCCTCAAGGTGTAATTTCGTATTCAAAAGGTGCCCCTGAAATCATCCTCGAATCATGCACGCAGCAATTAACCAAGGACGGTGAAATCCTCCTCACTGCTCAAAGCAGGGGTGCAATTCTAGATGTCGCACGGCAGATGGCAAGCGAGGCGTTACGAGTGCTGGCGGTGTCATTTAAATCCGATGCAACACTTAAAGACGCAGAACATGAGATGACATTCCTGGGCTTGATCGGAATGATTGACCCTCCCCGTCCCGAGGCGAAGTCAGCTATTCAGACGTGCGAGCAGGCTGGAATCAAACCGGTGATGATCACCGGTGATCACCCACTCACCGCGCAGGCCATAGCGCGTGAACTGGGATTGGTAAAAACAGGTCGCATCGTCACTGGAGCGGAACTGGAGGCCATGAGCGACGAAGAATTTGACCTTGAGGTGGATCATATCGAGGTTTATGCCCGCGTATCTCCTGCACACAAGTTGCGCGTTGTCACCGCATTGCAGAAGAAGGGTCATGTTGTAGCAATGACGGGCGACGGTGTGAACGACGCGCCTGCGCTCAAAAAAGCTGACATCGGTATCGCAATGGGCATAACGGGAACGGACGTGACCAAAGAAGCGGCTGCCATGATGCTCACCGACGACAACTTTGCGTCAATCGTTGCCGCAGTTGAAGAGGGACGCGGTATCTTCGGCAACATCAAGAAGTATTTAATGTATCTTCTTTCATCCAACATCGGTGAGATCGGCCTGATGGCTGGCGCTACGCTGCTGGGCTTGCCGCTACCATTGACAGCCGTACAGATTCTGTACGTTAACCTTGCTACTGACGGTCTGCCAGCCCTGGCACTGGCAGTGGATCCACCAGAACGTGATCTGATGCTCAGTAAACCACGGAATCCACGAACCGGCATCTTTACCCGCCCTGTTGTAACACTTATGGCTGCGGGAGGGATGTGGTCAACACTGGTCAATGTTGGATTATTCGTATGGGCAACGAACTCGGGCAGGAGTATTGAAGAAGCGATGACGATGACGTTTGTTTCGCTCGTTCTCATCCAATTCTTCAAGGCGTTCAACTACCGTTCTGATCACAACTCGGTGTTAATGCGACCATTTGCGAACAAGTGGCTCAATTTCGCCATTCTATGGGAATTGGTATTGCTGGTCCTGATCATCTACGTGCCGTTCCTGCATGATGCACTCGGCACCTACTATCTGACACTTGAAGACTGGGCAATTGTCATTGGGCTGAGTTTCACTGTCTCGCCGGTACTTGAACTCGTCAAATGGATGTCAAGGCGCGGTTGGATTGGGAAGATGAACTAAACGTGCATCTCCGAATGTCCTGTCATATCCCGTTATCCAGAACGCTAAACGTTTAAGGTCACTCCAACGAAAAGAATACACGAAACACGTTAACCTAACGTCAGTTCGGGATAAGGGACGCCCATCAGGTATGCTTTGGTGACCAAACCAAGAAGCAACCCAAAAGGAGTCCCAACCATGAGTGTAGTCGAATTGTTTTGTCGTGTCGATGATTTCTGGCAGCAGCACGGGCCGTTATGGCGGCAACCGCAACTATTTCACGTTTCAGATTATGACAAGGCTTTTCCTTTCGTCCGAAGGGTCCGAAGGGTCCGAAGCATTTTTCCAAACTTAGAAAATAAAATTTCGCTGTAAAAGGTTTTGAAAAACCGAAAAAGCCTTCGGACCCTTCGGTGGAAGCCGACAAGCTTCCTGGTAGCTACTGGTCGCTCAACAGGCCAATGCCGGCAAAGGCTACATGCCCTTTAACTGTCCGGGGTTTGGTATAACGTGCTGGTGACCGCAATCAGCCGGTTATCGATATCCCACGCTTGCGTGTAGGTGATGCGCTGCGTGCCGCTGATTTCCACGCGCACGGTCATGTTGCCGTTGGCGTCGTACCAGTAACGTTGCTCGCCGTTCCAAGTCGTCGCCGCGTGCGGCTGCGCGCTGGTGTAGCCCAGCGTCTGCGTCGTCGCGGCGCTAGTCGCGGAAACGACTTAAGGAATCTACCGCATTTGCAAATAATGACGTATTGAGCAGCATCCGTATTTCGTCAAACGAAGTGACAAAAGCCTGTTTCAGCGCATTCAGTTGACATAGTATGCTCGTTCGTTCCTCCGGCGTTGTTTGATAGTTATATCGCCATCACCGATTTTGTTCCTTTAACCATGTGTCAAGGTTAAGAAGAATGATACTGTTCATTTCCGATGGGACGTCTTCATCTCTATGATCGACTACCACGATCGCGAGGCGCCGGCCATCTGGCGACCAGTCAAGCGTATTCACCTCAATACCCTTTGACCATATACGTGTCAACCTTCCTGTTTGCATTGCATATAGCCACAACGAATCGGGCGTGGTGCCATATTGACCAGCAAAGGCAACATAACTCCCATCGGGTGATAGTCTGATATCGCTCAGATGCACCACCCCTCGGACGAGTTCTTTCACATCACTGCCATCGGACCTGGCTGAGAAGATTCCTTGCCACGAGTTTGGTCCCGGTGCATCACCACTGCCGGCAAACACGATGCGATCATCCAGTGGAGACCAGTTTGGCGATAACACACGATCCAAGTCATTACTATACGGGTGCGCGTCAGTTTTTTGCGGAGATTCCGTCCGCAGATGGGAGATAGATCGCCTTTCCAAAACGTTTGGCACTCCACGGTATAGCTGGTTTTAATTTGAAACCCGGTGGCAAAAGTGACGGTTTGATTGGCGGAGGATCAGGAACAGGATTCTGGGGTAACGGAGACGCCTTTGGCTTGGCAGACTGATTGTCTTGGCGTAGGATTGCAGCAATCTGAGCCCAACCTTCATCCCAGCGGTCGTTACAAACCATGTTACGAAGTGCACTCATGGGATTCACATGGTCCTTTGCCCAACGCATGCCGGTGCCTTTTAGCCTGGCCTGGATAACAAACTTATGGCATGCTTCACCAGCGCCATTGCCAATAGGATAACCGGCTTGCTGAAACTTGGCATAGTCGATCATGCCTCGACGCGTACGCAAGTAATTCAGGCTGGTGTTGATGGTTTGGCGTGCTTTTTCGGTTAGCTCCGATTGAGGGAGTGCCAGTTGTTCCAGAGTCGTTAGCACCTTATCTGGATCACCATCTTTGAGCTCACGGCGTTGCATAGCAAACCAAGCATGGAACTCGGGGGTGCCTTCTCCATAGACGGCATGTCCGGCCGAGGCAACGTATTCAGCCGCATGCATGTAGTCCAGGATACGTATGGCGTCATGGCGATGGCAATCAACAAAACCCTGAATCCACTCTGCCCCGTCCGTAATCGCACATACTACATGACTCTTTTCCATGCCGCGCCGACGCGTTTCGACCAGGGCTTCCTGAGCAAACTCGTTAGCTGGACTCATGCGTGAGAAATAGCTCATTTTCTCGGTATGCACTATGCCGTCTGCATCAGGAGGTTGGATTTCTCCCAAGGTCAGCGTTTTGACCTCCGTCCACTCCCCAGTCACCAATGCCACGAAGGCTCCGTCTACACTCAACAACTGTTTGTCGACACCTGCTGGTGATTCAGGCAGCTGCTGCTGGATGTTCTCTGCTTCCGCCGCTTGCACTGCTACATAGGCTGCCCCGGCGCGCTCAGTATCGCGGCGTGCTTTGGCTTCACTCACCGTCACGTGCAGAAAATAGGCTAGTTCCCCAACGCTTCGCTCGAATGGCATCCAAACGCCCAACCGCACCAACCCCTCCTCCACCAGTGGTGTCAGCTTGCCCGGCAGCAACTGCCACTCCTTATCCAGGGGGGAAACGCCCGACATTACAGGTCGGGCATACCGCGTAGTGCCGTTTCAGTTCTACTTCTCGGTCATGCTGTGTTACCAGCATCCGCACGTGTTCACCCCGCCATTCCATCGTGCCTCCACACTGTTGGCACTTGGGTGGTTGCTCCTCCGCCGCACTCGCCATCGCTGCATTTGCTATCATGCGCGCCCTCATGCCTGCCAGCTTCACGTCGATTTCCTGTTCAATCTCTTTCAGCGTAGCTTTCGGATGTGCTTGCCGCCATTCCTTCATCCCGCTCATAACCTCATCTGTCAACGTGTGCCAATCTGACGTGAAATCCTGTTTCATGCTCCCATTCTACGACGCGCAAAAATCTGACGCTCACCC
>CAIQQO010000235.1 GCA_903873965.1 uncultured bacterium
GACCAGCCAGTGTACAACCTACTCACGATTGATCTGCGCGGTTGGGGTGATACGGCACCCACGATGTACCCGTACGAGATGCCGTGGTGGGGCAGCGTCGATCGTTACCTTGCCTATGGCACGGCAGCTCTGGGCGACCCAATCATGGGAATGCGTATCCATGATGCGTTGCGCGCACTGGCATGGTTGCGGACGCGCCCGGAAGTGAACCCGGCGCAAATCGTGATCACGGGCGCAGGTCTGGGCAGCATTGTGGCATTGCATGTGGCTGCCATCGACCGCGGCAGGCTGGCCGGCGTCGTCGGGTGGGGTGGGTTATCCTCGTTCCGGAGCTTGATAGCCGCGGAACGTTATCCGTGGCCTGCAGATGCCTTCCTGCCTAATGCGCTGCGCTACTATGACCTGCCCGAATTGGCGGCGACGGCGTCATGCCCGGTGAGGTTGCTTGGACTGCGCGACGGCACAGGAGCGCCCGCTGGTGATGATGAGGTGTCACGTTATCGCGCAGCAGCGCAAGTCGAGGTTACCCCGCAAGCAGATGACACCTTGATTGTCGCGAGCATCCATGCGCTATTAGCCGGTAAATGACGCCGTTTTCGATCACATCGCCGCTATATCCGCGGGTATAGCGGCGACGGCTGTACGGCGTTTGCTGGTTTATAACTCGGGAAGGATGAGAATCTGTCCTATATGCAGGACATAGGGTGCTTCCAGCGCATTGGCTTTGGCGATGGTGCGCCAGAACAATGGTGAGCCATATACCTTTGAGGCGATATCCCACACGCCTTCACCGGCCTTGACGGCATAGGTGTTGCTCAATGCCAGGCGTTGCGTGCTGATGCTGGCGACGCCTGGTACGCCGGCGGCGGTGGTTTCAGCCAGGTAACGCAGGCGCAGGCTGGGAATGACGCCGACGAGGTCAATTGTCAGACCCCGTTGTTCGACTGTTATTGGAATGCCGACGAGTGCGGTGTTGCCCTTCAAAGCGTTTTTTACCCCAATAACCAGATCGGGCACAGGAATGGCTGTTGGCGCGGGTGCTGCTGTCGGCGCCGGTTTTGTAGCTGGGGCTGTCGTGGGGATGATGGTTGGCACGATATGAAATATCATAATGCCCGCCATTTACGGTGACTATGATGAGGGAGCTACTGGCTTCTGCTCCCATATTTCATCTCCGATCACGTTTTACGTTTCTGCCCCTTTTCACGTTAAAATTGACAAACATATCACGTTGAGGAGAATAGTAGGAATGACAAAAATAACATCACGCAGAGAGTTTCTTAAACTAGGTGGATTGAGCCTGGTTGGTGTGGCCATCGCGGCCTGTGGCGGCGCCGCTCCGGCAGCCACAAGCGCGCCCGCCGCCAAGTCAGCCGTTACGCTGGAAATCGCTTCGAAGGGTGAGGAACTGCTGTACGACAAGGACACATTAACGGCACCCGCCGGTTCCAGCATCACGCTCAAGTTGAAGAACAACTCCAGCGCGCTGCAGCACAATTGGGTGTTGGTCAAGGCCGGTAAGAGCGATACGGTTGCAGCTGATGGTCTTGCCGCAGGCGAGGCCGCCAACTACGTTAAGGAAAAAGACGCCAACGTCATCGCGCACCTGGCGATAGTGAAGCCTGGTGAAACCGGCACGATCACCTTTGACGCGCCTGCGCCCGGTTCGTACCCGTACATCTGCACCTTCCCCGGCCATTACGTGCTGATGAAAGGCACGCTGATTATCAAATAACGGGTCTGCACTGAACAGAAAGTCAGGGGTCAGAAGCCTGAATCACGAATTACTGGTTTCATGAATATCCCCAAAAGTCACCGGCAATCCGACCTCTGACCTCTGTTCTCTAGCCTCTCAGTTTCCGCTTAGTTCGCGCAGGCTTTCTGCTGCGTCATCCTTGGCCACCAGAACCAGCACATCACCACCGCATACGAGCGTATCGCCGCGTGGCACGATGATGTCGCTGCCGCGTCGGATGCTGGCGATCACGCAGTCCCTCGGCCATATGGTCGCACTGACGCTCCTATCGGCGCATAATGCGCCTGGCTGGATCGTAATCTCTTGCACGCGAGCGCCGCTATACACTCCCAGTCGCACCTGCTCGCCACGCTGGCGCAGTTCGGCGCGGCGGGTGAGTGCCACGTCATAAGCGCGTACCATGTCGGCGCGCCGCAATACGCCGATCAGGCGATGCGTGTCTTCGCGCGCAACGACCGGCAACCGCCCAATGTCGCGTGTGCCCATTCTTCGCATGGCGGCGTCGATCGATTCATCCGGAAATGCCGTCAGCACTTCATGTGTACACACGTCATCGACTGTCGCGCCGGGAGGCAGCTTTCTGTCTGCAATCCGCGAACGCTCGACATCCTGCAGTGTCAAAATCCCGCATAGCCGGTTGGCGGCGTCGACGATCGTTACGCCGTGATGCCGCGTACGAAAAAGCCAATCGGAGGCTTCGCTCAGCGGTTGCGTAGCGCGCAAGGTGGAAGGTGATCGTTCCATCACCTCGTCCACCCGTATGTTAGTCAGCAATTCGACATCGCGCCCGCGCTCCAGTCGAACGCCTTTGCGCGCCAGCGCCCGTGTGTACACCGAATCACGCTGCAGCTTTTGTGCAATCACGACACTTACTGTGACGGCGAATGTGAGTGGCAATATGATGTGGTAATCGTTCGTCATCTCGAACAGGAGGAGGATTGCTGTCAGGGGCATGTGCAAGGCGCCTGCCAGCACAGCAGCCATGCCGACCATGGCAAAGGCCGCCGGCGTGATGCTGAGTTGCGGAAAAGCGGCGCTCACGATCTGTCCGAAGGCATTACCAGCCATGGCGCCGATGAATAACGATGGCGCAAAGACGCCGCCTGGGAAGCCGGCGCCAATGCTGATGGGCGTGAGCAGCAGCTTGCCTACCAGCAAGGCAAGTACGAGACCAATGGCAAGCGTTTCGCCATTCAGCACGGCGCCGATGGTTTCGTAGCCGATGCCAAACAATTGCGGCAGCCAGATGCCCGCAATGCCGACGATCACTCCGCCGATGATGGGCTTGGTCCAGCGCGGGATGCTCATGCGGTGAAATAGCGTCCCAGCGCGATCAAGCAAAAGGATGTAGGCCGCTGCGATGGGCCCGGCGATCAGCCCAAGCAGCAGGTAAAAAGGCAGTTCCGGCAGGCCACCCACGGCATAGATAGGTACATGGAAGGCAGGCTGCGGGCCTGTGATGGCCTGCGTCAGCACCGCCGAGGTCACTGCAGCGAGTGTGACGGCGCCGAGAGATCCGGCGTTGAATTCGCCAAGAATGACTTCGATTGCAAAAAACACGCCTGCGATCGGTGCGTTGAATGCCGCGGCAATACCGGCTGCGGCGCCGGCGGCGACCAGCGTGCGCATGCGGTCATCCGATAGCCGCGCGATCTGGCCAACAAATGATCCAAGGTTGGCCCCTATCTGCACCAGGGGGTCTTCAGGCCCGACAGATGCGCCCGCGCCAATTGAAATAGCAGCGGCGATGGCTTTGGCAGGCATTTGGCGGTAAGGTAGCCGTCCCCCTGTCAGGGCTACAGCCTCCATGATGCCGGCGATGCCGTGGTGTCGCTCTTCGCTCACGAAGCGCATCATGATGAGGCCGACGACAAGACCGCCGATCACGGGGATCAGGAATGCGGCCCACGGGCCAATGGCGCTGACGTACGGGGCGATCCACGTGTTCGCCCACGTAGCCTCTGTTTTCGCTAGGAAAGTGACACTGTAAATGACGCCGATCAGGAATTTGAAAAGCCACACGCCGAGAGCACTGGTCAGGCCGACAGCAATGGCTGCGCCTGTCAGCAGGACGGATTCCGATGGTTGCAGGCGATCCAGCCCGCGGACGAATGGGTTTATGGCAGAAGACTTTCGCATGTCGCGGCCTATTATAGGAGGGGGTGAAAAAATGACGATTCGCCAAATGGCTTCACTCGGCCTATACTATTAGGTACCTTAGCAATAAGGAGGTTGCATATGGCATTGAAAGGCCGCATCGTTATAGACACCGAAAGATGTAAGGGCTGTGAGCTTTGCGCAAGCGTGTGCCCTCATGTGGCGATCCACATGTCCGACACGTTCAACGCGAAGGGTTATCGGCCTGCCCAGTGGGCGGACCTCAACAATGAATGCACTGGCTGCGCCTCGTGTGCTGTTCTGTGCCCCGAAGCAGCGATTCGGGTTTATCGTGAGGTACCGGCACGAGCAGTTACCACCACGACCTGAAGCGTGAAGGTTGAGGAACATATGGCTATAGAGTTATTGAAAGGAAATGAGGCGATTGCCGAGGCCGCTGTGCGCGCCGGGGTGGATGCCTATTTCGGTTATCCGATTACACCTCAGACCGAGCTGCTCGAATACATGGCAAAGCGCATGCCTGAACTAGGGCGCGTCTTTTTGCAAGCTGAGAGCGAGTTGGGTGCAATCAACATGGTGTATGGCGCCGCGTGCGCCGGTAAACGCGCCATGACGTCTTCATCAAGCCCGGGGGTCAGTCTGATGCAGGAAGGATTGAGCTACATCGCTGCCGCCGAAGTTCCGGTGGTGCTGGTCGATGTCATGCGCGGTGGTCCCGGTTTGGGCAACATCGCGCCCAGCCAATCCGACTATTTTCAGATGGTGAAATCGGCTGGACACGGCGACTTCAAACCGATCGTGCTGGCGCCTGCCAGCGTGCAGGAAGCGGTCGACATCATGGACCTGGCGTTTGATCTGGCCGACAAATACCGCACGATTGTGACAGTCCTGCTCGATGGCACGATTGGTCAGATGATGGAGCCGGCCGAGTTGCCGCCCATGAAACCGCGCCGTACCGCCGCGCCGGGATGGGCGCTGACAGGCGCTGCCGATCGCTCGAAAAATATGATTCTGCCATTCCGTTTACAGGTCGATGATCTGGAGGCCTATAACCTGCAGTTGCAGCAGAAGCTGGCATTGATTGCGCACAGCGAGGTGCGGTATCACGAGCAGATGGTGGACGATGCCGAGTTGATCGTAGTCGGCTTTGGCACCGCGGGACGCATTGCCCAGACTGCCGTCAGACTGGCGCGTCGGCAGGGCATTAAGGCCGGCCTGTTTCGCCCGATCACACTATGGCCGTTCCCAGAACGACGTTTGTCGCAACTGGCTGATGACGCGCGCGGTTTTCTGGTTGTGGAGATGAACGCGGGTCAGATGGTGGAAGATGTGCGGCTGGCGGTTGGCGGACAGGCGCCGGTTAAGTTCCTTGGCCGCATGGGCGGTTCTCTGCCCATGCCCGATGACATCCTGGCCGCCATTGTTAAGCTTGATCAAGCGTCAACTAGGGCGCAGCCCGACGCGCCATGCACGATCGAGGGACCGTCGATGCCTCTCAAGCACTTTGTGTCGGTCAACTAGGCTTTAGCCTGGCAACCGCGAACTTGTGCGAATCAAAGAAAGCGGTAAGGGTTTGAATCATGACGATCGAAAGTTATTCTGAAGCTATTGTGGCGGATCGCCCGAAGGCGCTCAGCAAGACGCAGAGTCATTACTGTCCTGGCTGTCTCCATGGCCTGGCACATCGCTTGATTGCCGAAGTGCTCGATGAACTCGCGATCCGCGGGACCACCTTGATGGTGGCGCCGGTAGGATGTGCGGTGTTTGCCTCCAACTATTTCGAATGTGACTCGGTGGTGGCGCCGCATGGCCGCGCGCCTGCCGTGGCCACAGGTCTGAAGCGCGTCTCGCCCGACAAGATTGTGTTTGCCTACCAGGGAGACGGCGATCTGGCTTCGATCGGCACTGCCGAGATTATCCACGCGGCTGCTCGTGGTGAGAGCATTACGGTCATCTTCATCAACAATGCCGTGTATGGCATGACCGGCGGCCAGATGGCGCCGACCAGTCTGGTGGGCATGAAGACGACGTCATCTCCGTTCGGGCGCGACGTGAAGACGATGGGTTCGCCGTTGAAGATGAGTGAGTTGATTGCGGGGATTGATGGCGCGACATTCGTGTCGCGGCGCAGTATGCATAACCCGGCGGAGATTCGCAAGGCCAAAAAAGCCATTCGGCGTGCGTTCGAAGTGCAGATAAACCATCAAGGCTTTTCGCTGGTTGAGTTGCTCTCAAACTGCCCGACCAATTGGCAGATGACGCCATTGGAGTCGTTGCGCTGGATCGAAACACGTATGGTTCCTGTGTTCCCGCTGGGCGACCTGAAGAATGCGGCTGCGAACAACGGTTTGAAAGGAGTGTGAATCATGCAGTACGACGTTGTCTTTAGTGGCTTTGGCGGGCAGGGCGTGTTATACGCAGGTCAGTTGCTGGCGTACGCCGCGATGGATCATGGATTGCACGTCACCTGGATGCCTTCCTACGGACCCGAGATGCGCGGCGGCACGGCCAACTGTACGGTGATCGTCTCGGACGAGGATATCGGTTCACCACTGGTGACCCATCCCACCAACGTGATCGCGTTGAACAACCCGTCGGTCGACAAGTATGAGCCCCTGGTAGCGCAAGGTGGATTGTTGATCTACAACGCTTCACTCACATCGCGCACTCTCACGCGCCCGGATATTCGCGGCATCCCGATCCATGCCAGCGAAGCGGCGGCGGAGTTGGGCAACCTGCGCCTGCTCAACATGATCATGATGGGCGCGTTACTGCAGCTGGCCGACGCCATAGTGCCGATTGAAGTAGTTGAAATAGCGCTCGAAAGGCACATGGCAACCCGCCACGCTGAACTGCTCGCGTTGAACCGTTCAGCCTTGCGGCGCGGCATGGCACTCGCGAACTTCGCCGGCGCGGTAGCGTAAAACGTGAAACGTAATCGGAAGAGTCTGATCATGTTTTCGCCCAACCAGGCTAAAACACCGGACACCCGGACCGCTCTGATTACGTTTCACGCCCAACTTGGCTAAAGCACACGACACCCAGTCCGTTCTGATTACGTTTTACGCTTTACGTTATAATTAGCTAGCTAACTAATATCGCAATGAATACATCAAACATGCCTCACACGCTGGATCACCTGCTGGCGCAAGTGTGCAGGTTGCATCATGCCCACTTTCATGAGTTGTTGAGCGGCACGGGTGTGTTCCGCGGTCAGCCGCCTGTGCTTGAGGCGCTGATGCTGAAGGATGGGCAGACGCATGGCGAATTGGCGGAACAGTTGCACGTTACCCCGGCCACGATGAGCCGCATGATCCGACGAATGGCGCATACGAAGCTCGTAGTAGCGCGGCGCGACCTTGACGACAAACGAGTATCACGGGTGTATTTGACCGAAGAAGGGCGCGCCATGCGCAACGTGTTGCAGCAGGCATTTGAGCGATCAGAGGCCGACGCCTTTGCCGATTTTACGATGGAAGAGCGCGTGCTGCTGCGCCGCTTCCTGCTGCAGATTCGCTCCAATCTCATCCGCGTGGTGGGCGAGGACATTCTCCATTGAGGTATTTTTACGTAATTTCATTAGCTAGCTAAACAATTTCTTTCATGATGAAAGGGAACCTGTGTTCGATCACAGAGAGGACTAAATGCAGGCAATACGACAACTGGCTCAATTTCTCAAACCTTACCGACTGTGGGCCATCCTGGCGCCGCTGGCCATGCTGCTGGAAGTAGTGATGGATCTGACGCAACCGCAGATGATGCAGCGCATCATCGACAATGGTGTGGCGGCGCGTGATATGAACTACGTGCTGATATCGGCCGGGCTGATGATCATATTTGCACTTATCGGCGCCATCGGCGGGATTGGGTGCACCGTTTATACCTTCAAGGCGTCACTTGGTTTCAGCGCCGATTTGCGAGCGGCGTTGTTTCGCAAGGTGCAGACATTCTCGTTTCGCAACCTTGACCAATTTGACACCGGCCAATTGATCACGCGGATGACCAACGATGTCACGCAAATGCAGGAAGCGGTGGGGGCGCTGCTGCGCATCATGGTGCGCGCGCCACTGCTCATGATCGGCAGCCTGATCATGGCCATTCTCACAGCGGCGCAACTGGCCTTTATCCCACTGCTGCTGATCCCTGTGGTGTTGCTGGGCGTGTGGTGGATTATCAGTCGCGCGTACCCGCTGTATGGCGAAGTACAGACGCGCCTCGACACGCTGAACACCGTAATGCAGGAAAACCTGGCGGGCGTGCGCGTGGTGAAGGCATTTGTGCGCGCGGGCAAGGAAATCGAACGGTTTGGCAAGGCGAATATGAGCCTGACGGACCAACTGATCAAAGTAGCGCGCGTCACGGCAGTCACCATGCCGATGATGATGAGCATCATGAACGTGGGGATTGCGGGCGTGCTGTGGTTTGGTGGCAACCAGGTGCAGACAGGCGGGATGCACCTGGGCCAGATCATCGCCTTTGTTAACTACCTGCAACAGACGCTCATGTCGCTGCTGATGGTCAGCATGCTGGTGCTGCAGGTATCGCGCGCAGCGGCATCGGCGCAACGCATCGAGAAAGTGATGGGCAGCGCGCCTGACGTGCAGGACAAACCGACAGCACAGACAGAAACAACGCCGCGGGGTCGGGTGGCATTTGAAAAGGTGACGTTCAGCTACGACGGGCACGCGGGTGATCCGGTGCTTAAGGAAATCAGCTTTGTAGCAGAGCCGGGGCAGACCGTGGCGCTGCTTGGCTCAACGGGCGCGGGCAAGTCCAGTCTGGTCAACCTGATCCCGCGCTTTTACGATGTGACAGGCGGGCGCGTCACGATCGACGGCGTTGACGTGCGCGATATGGACCAGGTGGCCTTGCGCCGCCACATTGGCGTCGCGCTGCAAGAGACAGTGCTGTTCTCGGGCAGCATTCGCGACAACATTCGGTATGGACGGCCGGATGCGAGCGAAGAAGAGGTGATTGCGGCGGCGCAGGCGGCGCAGGCGCATGAATTCATCAACAGCATGCCCGATGGCTACGAAACGCAATTGGGCCAGCGCGGCGTTAACCTGTCGGGAGGCCAGAAACAACGCGTGGCGATTGCGCGGGCGCTGCTGGTCAAGCCGACCATACTGATACTGGATGACAGCACCAGCGCCATTGACGTGGAGACCGAAGCAGAAATACAAACGGCGCTGCGGCGGCGAGTGAACACGATGAACCCAATTTCTAATGAACCCACCTGCACCACCTTCGTCATCGCCCAGCGCATCAGCACGGTGCTGAGCGCCGACAAAATACTGGTGATTGAAGACGGTCAGATCGCGGCGGAGGGACGGCACGCGGACTTGATGACTACCAGCCAGATCTATCGCGACATCTACGATTCGCAACTGGGCACAGGAGGGAAGGGGCATGGTTAGACAACCACAACCAGCAGCGCCGGCGCGGCCTGCACCAGAGCGGATGCTGTTCGGACGGGGTGGATTTGGGCCGCCCGGCATGATGAAGCCAGAAAAGGCTAAGAACGCGCGCAGTACAGTGGGGCGATTGTGGGGCTACCTGCGCCGCCAAGCTGTGACGTTGGTGGGTGTTGTTGTGCTTGTGACCATCAACACGGCGCTGGGGGTGCTGGGCCCGTATATTATGGGGCAGGCGCTGGACACATACATCGGCAAGGGCGATATGGCCGGGCTGGCGTGGCTGTTGCAGATGCTGATCGGCATCTATCTGGTGGCATCGCTGACCACATGGTTGCAGGAGTACACCGTTGCGGGAATCGCGCAGCGCGTGGTGCGCGACATTCGCACGGACCTGTTTGGGCGACTGCAAACACTGTCATTGCGCTACTTTGACCAGCACACGCATGGCGAAATCATGAGCCGACTGACGAATGATGTCGACAACATCAGCATGGTGCTTTCGTCGAGTGTGACGAACCTGATCAGCAGCGTGCTCAGTCTTGTGCTGGTGGCGACGATGATGTTCATCATCAACGTACGGCTCGCACTGGTCGCCATGATTATCACACCGTTGATTGCGGCGTCGACGCGGTGGCTGTCGACACGGACGCGGCAGGGCTTTCGGGATCAACAGGAAAACCTGGGCATATTGAACGGCCTGATTGAAGAAACGATCACGGGCCAACGGGTGATCAAAGCATACGGGCGGGAAGCAGAAGCTACGCGCACATTTGACGAAGCGAACGCGAAGCTGCGCATAGCGTCAACACGGGCGCAGACGTTTGCCGGGATCGGCGGGCCGATGATGAACATGATCAGCAACTTCGGGCGCATGATCGTGGTGTGCACGGGCGGGCTGCTGGCAGTACAAGGGATGGCAACCGTGGGCATGATCGCGGCCTTTATCAGCTACTCCGACCGCTTTGCGTGGCCGCTGAACCAACTTGGACAACTCTATAACAGCATTCAATCGGCCCTGGCCGGCGCAGAGCGCGTTTTTGAGACGATGGACGAATCACCCGACCTGCCTGACCTGCCCGACGCGCTGCCGCTGGCGCGCATTGCGGGGGAAGTGGCATTCGAGGACGTGAGCTTTGGTTATGAAACAGGAGTACCGGTATTGAAGCACGTCAACCTGCGCGCGGCGCCAGGTCAGACCATCGCACTCGTCGGTCCGACCGGCGCCGGAAAGACGACCGTGATCAACCTGTTGACGCGATTCTATGACGTGGACGACGGCGCGATCAAGGTTGACGGCAACGACATCCGCATGTACCCGAAAGATGACCTGCGCCGCAAACTGGGCATCGTTTTGCAGGACAACTTCCTGTTTGCCGACACGGTGATGGCTAACATCAGGTATGGGCGGCTGGATGCGACCGATGATGAAGCGAAAGGCGCGGCGCGGCTGGCCAATGCTGACCAGTACATCCACCGACTGCCGCAGGGCTACGACACGATCTTGACGGAGCGGGGCAGCAACCTGAGCCAAGGCCAGCGCCAGCTGCTCGCGATTGCACGCGCCATCCTGGCCGATCCCGACATCCTGATATTGGACGAGGCGACGAGTAACGTGGACACGCGTACCGAGAAACACGTGCAGGACGCGCTGCTGCGACTGATGCAGGGACGCACCAGCTTCGTCATCGCGCATCGCCTCAGTACGATCCGCGATGCCGACCAGGTGCTGGTGGTGAACGGCGGTGAGATCATCGAACGGGGCACGCATGAATCGCTATTGGCGCAGGGTGGTTTCTACAGCCGGCTATACCACAGTCAATTTAAAGGGCAACTGGCGGGCGCGATGAGCGCAGAAGAAAACGCGTAGTGGGCATATACTACGACGTGTCAGATTTCTCAAATTCCATAAATTCGCCCAACGTCGGTAATCCGAGGAATCTGCCGAGTGAAGAACATGGCACAAAAAAGGATCCTGATAGTAGAAGACAACCCGGCAGATGCGCAATCCATCGTCGATCTGCTGGCAACGGATAGCAACAATGACTATGCGGTACAGGTGACCGACCAACTGGACACGGCGCTCGACCTCCTGTCTAGCGAACACTTTGACGTCGTACTCATTGACCTGACATTGCCCGATGTTGATGGGTTGGACGCGATACGAGAAATGAGCTTTGTGATGCCGCACCTGCCGATCATCGTACTCACCGACGTGGAAGACGACGCTGTGGCATTGCAGGCCGTGCAGATGGGGGCGCAGGATTACCTGGTGAAAGAGAAGGATGCCGGGTACGCGATTCGGCGGGCATTGCGCTATGCGATTGAGCGTAAACGGCTGGAAGAACGGGTCTTCCAGATGTCGACGCGCGACATGCTGACCCAGATGCCCAACCGCTACCTGGTGATCGACCGGCTGACGCACGCGATTGACCGCGCCGGCCGCGCGCCACAGGGCAACCATCGCGGCGCGATCGTCGCCGTACTGTTGCTCGATCTTGACAACTTCAAACTGGTGAATGACACACTCGGCCATCCCACGGGCGACAAACTGCTGCTGGCTGCGGCGCAACGACTGAAAACCGGTGTGCGCAGAGCGGATACGATTGGCAGGATGGGCGGCGACGAATTCATCGTGATCCTTGAAGACCTGAGCGATTCGAGCGTGATCGACATTGCGGCCAACCGCATCTTGCGTGGCTTTGAAGCGCCGTTTGCGATTGACGACCATACTGTGACGATGACGGCGAGCATCGGCGTGAGCGTTTATCCTACGCATAGCGCCACCGCGCAGGAACTGCTGAAGGCAGCCGAGATAGCGATGTATGCGGCGAAGAAACATCGCAACTGTTACCGATATTACGAAGCGGTGTGACGGCTAGCCCTTCAACCCGCTGGCGACCATGCCCTGGACAAAAAAGCGCTGTAATAGAAAATACACCAGTGCGGGCGGCCACGTGGCCAGCAACGTGCGCGCCATGATGGCAGGATAGTTCGACAGGCCGAAGGGCGAGAAATACTTCTGGACCGATATCTGCATCACCATTGTGATCGGAAACCACTCCGGGTGGCCGGCGACGGTCATGCTGGGCCACAGATAATCGTTCCACACGCTCAGAAAAGTGACGATGGACAGGGCGACGAGTGGGGGCTTGAGCAATGGACCGTAAACGCGGAAAATGATGGTGAGAAAACCTGCGCCATCCATTTTGGCGGCATCTTCATATTCACCCGGCAACATATCAAACGACTGCTTCATTAAAAATATCGCAAAGGGTGATACCCAGCCATAGGCGAACAGGATGGCCCAACTGCCGATGAAACCGGTTCCACCCTGCCCGAGGATGGTGTTGCCGCCGACCAGGGGGAAGCGCGCGATGAGCACGTATTGCGGCACGATCATGAGAATAGCGGGCATGAGCATGCCTGAGAGAAAGAAGAGAAACACCTTGCCCCGACCAGGGAAGCGCAGCTTGGACAGAATATAACCGCCGATTAAGCCGGTGAGGACATTGATGACGAGATAGAACAAGACGCGTTGTAATGTGAACACGTACGACTGCCACATGCCGTACGCCATCGCCGATCGGTATAACTCGATGTTGAGCGTGTCGGGGATGGGGAAGATCACCGTCTCCAGAAAGCGTGGCGTGGTGGTAAACGACGCGAGTACCATGTAGAGGACGGGATAGACCATGATAAAACTGGACAGTGATAGGAAGATGTAAGTGAGTATCCGTCCGGTGCGTTGAGTCAATTTCATGCAGGGTTCATTATCCCCCTAACCGACAGCTGAATGGAAATCTCAATAGCGTTGTAATATCAAGTCATCAATCTGTATCAATCTGGAGGGGATCATGGCAAATACAACTGAACCGCCGCTGTTGCCGGAACAGCGCGCTATCGTGGAACATATCAAAGGGAGCGTGCTGGTGTTGGCGCCGGTGGGCACGGGCAAGACCCGCATCCTGGCTGAGCGGGTGCTGAACGCGATTGCCGGCGGTATCCCGGCGGAGCGCATCCTGTGCGTTACTTTTACCAACCGCGCGGCGCAGGAGATGCGCGATCGCATGGTGCGCTACGACGCGGAAGCTGCGCGCAAGGTCACCGTAAAGACGTTTCACGCTTTGTGCTGCACCATGCTGCGCGCGGAATCACGGCGCATTGGCTTGCCCTCCGACTTCGTGATCTATGACGAGTATGACTCTATGGAACTCGTGCGCTCGATCTGGCGACTTGACGGCGATAACGATGACCAGGTTAATCGCAATGCCTTCAACGTGTTGAACGATATCGGTGCATGCAAAACTGGCGCACCACTTGATGTGCTACGGCTGGACGCCATTCCGCGCGAGGTGTTTGCGCGCCATCTTGAGCCGTTTACCACCAATGCCTTGCGTTACCAGGCCAGCCTGCAGCAGCGGCATGCGCTGGATTTCGCCGATCTGGTTTATTACGTGCGCGCGATGTTATATACGACTGACGACATCGCGCAACGCTGGCGAGAACGGTTCGACTTATTGCAGATCGACGAGGTGCAGGATACGCACATGGATGAGTACGAGGTTGTGCGTGTGCTGGCGGAACGCTCTGGCAACCTGGCCATGATCGGCGATGTTGACCAGACGATATATGAGTGGCGCGGCTCTGATCCGGATGCGGTGCTAGGCCGCTTTGCGCGAGAATTCAGCCCGCGCGACTACAAGCTGAAGTTCAATCACCGCGCGACGAAGATGCTGATCAACGCATCATCAACTTTTGCATCACACTTCACTAATCGGCGCGCACCGTGCGAACCGTCGCCTGACTGCGCACCTGGTGAGTCTGTGCTGTTGCATAGGGCGCCGAATGAACAGGCTGAAGGGCAATGGATTGCGGCGCAGATCAAGAAGCTGGCTGCGCAGAACGGGTCGGGATTTTTGTATAGTCGTGTGGCTGTGCTGGCTCGAACGCACAATCGCAACAGTATTATTTCCGATGCGCTGGAGCAACAGGGTGTGCCGGCAGTGACTGTCGAGCAATTCGAGTTTTTTCGCCGTCAGGAAATTCGCGATGCTATCGCCTACCTGCGCCTGATCATCAATCCATTTGATTCGAGTTCAGCGCGCCGCGTGGTAGAGCGGCCAACCCGCCGCATCGGGCAGCAGACCGTCGACGCGATTGTCAGCCAGGGCGAGGCGTGTGGATTGCGGCTGGCCGATTTCCTGTCTGCGCGCACGTTTCAGGGTGAGCCGTATCAGCGGTTACTCAATGTGTATGCCTCCGATCGCATCGTGGTGTTCGATACAGAAACGACGGGGATTGAACTGGACGCTGAGATCATCGAGTTGGGCGCGGTATTACTCGTCAAAGGTAAGGTGGCAGCGGAGTTCCACGAATATATCCGCCCATCCGGACAGGTAGGCGCGTCGCAAGCGGTGCATGGGATCAGTGACGCATTCCTGGCGCTGAATGGTCGCTCTGCACGCGAGGTGTTAAGCCGGTTTCTGGCGTTTATCAGTGGGGCGATGGTGGTGGGGCATAACGTGGACTTCGATATTCGTCTGCTGCGCGCCAACGTGCATCAAGCTGGGCTGACGCTGAGCCAATTGGACTGGTACGACACGCTCGACTTGGCACAGCGTTTTGTGGACACTGATGACAGGCGCCTGGTCGCACTCGCTAGTCACTTTCACCTGACGCCGCGCAAGGCACACGGGGCGTTGGATGATTCGCGCACCACGGTCGAGTTACTTGGCAAGCTGATTCCACTCGTGCAGGCGAAGTCACTCACGCGCGCGCAACTCGTCAACCAGCATGGCAGGAATTTCAGAGAAGTAGCAACCCAGTTCTCCGAATGGCACGCCGCGCTGCAAACGACGCGCCCGCCGGATCTCCTGAACCGGATATTGCAGGAGTCTGGACTGATCGAGTACTATCGCCGGGACGCTGAGAGTTCGCGGCGCATGCGCCACCTGGCACAACTGAGTAACCTGTTTGCGGAGCGTGACGAGGGAAGGAAACACCCCGATACAGCGTTGCGCGAGATCACCGAATATGCGGCGCTGTCTAAAAATGTTGACCACTTATCGCGCAGCGACAACCGAGTTCCGATTATCACGATTCATCAGTCGAAAGGACTGGAGTTTGACACTGTCTTTATCGCGGGCCTCAGCGAGGGCGAGTTCCCCGATTTCAGGAGCACACAAGGGCGCAAACTTGAAGAAGAAAGGCGCTTATTCTATGTGGCCATGACGCGCGCGAGAGTACGGCTTGCGATCAGTTGGCATCTTTTCCATAGAGGCAGGTCTTGCTCTGAAAGCGTCTTTATCAATCAAATTGGTACACAATATGCCAGACGGGACACATGAAACGCGAAACGTAATGGAAATATTACTTGTGTCGATGCTTTAGATAGAAAATCATCATCAATCAGAATAATATTGGGTTACCAGTTACAGGCCGTGTATGCAAAAACACGGCCAAAATACTCTGCTCACGTTTCACACCACGTGTTGAATTTTCGTTTTGCTGTATCCAGGTCGGATGCCCAGTCGATCATCGTGAAGCCGGTGCGAATCTGTTCGCGTTGGGTTTCAGTCAGGCCAGTTGTCCATTGCCAGATCATCACACCCGCAGCCCTGCAAACTGCGTGCATCGTTACTGGATCATAAAATACGCCTTGATATGGATTCACCGCCGTCAGGTTGCGCATCTGAACCAGGCTGCGCCACCAGGCTTTTCCGTCACCGCACCAGTGGACGCTGCCGCTGAATTCGTCCAGCAACCGCTGTGTATAGGGTTTACAGAATGTGTCATACATTTTGCCACTCACCATGACGCCAGCATCTTCGCGAACGCAGACGCGACCTAGAGCGTTGGGTGTCGCATGGAACGGAATACCATCTATCGCTTGATGTGCCCGTGAGAAAGCGCTGATCGTTTCTGTGACAAGTCCTAGAAAAGCATGAACCAGGTTGGGTTCTTCAATCATGGCCAGGAAGATCTCACTTCCCCAGATCACCTCCCCCGCGTCAAGTGGTCCCTGCGTATCGGCCAGGTCAATACTCACCCATTTGCGCAGATTGGGGTAGGGTTGTAGTACATCACGGAAGAACGCAACGGTGTCCAGTACGCGTCCGCCCAGTCCACTGCGCAGATTCGGCACACCATTCGATACATGCGCTCGGATGCGCTCAGTGTCGTGCAATGGCAATGCGGCCGGCAATACACCATGATCAAAATGCCTGATCTCGCAACCGAATATCGATGGCAGAATACCTGTGCCGTAGTTGGCCCGAATCATCGGCAATCGATCGTCTTTGAGCAGGCACGATGCATAAACAGGCGCCAGTTCTGACACCAGCATTTTCTCCATGTCCGCCTGTATCTCGTCCATGCTGTATTGCGGCCAGTCCGGCGCATCATAAAAAACGATGAAAGGCAGGTGTGAAATGGGTTGATAACTCTGACAGTCGCGCCACAGAGCGCGCACCCGGTCGAGGTGTACAGGATCGATGAGCGTTTCCAGTCGGTCCAGGCAACGCTGCGTTTCAGATTGAAGCATGTATTTTTCCTTCTTCCATGATTGTAGTGATGTTCCAGATTCTTATACAATTTGGATGGTCGTAGCCGGCTTGGATCATGATGATTGCAGATGATTATTTTCAGAGCCGTATCAACATGGAGAGTAGTCTTGAATAGCAGCACACAGTCTCAACAGGAACAATCTTTCTTCGTTGCGTCATCCGGGAATGACGGGTGGTCGGGCACACTGGCTGAGCCGAATGCCGAGGCGACAGATGGTCCATGCGTTTCGCTCGAAGGCGCGCGAGACAAGATACGTTTCTTGCGCACACGGCCGGGATGGGTTCCACAGCCTGTTACGATCTGGCTGTGTGCCGGCGATATACTGCTGACGCAGTCGTTCGCGCTCGATGCGCGAGATTCCGGCACGCAGGAGGCTCCTCTCATCATTCGTTCCTGTATTGGCGCGAAGGCACGCTTGCTGGGTGGCAGACAGGTAACCAATTTTCAGCCAGTCTCTTCACCCGCGATCCAGCAAAGGTTGGATGCTTCAGCACGCGCGCATGTGCTGGAAGCCGACCTGGCAGCCCTGGGCATCATGGATATGGGCCGCTTCAGCGCGCGCGGGATGGGGCGTGCCACCATGACTGCTCATCTCGAACTTTTCTTCAACGATCAGCCCATGACCGTTGCGCGCTGGCCGAACCAGGATACGGGCGATGGCTTCGTCAGGATTGCAGGCTGGCCTGAGGCGGGTCGGCAGGATGATGAGCATGGGCGCGACATCGGCAATCTACAGAACGGCTTTTATTATGAGGGCGACCGTCCTGCGCGCTGGGCGAATCTCGATAACGTCTGGCTACATGGTTACTGGGTGTGGGACTGGGCGAATTCGTACGAGCAGGTCGAGTCGATTGACACATCTGCGCACCTGATCACGACCAGGCCACCGCATGGCCGTTGGGGGTACCGTACCGGCAACCGCTTTTATTTTCTCAACGTGCTCGAAGAACTCGATTCGCCGGGTGAGTACTACGTGGATCGTCATACCGGCATGCTGTACTTTTGGCCGCCGGGTGATGTGACGGTATCCGAGGTGCTGGTCTCAATCCTTGAAGCGCCGTTGGTGGTGCTGCACAATGCTTCGCATGTGACGCTTCAAGATATCACGTTTGAGGCTGGACGCGGCATGGGTGTGCAGATTGATGGTGGCGATCATGTGATGGTGTCTGGTTGCACACTTCGCCATCTGGGCAACCATGCCGTGGTGATTGAAGGTGGGCAGTCGCACGCCGTGCAGGGCTGCGATATCTACGGTACAGGCGATGGCGGTGTGTTTGTCACTGGCGGCGATCGCGCAACACTGAGGCCATGTGATCATGTTGTCGCAAATAACCATATTCACCATCTCAGCCGCTGGTCACGCTGTTACACGCCGGCTATCAGCGGGACGGGCGTGGGTATTCACATGGCGCACAATCACATTCACGACCTGCCGCACAGTGCCATTATTTTCTGGGGCAACGAAATGTGCATCGAGTTCAATGATATCCATACCGTTATGCTGGAAACGGCTGACGCGGGCGCTATCTACACAGGGCGCGACTACAGCGCGCGCGGTAACTTGATTCGTTACAACTACATCCATGACACGGGTGGTTATGACTGGGGCACCATGGGTGTGTATCTGGATGACTGCACCAGCGGTCAGACTATTTTCGGTAATGTGTTTGCGCGTGTGCAGCGGGCGGTGTTTATTGGTGGAGGGTGCGACAATACCGTCGACAACAACATTTTCATCGACTGCAAACCGGCAGTGTGGGTCGATGCGCGTGGGTTGGATCAACGTGAGGTGTGGCGCAACATGGTCAATCGGACCATGAAAGAGCGGTTGGAGGCCATGCATCATCTGCAACCACCTTATAGCACCCAATATCCCGCTCTGGCTTCACTGGACGCTTATTTTGCCGCGAACGCAGGTGTGCCACCGGAAAATAACGTCATCGCTCGTAATATCTGCTCAGGCGGTCACTGGGTTGAATCCAGTTGGCATAAAGAGGCGGCGTCCTACTTCACCTTCATCGATAACTTCACGGATGGCGACCCACTGTTTGTGGACGCACGCGCCAACGACTATCGCCTGCAACCCGATTCACCCGCTTACGCCACAGGTTTCAAGCCCATTCCTTTCGAAAACATAGGCCGGGTCAGTCTTTGACCCGGCCACACGCAGCATTTAGTCCTAAATAATCTCCAGATAATCCTTTTCAGGCAGACTGGGAAATGGCGCCGTCGGCAGGGTCTGATACCAGAACGCCACGCTTGCGATGTCATCCTGCAGCGCCAGATAGCGCCCCTGGCTGCGCCAGCCCAGCGCCTGGATCGTCACGCGCAAGTCGGCCTCAAAGCGAATAGGGTCCATAATGTGCCAGCGATACATCGAGAAGCGCGACTGCGACTTGTAGGTGCCGTCGGGGCGGATGACCTGATTCATGCCCATGAATGGCGTCGAGTAGGAGGTGTACTTGCCGTCGACATCCCAGTTGTACGCGCCGCCGAAATAATCCTCAGTGCCGGTACCGCAGATAGTTGGGAATTCATCGTCGCCATCGAGGTAGAACTTGATCTCGCCTTCGCCCCACCAGCCGGTGTTGTTCACGCCCCAGGCCAGCGCCGTGCCGACGTATTGGCCGAGCCCTTTGATGCCATCGAGGATGGTGTAGGGTGTCTTGTAGGGTAGAGGATTGATGCGCCGGAACTGCGCATGGAAGTAGCCGACGTCGTCAGGCACCTCTGTGAGGGTGTAGTTTACCTGATAGTAGTGCACCAATGTCTCCCAGTGCCGGTTCTCGATCGTGATGCGGCAGCGCTTGCGGAAGGGCATCGGCCAGAAACAGTTGTAACCGCGGTTGGGATTCACCGTCACGGCCAGTGAATTGATCTGCGCATACACGCCCCAGCCTGAGGCGAAGAAGTCGGCGGCAGGACACTCCACTGACGGTTGCTCCTGATCGTCCCAGTAGATGCGCACGATGTAGTAGCGCGCCTGCGGGCCACGCGCGGCGATGTCGCCCGAAAGCCACATCGACTGAATCGCGCCGGGGCCGGTGATGTCGGCGATGGTGTAGGTCTCACCGGGTTCGATGCGCACAAACGGCGCCACCTTCCAGCCCTGACCCAGATCGCGCGCGCAACTGGCAGCGCCGCCATCGGTGGACATGCCACCCTTGCCTTTCTCACCCGTTGGGTTTTCGGCTGAGATCGAGCGCGTTTTCGCATTGGCGAACTGCGCCAGATTGCCGAGACCCATGCCAAGACCGTTAAAACCCATCATTCCTAAAGGATGCAAAGCCATGTGTTACCTCGTGTGAAGCGAGAAATTGGACGTAAAGCGTGGTGAATGGAAATTGATGATTCCATCGGTACAAGTTGTTTTCATCGGATGAGTTTCGACATAGCCAGCGGCGTGTTGGATGTGAACATGTCAACCCCGGCGGCGCGAAGCCTTAAGGCGCTTGCGTCGGCTTTCCCGATGTCCATCGTCCATGCGTCGAGTTCTATACCGGCCGCATGCAGCGTGTCGGCCCAATTAAAGCCATCATCGAATGACTGGGTCAGCAACTGATGCCGCACATAAAACGCCTTGACGCCTTGCACTTGCCCGATCAACGTTTGACACCGCTCGCGCAGGTAATCCGATGCGCGCCATATACGCGCCGAGGCCAGTGGATGATCGTCATAATAGCCATAGGCGCCGAGTGAACGTGGGAAAGTGTCGGGTTCGGGGGCGCGCACGTCGATGTACAGCTGAATATCAAAACCGAGCGCTAGTTTGGGATCAAGCCGATGCAAAGCGCGCAATTGCCAATCTGCAATGGAACTTACGATGACGCGGTCGCCCAATGGGGCGATCAATCGCAGCAGCCGGCGCAGTGGCTCATCATCGGCAAAGGGGTAGATGTTCTTGTAGTCGATCTGCAGGCGCGTCGGCGTAGCGAACTCGGCAAATGTCTTGACCACGTCACTAAGCAGTGCGACCGGGTGATCGGTGGTCACGCCATGGTGAACGATCTTTAGTCCGCGCGCGTGCGCGTACGAGCAGCCAGAGACCGGGCCGCTACCATCGGTTTCTGTTTGCAGCATCATGTCGTGAACGAGTAGATAGTCATCCTGCGCGAGGGCGACCACATCAATCTCGATGATATCGGCGCGAGCCTCAAGCGCAGCGCGCACGGCCGCAAGTGAATTTGGCGGCGCATCCGACGTATCGAGCGCCGCCATGTGATGCACAATCTGGAGCGACTTGAGTACTGGCATAAAGAGAGTTTAGCACGATGGCGCTCGAATGTCGCGCCAGTGCGATGCCCGGTGGGATGTCATTCCTAAACGATGCAAGGCCATCGTCAATGGCCTTGCGCAAGTCCTGACTTACTCCATCGCTAGCATGAACCGCCCGTATCCGCCGGAGTAGGGATGGCTCTGATCGTGGCCTGTGTCATAACCGGCGTAATAGAACCACCACGCGTTGGGTGTATCGGCGGGAACTGCACCGGGCCCGACGTAAATAGACCTGCAGTCAAATTGCCCCGGCATACCCAATGCAATGGCGATCTCGTGGCTGACGCGCTCGAAGTGGATGCCATCGCTGCTGATCGCCATGTGTGGGCGGACAGTCTGGTCGCCGGTGTAGAAGCCGGAAGGAAACATCACATACAGATCTTCGCGCAGCTTTGTCGCAGCTGAGTTGTAGAACTGCAGGTCGGCAGGGTCGTGCGCATCCGGCGCCAGAATGTGTACCGGGTCGGGGAAGTGCTCGAATGTTGTTGATTCAGTGTAACCGACAATGCGCGTGCCCTGAAACACGCCCGTTGTCCATTGACGCACATACAGTCGGTACACGCCTTTATCGTGGAAGCACACAGTCTGTGAGTCGCTGTTTTTCTGCAGCAACGGCGTGGGCATGAGATGCCAGTGAATTCCATCGGAGGACGTCGCGCCATAGACGTACCACCCGAAACCTGCAGGATCGATCACCTCGCCGCGCGTGAACACCATCTTGTAACGTTCAGTTGCGGCTGCGTCGTTATCGATGAAGACCGTCATCCCATGCATCCCGCCAGTTTTACGACCATCTATCAAGATATTGTTGTTTGTGTCGCCGTGATAGGGCACGATGCCCAGGTTGGGTCGCTCCCAGTGCACGCCATCGGGCGAGGTGGCGTAGCACATATAGACGTCGTTGTCGTCGACGTAATTGTGGTCATAGGCCGAGTACCACATGCGCCATTGACCATCGACGTGCAGCACCGACGTGTAGTTGATGCTCATGTCTTCATATGGTCGCTCAGCCTTCATCAGCGGTTCAATTGTACGGTTGGAAATGATGAACTTCGACATGTCTGAATGTTAAAACAGATTCCGGGAATCTGTCAGATTGTGTACACTTGCCTAAACACGAAAGTAGGATGATTGAAAACACCATGAAACTGACATCGAAAGAGCGCCTTGTGCGGCAGATACGAGGACAGGAAATCGACCGGATTCCCAGCATCGGCGGCTGGATGAACGGCGCGGCTAACCTCGCATCGCTCGGCGGAACCAGCCTTGAACGGTATCTGGCTGACCCGATGGCCGGCGTCGTTAAAGCTAACTTTGCGCTGGGCGTCGATGCCATGGTGCAGCCTGCCATACCGCAGACCGCAGACGAGATTCGTACCGGCCATGTCACCGAAAACGATTTTGCCGGTATCGAACCGGAGGCATTGCAGGAGCGCGCTGATTCTTTGCCAGATGCAGAAGCCGATGTGCTGGCGAGTTTCGACTACGTTGCCGAGGAACGTCGCTACCGCGATTATTTCGAGACCGCATTCGCCACCTGGCAGGGCATTGTCCCATTGCCGAACTTCTGGGAAATCGGCGGTCATTTTCCGTTGTATACCGAGTTTGGTTATACGGCCTTTTTGACGGCGTGCGCTCTATATCCCGACCATGTTGGCAAGATATGGTGGGTGAAGAGTTTGCACTCGCGCGAGCGTGCGAAGATTCTGGTGAAGTTATTCCGCGACTATGATCTTGTCCCTCTCATGTTCTGCGGCGAGGATTTGTGCAACAACCAGGGGCCGATGGCGTCGCCGGCTTTCCTGCGCAAGCACTATCTGCCGCATGTCAAGATGATCATCGAGCCACTGGTCGATGCCGGCGTGCGGTTGATACATCACTGCGATGGCGACGTGCGCCCGATGATCGACGACTTCCTCGCCATCGGGTTCAGCGGCTTTCAGGGCTTTCAGTATGAACTCGGCATCGACATCACCGATCTGCGCAAGCGTCGCAGCGCCATGGGCGAAGAACCGCTGTTCTTCACTGGGCTAAGCGTGTCGCGCACGTTGCCGTTTGGCGCGCCGGCGGATATCACCGCCGAGATCGATTATTTTGTCGAGTGCACCGATGGCGGATGCGGCATGTTCCTATTTACGAGCAACGTGACTGGCGTCGAAGTCCCGCCTGATAACCTGCGCGCAGCATACAGCTATATCAAGACGGTGAAACCTTATCGGCAAACCAGCAACGATGCGTGCCTATGGCCGTGGCGTGTCGCGCACCCGGAATAATCCGAAGAGACGCCTTAAATCTCATCACGAAATACGTCTGGAATAGTGGTTGCGTCTCTGTATCCCATGACGTAAACGCGGCTGATTACGTGCTTCAGAAATTCGGCGGCTTCCGGATTGTCGTTGGCGCCGAATGCTGCACCGATTCCCGCTGCAATGATGCTGAGCTTGTCATTGGGTTCATGCGCAATCTCCAGTTCATCGTTGGAGATGGCATTGATGATATCGTTCCAGTATTCCTGGAGTTTTGCGTGATCGCTGATGATGGCCTTGAGTTCATCTTGAGTCATAGCTGTCTCTGCCCATTTTGTTTCGCATCTAAAAGATACTGAGCCATTTCTTCGCTGCTTGGGGATGAAACACATTCATTATTGGATCGTCCCCGACTGCTTCTCGCATTGTCCCCACATCTCGACATAGTCATAGGCCGAGCGGAACAGTGGTCCAAGGTCGTCGTACGATAGACCGCTGTTGATCATATCCTGCAGAAAGTCGGGCATGAGGCCGTAATGAGCAAAGCCGTCGATGTTAATGTCGAAGTCACGGCGCGGACCGGCTAGGCACCGTTGCAGTGGTGCGTTGTCGCCGTCCATCGTGTCCCACTTGTCCAGAATGTTCTTGATTTCGCCAACGAAGTCCATCATCTCCCAGTCGGCGCCTTCGCCAGGGCCTTCACCCGGTTCGACCATACCGATGCGCGCCATATAGGCAACGCGCATCTCAGTTTCCCATCGGCGCACTTCGTCATCGGGGTAGCCGCCCGGTTCATCGGCGCATAGCAACCCGCGTGTCATGTCGTCGACGTTGTCCACTACCCACGGCCACTGATCGGCCTCGAGTGTCTTGCGGATGCTGCCATTGGGCGTGTCAAGGTCCGGATGTTTCATTGACCTTGGATCAAAACCGGCCTTGTATTGTGCTACAGCTTGCCATATCTGGCGCTCTCGATCGGTATACCCGCCCGGACCGCTCTCTAAAAAGCGGAACCAGCGATAGTCGCGGATAGGGCGGTCATAGGCCACGCCGTTGGCCTGTACATTGATCTCGGCGCGGCGTTGTGTCGCGCGATAATCATCGTCGCTTGCCCCATATGCGGCTAGTGTCCCGAATCGTGGCCCAGGTGAAGCCGCTGCGCCGTTAATATCGCTTCCCATCGCCACGCCGCGTCCCCCCATATGTTTTGTGACGTACAGGTAGGCCTGAGTCCAAGCAGTACTCGATCCAGCGCAGGGCCGCGGGACTTTATGGGCTAGTTCAGGCGCAGCGCGCGACAGCCCAGCCACGTCGCCTTGATTGAGAATGGGCGCCACCATGCCGCCGAGTTTTGCGATGCGCTCGATCTGATCGAGTCGTTTGCCCATCTCGTGCGCCACTTTGTGCACGTTGGCGGTGCCAAATGGTTCACTGCTCTCACCGTCAAACACCATGTCGGCTGTGAAAGCCAGGTCGCGGAACCATGAATGGGATGAGAGCACTGGATAGGTGTTGTGCTCTGCCAGATCGAGCGTCGCGTCGAGCGTCTTCTGCGACATGTGGTCAATATCGATCAACATGCCGTGTTTCATCATTTCTTCCAGCAACATGTAGCCATAAACGCTCAACGAGCGTTGGTTGGCATGCCCGCCATGTTCATTACGTCCCTCATCGCTGGTGTCCTCGTGCAGCCCGGGGATGTGATCCACCAGGGTGCCGTGGTTCATATTACCGTACCGCACCAGCGGTTTGACTGTCTTGGAGGTCGCTTCACGCTGCACGGTATCAACGACATCATCGCCGTCTTTATCAAGCCGATACCGAATGCCCGTGTCCCACGCGTCTTCCACTTCGTAGCCCTGACCCGTCAGAAAGCGATTGGAAACTTCGAGGAACCGCATATAAATGGCTGTACCGCCAAACGCATTATCAGAAAGATGAACAGGGGTGATTTGTCGCACACCCAGGCTGTATAACCACTCGATCTCGTTACGGATCAACTCGCGGGCCTGCTCGATGCTTCCCTGGCTGAGTTGTTGCAGGTCATCAGAACGGTGCCAGTTTCCGAGAGAATCCACTTCGACGCCAAGCACAATCGCCAGCCGGTTTCTAGCAATAATGGAGCGTGCCTCCTCGGGCGTATAGGCGATCTGCATCCAACCCTTACCGTGCCCGCCAGCTTTTTCATCAATCCATTCCACCATCTGCTTCATGGCGCTGATCTGAATCTGAATCGCACTGCGATCATCGGTCTGGGTTTCGGGGTCGCTGTTGGCAGCCAGCAACTCGTTATTAACTGCCAATGTCGTGATCAGTCGCAGGCCGCCCTGGTAAGCGCGATAAAGCCAGTCGATGTAGACTTGCTGATGCACCAGCGTTGTAAAACGCGGCCAAATATCAAAATCGGGCCAGCCACCGCCAGCCGGGTGCCCAAATTCGGGATTGAGATCCATCAAACCGCCATGAATTGGTTCGCACGAGGCCAGCGCGTTCTCCATAGCTTCAGCGCTTGAATGATCGGGATCATAAACTTTGCCCCAGAAGGCTCTACCGCCAAACGCAAAATTGGCCATGAGATGAGCATGCAGGTCAGCGAAACCCCACAACGGCGCTGTTGCATCACCCATCCAGTAATTACCGCCCAGAGGAACGCGCGGCTCTACGGGTATCGTTTGTCCATCCATAGGTAATCCACTCACTTTTGACTTGATTTTGTCGAACCTCGACTTCAAACTTCACACTCAATTGCAGTATACCGTAGCATTTTAGGTGTTGTTAAAATGACAATATCGACAGAGTGTGGTTGAGACTTTTAAGGATGGCTTGTTATACTGGCGGTGCTGATGGAGACTTTTTATGCGACGCTCGCGCAGATTTGTTTCGCGCTTGTTGGTTTGTGGTGGGTCGTGGTGCAGTTCAAATACGATCAGCTGATGTCAACACCGGCAGGTCGGCTTGCCGCATATAGTGCTTCGATGCATTTTATCGCGCCGGGAGTGATCTCGTTGATCTCGATACTGGTGGCCGAAGATCTGGCTATATGGCGGCTTGGATCGGTACTTGGCAGCATACTGGGTATGGTGGCCGGGCTAGCTGCCTTGCGCGCTGCCATGCTGACGCGCACTCAACGTATTATCGAAGTCGTGTTGATCATCCTGTTCGGGGTCATTATTGGCCTGTCGTTTATTTTCACACCGGTGTTTGGCGTTAAGCCCATCATGATCGAATCCATCGTGAACGTCGGCGTCATCACACTGGGCGCCAACTACGCATGGTTGTTCTTTGTCGGTGCTCCCGCAAAGAAAGCCTGACTTCGACCAAGCGACGCTGCCGTAAGTCGGGGCGATGGCAAGACGACACATGAACCGGACAGGCGGATCAGTCGGGGCGTCAGCCCTGCCGAAGGGCGGTCTTGGTTTTACTCGAAAGCCTGTCCATACTTCTCGCTGCTGGCAATCTCGCCGACCGGCTTGCGCTTCTTCATCCCTTTGCTTTTTTCTTCAGCGGGATATCCGAAAGGCAACAAGGCCAGCAACTCCATCTCCTCAGGAATACCCAGGAGTGACTTAACCTCGTCCATGCCATTAAAGCCCACCCAATTCGATCCGACGCCTTCGGCCCATGCGGTGAGGATCATCGATTGGATGGCTCGGCTGGCATCCGACACAGCGAAGTTGCTTTTCGTTATTGCCACTGCAATCGCCAGCGGCGCCTGCGATGTGTAGGGCCCGGAGCGCGCTAAGGCGCCCAGTTGGCGCAGCGTGGCAGGCTCTTGCACAACGATAAAATGCCATGGCTGACTGTTCATCGCGCTGCCGGTCAATCGCCCCGCTTCAACGATGCGGATGATCACATCGTGTGGCACAGGCTTGCTTTGATAACCGCGCACAGCCAGCACGGATTTAACAGCTTCAAATACGTCCATCTGCATACCTCTTGAATAGACAGTTCTACGGCTTGACGTCAACCCTGAATGACCCAAAGCCGTACCCGTCGCCAATGCTTTATTTTCCAAACAAGTTTGACTTATATTGCCGTAATTCCTGACCCAATTCACTCGCCACGCTGTAGTCGAACTGGTACAAAGGAATTAGATTGAGCGGCAGTTTGATCGGGAACACGAATTCAAACTCCTGCAGCACCGGACGCAGCAGATAGATGGCTTCAGTAGCGCCTGAGCCCGGCGGTGGCACACCGATGCGGCTGATGTTGCTCCATGGTGTGACGGCGCGAAAACCAAACTGGTAGAACTCCACACCCCGGGCTGAAGTCACGATGCGCGTGCGCGACATGACGAAAAGAAAAATACCGATGACCAGTGGAATGAATACCGCGAAAGGATCGGGGGCGATCGGCACCAGTATGCCCAGTATGTAAAAGGTCGAAGGCAACAGTGCGAGCGCCAGCACGATCAAAGCCATTGCTTGAAGCAGTGTACGGTTCTTCTGATAATGCACACGGCGGTTGTCCATGGCTCTATTATCGCTGTGTTGTGTATCTGCCTTGTTAAGTTAGCACAGCGCCCGCATTCAGCAGGCGTTGTTGCACGTCAGCAGGATTAACATCGTGAATCGCACAATGGCATTCGACCGCGCGCGCTGCCGTGATACCGGCTGCTTCTCCAATTGCCATGACAGATGGCGACACGCGGAACGAACTCATCGCCTCGGATGTCGCGCTGATGCTGCGCCCGGCCACGATCAAGTTGTCTGGCCCACTGCGTGGGATCATGCAGCGCCATGGTATGTCGTAGTGTGCGCCGCGCGGTAACCGTTTCATGATCGTCGTGATCTTGCCGGGTTCATGGATATCGATTGGGTAACAGCATTGCGCAACGACGTCGTCGAACTGGCGTCCCGACAGCACGTCGTCTGCGGTGAGTGTGTACAGCCCGATGATCTGGCGCGTCTCGCGCACTCCGATCTGGCGCGCCATCTGGACCAGTTCTACGTTGGCCAGCCCGGGAATGTACTTGCGGAAGAAGCGAATGCCCTCGGCAATCTGGCGGCGCCCCTCATCCTCGGCCATGGCCAGTTGCACCGGATCAGTTGGGTCGGCGATCGTCACGCGCCCGAAGTTGACCGTGGCATAGGTCGGTTTTCCCGGCACGCTCAGGATAGCTGAGATATGGTCGCGCGGGATGCTCAGGCTGCCGTCCTCGCGCGCCTGCTTCACCCACTCATCAACCACCGGGTGCCAGCCGGAGAAGTAATAGAACGTTTCGCCAGTGCCTTCATCGTAGCGCACAGATTCGGGCAATCCTGCCTGCGCTGCTCCTAAATCGATCGGGCCCAGCATGTAGCAAAACGTCAGTGGCATGACGTTGTGTGTGCCTGCTGTGCCAAAGGTCGATGGAACACCAGCATTATGCGCAATAACGGCATCGCCAGTCGCATCCACCACAGTACGCGCGAGCACAGTTAACCCACCATCGATCATGAGTGTTGCCGGGCGTGCGCGTTCAAAGGTCACGTGCGTGATAGTCGTGTTAAGCATCACATCCACACCGGCTTCGCGGCACATCGCGGTAACTTCTTCTATGAATACGTCGGGGTTGTATGGCTCGATGATCGGGTTAGTTGTCGCGAGTGGCTTATAGGTGTAGATAGCTTTGCGAGCGATCAGCCTTTGACGCAACTCGCCCATGATCCCGCCGATGATGAAGCGTTTGCCATCAAAGTGTGCGGGGCAAAAGTTGTTGACAAGGGCTACCGTGCCCATACCACCCAGCACCGGCCAGCGCTCGATCAAGGCCACACGGCTACCGGCGCGCGCCGCGGCTATCGCTGCGCCAATACCGCCTGGGCCACCGCCGGCGACGACAACATCATAAAGGTTGGGTGGATTGCTCATTGAGGTCAATCATAATAGCTTTTATGAAGGACGCGCACCGCGCATCCATCAGGCGGACGCTCCCACATTTCCGATTTTCCGTGTACACTCTCGGCATACAACGCTGGAACTTGTACTCATGATATGAACGAAACGAACGATATAAACGAAGTACGGACATTTGCAACCACAGTGACAGCGAACATTGAGCAGGTCATTGTCGGCAAGCGCAACGTGATCGAGTTGCTCATGGTTGCGTTGTTGTGTCAGGGGCATGTGTTGATCGAAGATGTGCCCGGCGTCGGCAAGACGATGCTGGCGCGCTCGCTGTCCATCAGTCTCGGGGGCATTTTCAAACGCCTGCAATGCACCCCCGACTTGCTGCCCAACGATGTCACCGGCGTGTCGATCTACAACCAGCAGAATAGCGAGTTCGAGTTCCGTCCGGGACCGATCTTCGTCAACGTCCTGCTCGCTGACGAAATTAACCGTGCCACACCGCGCACGCAGTCGTCGCTGCTTGAGGCGATGTCGGAGCAGCAGGTGAGTGTCGATGGCGTCAGCCGCGCGCTGCCGAATCCGTTTCTCGTGCTGGCCACGCAGAACCCGATCGAATATGAAGGCACTTTTCCCTTGCCTGAAGCGCAACTCGACCGCTTCCTGATGCGGTTGGGTATGGGTTATCCCACGCCGTCTGAAGAGCGCCAGTTGATGACCAATCTGCAGCGCGAGCATCCCGTGTCGCATCTCAAGCCCGTGGCTGATGTCACGCAACTTCCGGCGTTGCAACGCAAAGTGTGGGAGATTCACGTTGATGATTCGTTGCAGGATTACATCGTGCGATTGATCGGCGCGACACGTGGTCATCCCGATCTCGCACTTGGCGGCAGTCCGCGCGCCAGCCTCGCATTGTACAAAACGGCGCAGGCGCTGGCTGCACTGCGCGGGCGCGATCATGTCATACCCGATGACATCAAATATCTCGCGCCCTTCACATTGACGCACCGTTTGATCGTAAAACCCGAAGCTGAACTGCGCAATCGCACCTCACAAGCGGTGATTGCCGACCTGCTAAGTACGATCCCGCTCGATATCGGCAAGCTGGCATAATGGCTTTGTGTCGTGTCTTCATACTCTGAAAGCCTGCCACGAGTATTTCACCGCCTATAATGGACGGTGATGTGGAATGAATACCATACGCCAGCCACGCTGGATGAAGCAGTGGCAATATTGTCTCGTGCAACGAGTGAGGATCGGAGCGCTGGCGCTCCCGTCGGCTCCTTCTCTCGCGCAGCGCGTATTATAGCGGGCGGCACTGACCTTGTTATAGAACTGGATCGTGGTGTGCGTCAGGTTGAAGCGCTGATCGATATCTCGCGTATTGCGGGGCTGGATGAAATCCGCCTTGATGATGCCGGCTGGATTCACCTTGGCCCGCTGGTGACGCACAATGATGTGGTGACTTCGGCGTTGTGCGTACAGCGCGCATTTCCGTTGGCGCGCGCATGCCGCGAGGTGGGTGCGCCACAGATACGTAACCGCGCCACCATTGCCGGCAACCTGATTACCGGTTCGCCGGCTAATGACACGATCACGCCTTTGATGGCATTGGGTGCGCGCGTAAGGTTGCTCTCGGTGCGCGGTGAACGCGTTGTGCCGTTGGCCGACTTTTATACCGGCGTGCGCCGCACTGTGATGGCGCGTGACGAAATGTTGACCGACATCGCTTTCCCGGCTCTTGATGATGCCACGCGCGGCACGTTTATCAAACTGGGCTTGCGCCGCGCACAGGCCATCAGCCTTGTCAACGTTGCGGTCGTTATCCACGACGAGTCTCTTAATACGGCGCAGCCCGGTGTACTACGGCTCTCGTCTGTCCAGATCACTCTCGGTGCAGTTGCCCCCACCATCGTTCACGCGCGTGAAGCTGAACTGGTGCTGACTGGTCAAGCATTGAATGCTGAGTGCATTGCTCAGGCGGCGGTGCTGGCCCAGTCTGCGGTCACTGCTACGACAATTGACGACGTGCGTGCATCGGCGGCTTATCGTGCCGACATGGTGGGCGTGTTGGTGGCGCGCGCCCTGACGCAATTGATGGATGGCGAAGAGCGAGCCGATTGGAAAGACGAGCCTGTTACACTGGTGACGCCTGACGCCGCAACGCCCGCGCCATCGGTCGATGCAGGGTTGCCGATCCGGTTAACAGTGAATGGGCGCGTTTACGATATTCACAATCCCGAGGCGCATGAGAAGACGCTATTAAGGTTGCTGCGTGAAGACTGCGGATTGACTGGCACCAAGGAAGGATGTGCCGAAGGAGAGTGTGGCGCTTGTACCGTCATCATGGATGGCAAGGCCGTCATGTCGTGCCTTGTGCCTGCGCCGCGGGCCCATGGATCGTCAGTCCTAACGATTGAAGGTCTAGCTCAGGACGGCCGGTTGCATCCGTTGCAGCAGGCGTTTATCGATGAAGGCGCGGTGCAGTGCGGCTATTGCACGCCCGGTTTCATCATGTCGGGCGCAGCGCTGCTCCTCGAAAATCCCCATCCGACTGAGGCGCAGATCAAGGAAAGCATCAGTGGCAATTTGTGCCGATGCACGGGGTACTACAAGATTCTGAGCGCCTTCCGCAAGGCTGCCGGAATCGAGACGACGATAACGAACAGGGAATTACATCCTTTAGGATCGTAACCGAAATCAGAAAGCAGAGTGTAATGGATGAATTGAATTTTCCTCTCGGCCACCGCTCCGGCTATGTGGCCGTTGTGGGCAAGCCAAATGTAGGCAAGTCTACGTTAGTAAACGCGTTGGTTGGTCACAAGGTGGCGATTACATCGCCCAAACCTCAGACCACGCGCCGACGCATCATGGGCATTTTGACGCGCGACGATGCGCAAGTGATCTTTCTCGATACGCCTGGTTTTCACGATCCCAAGACAGCATTGAATCAATACATGATGCGCGAAGTTGAAGGCGCATTGTCAGATTGTGACGCTATCTTGTTTGTTGTGGACATCACCACGCCGCCCGATGCAGCTGATGTTACAGTCGTGCAACGCATCAAAAACATGAACCGACCGATTGTGATTGCGCTTAACAAAGCCGACATTGTCGATCCAACGCGTGTGGGTGAGCATACCGCCATGTATCAGGCAATTCTGGACAGCGAGAATACGATGCTGACCTCGGGCGTGGCCATCCGTCAGGAGAACATGAACGAGATGTTGCAGATGTTGATCACGCAACTGCCGATCGGCCCGGAGTTCTATCCACCTGACCAGTACACTGATCAGCCCGAGAAGATACTCAGCGCGGAGTTGATTCGTGAGCAGGCGCTGCATTTTCTCGAACAGGAAGTACCGCACGCGATCGCAGTGGCGGTCGATCAATATGCTTCCCGTCCGAACAATATGCTGTATATCTCGGCCACCATCTTTGTCGAACGTGAGTCGCAAAAGGGCATTCTGATCGGGAAAGGCGGGACGATGTTGAAGCGTATTGGCACGGAGTCGCGTCGTGAAATCGAGCGCGAACTGGGTTCGAAGGTGTTCCTTGAACTGTGGGTCAAGGTGCGGCCTGCGTGGCGGCGCGATGACGGCGCTGTGAGTGAGTTTCTAGGAATGACTGAATGAACCGCCTGCATCTGCGTTACTTCGTGATTGCCTTTTTATCCACGGCTGTCGCTGCGATGGCCGTGGGTGGTTTAATTGCGTCACTGTTGCCCGGACTGGCCGGCCCCGCCTATATTGCCGGCTGGTGGACGAATCTGACTGTTGCCGGGCTGGTGGCCCTCCTTGCAGGGCGCAAAGTGGCTTCAGTCTACGAAGAGCCGCGTATGGGACGCATCGCAGGCGGCGCAGCGGGTATTTGGGTGGGACTGGGTTCAGCCATCGGCCAACTGGCCTATCACTTTTTTGCGAACGCCGTCTATATAGCCGATATCCGCATTGGGTTGACAGCTGTGTTTTCGGTGGTCAGTTTTATGGTGAGTATGATCTCAGCAACCATCGCCGGCCGCGAAACGGCGCACCCGCCGGAAGAGGAAGAGGCGTAGGCGGGTAGAAATGAGAGGCGCTGGCACTCATCGGTTTGCGCCAGTGAGACAACGTTATGAGTCCAACGAAAAGCGAAGTCGGTGTGTGGGGAGAGGATCTCGCGAGCCGCTACCTTGTTGATCACGGTTTTGTCATCCGCGCGCGCAACTGGCGACATGGTCATGGTGAAATCGACATTGTCGCTGAACACGATGGCGTGATTGTTTTTGTCGAGGTGCGCACGCGCCGAAGCGATACTTATGGTGCGCCCGAAGAGTCTGTGCGTGCGGCAAAGCAGGCCAAATTGATAGAGACCGCGCAGGCTTTTCTTGACGTCAATGGTTTGAGCGATGTGCAATGGCAGATTGATTTCGTTGCTGTAGAACTCGATGCGCGCAATGCCGTACGGCGGATTGACCATATTCCCTGCGCCATATCGCAACCGTCATAATGGATGCAAAGACGGGACGTGACGCGCGTCAGGCGACCCGCCATACCCAATTGAGTCCGCCCTTGCGCAAAGCCATGCAAACTCGTCTTGCCCGCTCGCTTGTTCCAGAACTGCTCGATCAACTCGATGGGGTTTCGTCCGATCTGCTGTGCGCTAACCTGCGTGACATCGTGCGCTATAACCGTCTACTTGGCGCGAATCGTTTGATGCTTCAGCTTGTCAAGAAGATCGTGCCGATGCCATACTGTGGGCTTGATGTCGGCGCCGGAATGGGTGACTTTGTTCATGATGCCTTGCTTGCCGGTGATTGCAGTTGGGTAGCTCTTGATGCCTCTGATGATGTATTGCGATGTCGGGATGCTGCAAGGCTTTCGGCACTCGAGGGATGCCGGGAGTCTTGCAGCATTGCGGCCAGCGGATGTTCACTTCCCTTCTTCGATGCCGCATTTGATGTTGTGACCTGTTCACAAACGCTGCACCATCTTGAACCTGCCAAGGCAAGTGCTTTGTTGCGTGAGTGCGCCCGAGTTGCGCGACGTGGCGTGGTGGTGGTCGATCTCAATCGCAGTTTCATCACGCTCATTGGCGCGTGGATGCTGACGCGGCTGACCTCGCGCAATCGCATGACCCGCGCCGATGGCGTGCAGTCTGCGCGCCGCGCCTATACCCCGGATGAAGCGATTGACCTTGCGCGTGCAGCCGGTTGGCCAATCACGCCGAACACTGTGGAGTTGCATGGGCCGACGCGCTGGTCGCTGCAGTTAAGAAACGTGCCATAGGTTCGAACGGGTTCCTGCCGCCTGAACAATACTCAAGCCAATTGTTGAGCAAACGTCTCATAGGCTTGCAGAAACCACGGGTGAATGACAGCCAGTCTCTAGTTTCCCATTGCCGTTATCGCGCGCGCAATCTCGATCGCCGCATCCGGGCGCGCGAGCCTTAACGATGCCTGTCGCATGGCAGTCAGTGTTGCAGGATTAGCTAACAGTCGGTGCAACTCGCTGAGAACGATGGCGGGCGACGGGCACCACGCGCCAGCGCCATGTTTCACCACATAGGTGACATTGCCATCTTCCTGTCCCGGCACGGCATCGTTGATCAACAACGGCAGTCCGGCGATGAAACCTTCGGCCACGGTCGCGGCGCCGGCCTTGGTGATCAGGATATCGGCAATGCCCATCAACTCGGGCACTGTGTTGACGAATCCCAATGTTTTCAGGCGCACGCTCGTAACGGTGATCTGATCAAGCTCTTGTTTTACGGCAGCATTGCGTCCGCACACGACCAGCAGTTGCAGGTGCATATCACTCTGTAGAATTGCGCGCGCTGTGGGGCCAAGCCGTCCCATGCCATCGCCGCCGCCGATCAATAGTGCGAGCGGTGTATCGTGCCTAAAACCAAGCACGGTGCGCATCGCGGCACCACCCGAGCTGGTGCGGGTGTGCAGGTCTGGCGATACGGGTTGACCGGTGACTACAATACTATCCGCAGCCACGCGGTTGTCTGTTGCCTCGCGTTGAGCGTATTCGGTGGGTACTAGTGTGAGGTCAGCTTCTGGCGCGTAGTTGAAGGCATGGCCAGAGACAAGGTCAGTGGCGACGACCACGAAAGGTGTTGAGTGGCGCAGCCGAGTCATGTAAAAAGGCAACACCTGCGAGTAGATGGGCGAACACGACACATAGATATCGGCGGGATGGTGTTCGAAAATCATCCGTGCCATTTTCTCACCGGACAACCGCAACAACGTGCGCACTATCCATGACCTGCGCCGGCTATTGGTGGCGTGAAAAGCCAATTGATGCAACAAACGTGGCCCGTTTATGACCGCTGGGTAACTCTGTTCCATCCGGTTGTATGGGAAGGCCATGTGGGGAATGGCGTTGACCAATGTAACCTCATGCCTGCTGGGGCATAGGATGTCGAAACCACGGCTGATCGCTTCAGCGGCGCTGCGGTGACCACCGCCAGTGTCGGCGTATAAGAGGACGATGCGACTCATCGTGGTGATTGTAGCCGTGGAAATGGTAGGTGTAAAATGCACTTGTCGGAAAATCCGATATGAGGAATAGTGGAAGCGGCTAAAGAGGCGCAGGTGTATGCATTAGCAACCCTGAATACGCGTCATTTCATCGATGATCCCCGCGTGGCGCAGTTAAGTGGTTTGCGGATTGGTACTCCGGATGACGTGCTGGCGTGGGTGAGCATGACATTAGTGTAAGACTCACGCCAAAGGCCATTTATAACAGCCTATCCAGCAATTTACTACAAATCGCAGTATGATAGCATGAATCGCAACTGCCAATCATCTGTCGCGGTAGTAGACGTACCGTGAGTGGGGCGATATGGCGGATTATGCCTTGTTGCGTGACAGTTTTGCGGTTTTTATTATTCGCAAGCTATTATCTGGAGGAATCAAAACGTTTGTATTATGAGGAATAAGATATCGATCATTGGCGCAGGTTTTGTCGGATCAACAACCGCGCATTGGGTTGCTGAAAAAGAAATCGGCGATATCGTCCTTCTGGACATCCCGGCAACCGATACGATGCCTAAGGGCAAAGCGTTGGATTTGTTGGAAGCCGGACCGGTGCTGGGATACGATACGCACATTGTTGGAACAACCGACTACAAAGATACCGCTGATTCCGATATCGTGGTGATTACGGCCGGACTGCCGCGCAAACCCGGCATGACTCGTGAAGACCTCGTGGGCAAAAACCAGGCCATCATCACGGATGTTGTGAACAATGTCGTTAAGACATCGCCCAATGCGATTCTTATCGTGGTCACGAACCCGCTCGATACGATGGCTTATCTGGCGCACAAAGTGTCGGGCCTGCCGCGCCATCGTGTCATCGGTCAGGCCGGCGTGCTGGATTCTGCCCGCATGCGCACCTTCATCGCGCAGGAATTGAATGTGAGTGTGCAGAACACACATGCGTTCGTTCTGGGCGGTCATGGCGATGAAATGGTGCCGTTGGTGCGTTATTCTACAGTCGCAGGTGTGCCCATCACCGAGTTGATGCCGGCCGATCGTGTGACTGCCATTGTCGATCGCACGCGCAAAGGCGGCGGCGAGATCGTAAATTTGTTGAAGACTGGCAGTGCCTACTTTGCCCCCGGCGCCGCCGTGGCAGAGATGGTTGAGGCTATTCTTAAAGATCGCAAGTTAATTTTGCCCTGCGCTGCCTATCTTGATGGCGAATATGGGTTGAAGGATATGTACTTTGGTGTGCCCGTCAAACTGGGACGGGATGGCATCGAGGAAATCGTTCAGATCAAATTGTTGCCTGATGAGCAGGAGATGCTGAACAAGAGCGCCGAACTGGTGCGCGGTACGATGTCAGCGCTCAAGTTCTAACAGAGCAATGACGAGAGTTTCACTGGGTATATATACATGCGGACACTGAAAACTTGCCTGGTAAGTGAGCCATTACCGCGACTGATAGCCATAGCAGACACATGGGACATTGGCACTGAAGCTGCGTCAGTCGATGAGTTGGCAGACTGGTTATCGAAACAAATGTTGGAGCCTGGCGCCGCTGCATCAGCACGCGAGGCTCTTCCGATAGGCGCTCGCAAGGCACTGGATGCGTTGATTACGTCATTTGGCCGGATACCAGCTGCTGCGTTTGAACGCCGTTTTGGTACGTTGCGCCCGATGGGGCCGGGAAGGCTGGAGCGAGAGCGCCCGTGGCTGTCACCGGCTAATCCAACCGAGGTGCTGTGGTACCGCGGGTTTATTTTCAGGGCTTTTGACAGGACGTCGGTTAATCCGGTCGAAGTTCTGTTTGTCCCTACGGACCTGATCGCTACGTTGCCGCAGCCTGAAGGCGTGCAGGAGGCAATACCAGGCAACACAGGGTCAACGACAAACACAGCCGCGCCTCAATCCGTATCTACGGCGCCCTTAGGGGAGCAGCGGAGCAAAGGAGCAGAAGAGCAACCGAGCAGGGGAGTGGGCGATCACGGCGTAGTTGATGTTCTGCTGGATGACATCACCACCATTCTGGCTTACATTCAGAACTACGAAGTGCGTGTGCGCTCTGACGGTGGTTGGAATGGCGAAGCGCGCCAGGCTATCGGTCCGATGCTGCGCGATAGCGATGGCGTTGATAGTGAAACACCGTCCGGTCGCTTCGGCTTTCTACTCAGCCTGATTGCGCGCCTGAACTGGTTGCGATTGAAGGACAAAGAGTTGCGCCTGGCGCCGCAGACTGTGGCGCAATGGTTGCAGAGTCCGCCATTGGCGCAGCGAATGACGCTGTTTGCTGCATGGCGCGCCGATGCGCGCTGGAATGATCTGGCGCACGTACAAGGGATTGCCTTTGAGATGTCGCATACCTGGTCCAACGATCCCGTGCGCGAACGCACTGCCATCCTTGAAATGCTGGTGCGCTGGATGGCAGTCTCTTCTGAGCCGTGGCAGGACGTGGAAGCTTTTGTGGAGTTCGCTCGCAAGAACAACCCCGATTTTGCTCGCCCTGATGGTCGTTATGATACCTGGCTTCTTCGTGATGTCCACACCAACGAGTATCTCAACGGTTTCTCAAACTGGAATCGGGTGGAAGGGGCGCTCATCCGCTTTATGCTGAACGGCCCACTGCGCTGGATGGGCATTGTCAATGTGCATGCTACGCGCATTGCTCTGACCGATGCCGCGCGCCAGCTCGCCGCCGGTCAAGTGCCGCCTCCGACGCCTGAGAACGCACCGCCTCGCAACGACGTGTTCCGGTTGGAACCAGATGGCGATGTGATTGTGCAGGCCAGCGCGCGTTTCGAGCGTTTCCAACTCGCGCGCGTTGCGAACTGGTCCGCCACGCGCAGTGAGGATTACGTCTATCGCCTCGTGCCTGAGTCGGTGACGGCGGCCATCAAGCAGACTATCCCTGCGCCGCGCATCCTGCAGTTCCTTGAACAGCACACCAACAAACCAATACCCCCCAATCTGATCAAAGCCGTGAAGCGCATTGAGCAACATGGCTCGGAAGCGCGTTTTGAGCAGGCGTATCTGCTGCGCACCAAGGACGCCGACACGATGGAATTGTTGCTGACGACGCATGCCGTGCGCAAGGCGATGATCGAGCGTATCTCGCCGACTTGTGCCCTGATGCGCCAACGTGAAGTCCGCGCCATCTCCTCTGCCATCATCCGCACCGGGCTGTTGATTGACCTGTAACGTGAAGCGTGATGCGTAACTGCATCAGGTTGTAGCGTTTTGGTGGCATCAATAACCACATAAATCAAGATCAGAAGTCAGACCGCAGACGATTTCTGATCTCATCTGTGAAGTCAGGTAGTCCAAGTGAACGGTGACCGCAGGCGCCCACCGTTCTTATCCGTGACATCCAATAACCCGTGTAACCCGTGATTAGGAAGCCTGACTTCTCCAACCCCTTTCTTCTTTGACGCTACAATTCTCTGAGGAGAGGGAGAAAGAAGATGAGCCAACTTCGTTGGTTGAAGTTCGTGCTGGTGGCTGTCATGGTGGCTGCCGCGTGGCTGGGATTGTCCCCGCTCTTCAGATTGCCACCCGTGACGGCGCTGCCTCAGACGGTAGCAGCCACCGTAGTTATGGATCGGTTCTCAGCGGCGCGTGCCATGCGGGATGTGGCTGTGATTGCCCTTGAGCCGCATCCTTCCGGTTCTCTGTCTGCGTTGGCAGTGCGTGATCAGCTTGTGCAGATCATTGCCGGCCTCGGTTTGAATCCTGAATTGCAGGATACAGTGATTGATGGCTACGATGCCAGTGCCCATGTGTATACCCACGCGGTGGTGCACAATGTCATAGCGCGCCTGCCGGGCGCCAATCATACCCCTGGAGTGCTGGTTGTAGCACACTATGACTCAGCCCCGACGTCGCCAGGCGCGAGTGATTGCGGCGCTTGCGTCGGTGTGGCGCTCGAAACCCTCCGCGTCATCAAGGCAGGGATGCCCCTCGAACATGATGTGATCTTCCTGTTCAGCGACGGCGCCACACTGGGCGCGCAGGGCGACAGGGCGTTCGCGCAGCAACATCCATGGGTACGTGATATAAGCGTATCGGTGGTGCTGGGAGGGCAGGGTTCGGGCGGGCCAGCATTACTGTACACCACTTCCCGGGACAGCACGCCATTCAGCTACTTAGTCCTACCTGGTCGGCTGGCATCGTCGCTGGTCAGCGATCTGGCGTGGCGCGTGTCAGGCTCTTCGGGATCAGATGGGCTGCCAAGCCGTGTGTTACCGCCCGGATTCGGTTTGACGACGATCGGCGAGCAGACGTCCTATCACACCATGCGCGATAGCTTTGCTACACTCGACCCGCGCGCCGTCCAGTCGCTGGGTGAAAACGCCGTGGCATTGGTGCGCCAATTGGCGAATCAGGACCGGGCAGATGCCGGCCCACAGGTGCAGCAAGTGGCTTTCACGCTGGCGCCCGACGTGCTGGTGACCTATCCAAGCCTCGTGACGCTGGCGCCCATATTACTCACATTGACCGGACTACTGTTGCTGCTGATGTTCGGTCGGCGCGGGGTTGTCATTTCGATACGCGATACTTTGATCGGTATGCTGGTGTGGGGGCTGGCGCTGATGAGTATCACGGCCATCGTCACATTCGCGTGGTGGCTGATCCGTCTGACCAACCGCAACCTGCATGCGTACCTGTTGGGGATTACCTATCAGTCCAATGTCTATCTGATCGGCATGCTGGCGCTGGGCATGGCGGTATTTTGCTTCATCTATTGGTTGTTTCGGCGCGTGCAACTGTTCAACCACATGCTGGCCATCCTCTTCTGGTGGGAGATTGCTGCACTGCTGTCGCTCATCCTTCTCCCGGGCATGAGTTATCTGTTTGCATGGCCGCCTATGTTGGGGCTGGCCGTGCTGGCATGGCTGATCTATAGCAAGAACCAGTCGCTTGTGGTACATGTGGCCGTGCTGATCACGGCGCCCGCGCTGGCGATTCTCTTGTTCGCGCCGGCGATCTGGTTACTCACTGGGTTTGCCGGGCGTATCGAGACCAGCACTGGCGCGCCGTTGCTGGCGCTGCCCGTCATCCCGGCGGTATGGGTGTTTGGCTTGTTGTTGCCACAGTTCAGCTTCATCACGGATCGTTCTCGCCGACCGGTCATGGCTGTCGTCGGGCTGGTCGTCTTTGCTATCACAACGTTCTATGCTGGAACGCAGGTCGGTTTTGATGAGACTCACCCGCGCACGAATACGGTCATTTACCAATTGGAAGCGGATGCGCACGTGGCCAGTTGGATTACGGTCGATGATTCGCGCATGGGGCGCGGGACATCCGGGCAACGCGATGAGTGGACACGTCAGTTCATTGCAGCGAACGGGCAGACGATTGCCTACAATCCGTGGCTGGTGTTCGCACCCGGCGACTGGCCTGCCACCCGCACGGGTGCGCCTGTTATCGATCTGCCCCGTCCAGTGCTGACCATGACCGAGGCGCCTGCAGATTCTTCAGGACGCCACATGGATTTAACGATGAGCTGGCCTGCCGGCGCCTATGACGGCCTGGTGACGATTACGGCTGGCGGGCCGATCCTTTCAGCGACGCTCAACGGCGCTGGTTTGATGTTACCGGCGCAACTGAACAACCGCCTGGTTGTTGCGCTGCTCAATCCACCGGGTGATGCCATTGATATTACCTTGACGACCACTGCCGGACCTGTCACGGCGCAGGCGCAGGTGCGGCGACTTGGACTACCCGTTATTCCTGACCAATCCGTCAGCCCACGCTTTGGCTGGATGATTGCTGCGCCGTTCGACAAGAGCGCGGATTCCTCCATCGTGATTGTCAAGCTGCAGTTGCCATAGTCCCCGGTTTTTGTGTAACTTGTGCGTGCCTGTTGCATCTAACCCAGTGTCTGATTTTTACAACACAGGTGAAGAACATGGAAATGCTGATTGACTTCCCAGGTGGCGCGCGTGTCGACGCCCACTTCAATGGCTTTACGGTGCCGACCGATCAACCCGCGCCTAGCGGCGATAATTCTGCTCCCAGCCCGTTCGAAACGTTTCTCTCATCCATCGGCACATGCGCCGGTATTTATGTCTTGGGATTCTGCAAGTCGCGCCAATTGCCGACCGCCGGAATCCGCATTCGGCAGACGATGGAGAGTGATCCCGCCACCGGCATGGTGACCCGCTTGACACTGGATATCGAAGTCCCGCCAGATTTCCCGGAGAAATACTATTCTGCACTCGTCCGCGCTGCTGATCAGTGCAAGGTGAAGAAACACATCGAGCACCCGCCGGTTTTTGTGGTGAAAACGGTCGTTGCCCAGCCTCAGGTGTGAAGTAGGTGCAGAGGAGACTTAAATCCCCCAATCATCTCCTCTGCTTGCTGGCTCTTCCTTATCTCTGCACCTCCGACATACCCTCGCGGCGAATCAGGTGTATAAATAGCCGCAAACATGAAACAGTGCGCTATTTTGCTGTGCACAACCGGTCGCGAGTGATGAGAACATGACTCGAGTTCGATTGCGCCACATTCTCCCGGCTTGGCTTGTAGATTCAGGCCGCCAATATCGCTTGCAATCTCGCCTGATAGCGATTATTGGGATTGTCTGGCTGGCGATGATTGTCCTGACCGCAGGGGTATTCAAGATCGTCATCTCGCAAATAGAAGCACAAACCTGGAACTCTCGCCAGTACGAAGCGGCTGAGAATGCGGCGGAAACGGTTACCAGTTACTACAACCGCGCCATGGATTATCTTTGGTTTTCAGGCATGGTGGGTTCGAGTAGGCTGGACGCCGAAACTGATCTTATCAGCAGCACACTCACGCACGAATCGGCGTTGCTGGAGGTTCTCATACTTGATGGGCAGGGACATAAACTCTCTCATGCGGGTGTTACATCGATCCTGATCAACGCTGCTGTGCCTGTTTCCCAGACCGATTGGTTTATCCAGGCGACTATTGGAAATCATTATCACAGCGCCATTCAATACACGCCAACGAAACAGCCCTACATGATCATTGCGCAACGCACCCAGAATGGCAATATTGTGGCTGGCTGCTTTGATCTGAGCATTCTATGGCACATCATCGCCGATATCCGGTTCGGTCAAAATGGGCGCATCCACATCCTCGATCAACGTGGCAACGTGATTTCTAGTAATACCGAGGGTAACGTATCGGTTCTTCTTAATATTGCAGATCGTCCGGAGTTTAGAGCGATCATGGCTGCGCCGGAACATAAATGGAACGGCGAGTACACCGATTTCGAAGGCGACAGGGTTTCCAGCGCATCGGCCGACGTGCCATCAACAGACTGGATTATTGTAACGGAAATGCAGTTGGATGACGTATATGCCACCAGCCGCCTGGCTGGCGCCGGCGTCATTATGGGTTTATTCATTCTCAGTGTTGTGGGCAACCTGCTGGTGCGACGGTTGCTCATGGTCTATGCGATTAATCCCATTGTGTCGCTGCGTGATAGTGCGATTCGGATTGGTAATGGCGATTTGGCGCATCGCAGCACGATCAAGAATGCGAATGAGATCGGCGCGGTGGCGCGGGCGTTTAACGAGATGACGCAGCGCCTCAGTGATCAGGTCGACATGATGGCGAAACGCAATGTCGAGATGCAGGCACTGGCAGCGACGAACGCTGAGTTATACCAGCAGGCTCAGCAGGAACTGGTCGCGCGGGCACTGGTCGAGCATGAGTTGTTGCGTACACGTGACGAACTGGAAGACCGCATCAAAGAACGCACTATGGCCATCGCGTTGACGAATGAGCAAATGCAGGTGGAATTGCGCGAGCGCAGGCGCGCCGAGGAACGCTTGATTCATGACGCCCTGCACGACTCGCTGACCGGTTTGCCCAACCGGGCGCTATTCTATGATAGGTTGAACCAGGCGCTCATCCATGCGAAAAGCGGTATTGGCGGGCGCGCCGTCGTGCTTTTTCTGGACATCGACCGATTCAAGATGATTAACGATAGTTTCGGCCATAACGTGGGTGATCTATTGCTAATCGAGGCCAGTGCGCGCATCGTGGCCAGCGTGCACGAGATTGATACTGTCGCGCGCATGAGCGGAGATGAATTCGGTATTCTACTCATTGGCGCGCCTGATATGGATGAGATCGTGACCTTGATTGAACGGCTGCAGGCGCAGTTCCGGGAGATCAGCATCGACACCGGGAGATCAGCATCGATCAACGATTCAGTCCCACACCTGCCCATTCTGACGGGGAGTACAGCCACGAGCGAACACGTATTTTCTCTGACGGTCAGTGTGGGCGTTGTGCCTGTCACGGCTGCTTATGATCGGCCAGATGACATCATGCGTGACGCTGATACTGCCATGTACCGCGCCAAAGACAACGGCAAACAGCGTTTCGAGATCTTTGATGTGGCTATGCACAACAGCGTGTTCAGCCAGTTGAAGCTGGAAATGGAACTGCGGCACGCGATTGAAAACCACGAATTTGAGGTGCACTACCAGCCGATTGTGGAGCTAGCCGACGGGCGCGTGAGTGGCGTTGAGGCGCTCATGCGTTGGCGTCATCCCGAACGCGGGCTTCTCGGTCCCGACATGTTCATCCATGTTGCTGAAGAAAGCGGGCAGATTGTACAGATGGAGCAACAGGTATTGCGCATGGCATGCGCGCAGACCGTTGCGTGGCGCACTGAGGGATTTGCCGATCTGACTGTTAACGTGAATTTCTCAGCCAGGCAGTTTCAGGAGCAAAAGGTCATGGAACTGGTTCAGTCCGTGCTGGCCGAGTCAGGTCTGCCGCCAAGTGCGCTGAAACTGGAGTTGACGGAATCTGTAGCTATGAGCAACCTGGATTACAGCCAGAAAGTGCTGGCCGAATTAATCGGTTTTGGAATTGCGGCCATGCTTGATGACTTTGGCACCGGCTACTCATGGCTGGGATATCTGAAGCGACTGCCGTTCCGCGTGTTGAAGATAGACCGTTCGTTTATCAAGGACTTGCCGGGTGACAGTAACAGCGATGCGCTGGTGCGCGCCATTGTGGCGATGGCGCACAGTCTGCACATGCGCGTCGTGGCCGAAGGGGTGGAAACCCCGGAGCAGCTGGCGCGCATGGTCTACCATCGTCTCGACGCGGTGCAAGGCTTTCTAATCAGCAAGCCGGTCCCGGCTGAGTTGCTTCCTGCCGTGATCCGGCGTGCGCCGTTCCACCTACATTAAGGTGCGACAACAAGAGGGCCGAATGATCGATGTACGATGAAGTTGCCGCAGGTTTTGATGTCAGATTCACTGTATTCACCTGAAGTAGCGTAGGCTTCTTTCTGGTTGTGCAGGCCGTGGTAGGTCTGAAAGGCTGCGAAGTAGTCGCCCACGACATCTTTGTACGAGATCATCCATGCGCCATTGCTGTCGGTGGTCGTGCTGCCGACGAAGGTGCGTCCTTCGCCAAACCCCATCGGGTCGGCAGCAACACGATATAACTCCACCGTCGTTTGGAAAAACGAATTGAGGGTTGGCGATGCGACATCGCGCACGATGATGGCGCCCGATATGCGCACGACTTCGGTGATGACCGGTATGGGCGGCGTCGGGATGTTCTGTTGCGTGTCGTCCGGGATAGCCACATCGATGCCCAGTATGTCGTTGTCGTAGGTGCTCAGGTGTGTCCATATGTTGTCGACAGCACCATTTTTGGCCCCAATGCCGGGCCAGCCCATTGCCCGTGATGGTCACATGATCAACAATACAAGATGCAATATAGGATTTTATCAGCCTCATGGAACACCTCGAAGAATAGACGATATGTTATGCGGTTCTATCTTTTTTCAATCCTTTCTGAGCACCTATACCCGCTGAGTACCCTTAGCCCAATTGGGGCAACTACAAGTGGAGTGCACTCCTGTTGCGATTGTCTGCCGACGTCATGCCTTTACAATGAACGGTGTTAGACCCATCGTGTTGTTTGAATCGTCTCGAAGGATAATGTAATGAGTAATAGAAAATTTGGCGCCGATCGTAGGTCTGAGACCGTTGCCTTGAGTATTTTGGTGATTGCATTGGCAGGTTGTACCGGTGTGTCAGCCACCGTAGGTGCGGATGCGACCACGCGTGTCGCCTCACCGCCAGCTACGAGCGGTGTCACGGCGGCGCCTGCCGCCACACATTCTGTGGCAGCTACGGCAGTGGCAGCTGTGGCAACAGCCACGACAAAGGCTCAGGCGTCAGCGCCGACTGCTGAACCGGCGCCTGTGACAGGTTCTGCGCGGGATGCTGTCATAGCAGCCATGCGCAAGCAACTGACCGTCGGACCATATCGTTCGAAGTCAGTGATTACATCGGACAAGACCAATATGGATATCGTGGGTGAAGTGATCCCGCCTGATCGTATGCATGTCACCAGCACCACTGCAGGTGGCCGGGTCAGTGAACAGATTTACATTGGCAACCGGGGATGGAGTCGTATTGGCACAGGTGCATGGACAGCGGCTAATTCAGCCGTCATCTCAATGACCATGTCGCAGATCAGTGGTGCTTCACTTGCCGAAATGGAGTCCATCGTCACTGATGTAAAGACTGCCGGCGCGGACACGGTCGAAGGGGCTAAGACACTGGTCTACACCTATATCGCCGATATGAGCAAGGCGGCCACACCCATGGCCTTTCAGTCCACTGTAAGGGTTTGGATCAATGAGACCACCGGCTTGATCGTAAAAATAGAAACCAACGGTACGGTCGCTGGCGTCACGAGCAAGACCGTTCAGACCGTCGTTTATGATCCAACCATCAATATCGAACCACCGAAGTAGCAGGAAGCAATGAGAGATCAGAAGTCACCTGCAGGCTGGCTTCTGATCTCTCCAATCTCAATACCGTCCCACCACCATCGACTCATACTTCTTCTCATCCCACACCGCGCCCCAGCCGGGGCCATCGGGCGGGGCAAGGTGGCCGTCTTCGATGACGGAGCCATTGAGCATGCCCCATGTTTCGCCTTGTGTGCGGTTGCCGTCTGCAGCCATGTAGAAGTATTCGTAGTAGTCGGTGTTGTCGATGCAGCAGCCCAGATGCGCGTGCAGCAACCCGAAAAGACCGCCCTGTCCATTCATCTCTATGTTGGCGTTGTACAGTTCGGCAAAGTGCGCCATTTTCAGCACCTGGGTGGTGCCGTTGCGGGCGTTGGCGCGCAACCGATCTGTCGCACCCTGGATTAGCCACTGCGCCGAAATGCCGATGTCATGCATCAGCATCTCATTGGCCATGACGGGCATGCTGAGTTCGCGGCATAGTTGCTGGTACAGGTTCATCTTCTGCTCGTGGAAGGGTTCCTCCAGCCAAACAAAGCCCAGTTCCTCCATGACATGTCCAACTTCGATGGCCTCGCGCAGATCATACGAGCATACCGGATCGGTAATCAGCGCATAATCCGGCCCCACCTCGCGGCGTACCATGTGGAAGATCGGAATGTCGGCCTTGCCTCCCTTGTAGGAATGGAATTTGTAGGCATTGACGCCGAAAGTGTGTCCGACTTCGATGTGGCGCAGGTACTCGGCCGGCGTGGCGTCGCCGCTGGTGAGGTACACCGGGAAGCGCTCGCGCACGCGGCCGATCAGCGCATACACCGGCAAATTAGCTTTCTTTCCCGCGATGTCCCACAGGCAGTTATCGAAGTCGCCGAACCAGCCGGGCGGTTGATACACCCAGCGCGTACCTTTGAGCAGCTTCTGGAATAAATGCTCGCGATGGAGCGGGTCGGCGCCTGCTACTTGCGCGCGCAGCAATTCGACCTGCGCCGGCGACATCGATGTGGTGCAGCGCCCACTGATGCCCTCGTCAGTATGCACCTCAAGAAAGGCTTGCGTTGCTTTGACAGCCGTCGCGCTCCACTGGTGCGTATATTGAATACGCAACAGATTGGGAACCTGCACGATGGTTGTCCGGCCGACCGTCTGTGCCGGATTTTCGAGGACAACCAATGTCACGTTGGTGATCTTCATCGAATACCTCTGAAATGTGGAATAGGTTGATTGTACGCATGTTGGTTGAGAATACTCAACGGCTGAGAGTACTCAACGACTGAGAGCACTCAGTGGCATGTAGTGTCGTTTGCGCTCTCTGGGAACCTCACGATAAAAATGCTGTCATGCGCTGTCGGTGACTTGTAAGGATGCCCTGGGTGATAATGACAGTATGGACTTGAAAGACTTGAATCGTTTGACTGAAAATCTGGAGCACACCGAGAAAATGCCCGTGCTTTTCGTCGGCCACGGCAGCCCGATGAATGCGCTGGAAGACAATCAGTTCTCACGTGCATGGCGCGAGATCGGCAAGACGCTGACGCGCCCAAAGGCAATTCTGTGTATCTCGGCGCATTGGGAAACCAAAGGCACCCAGATCACTGTCAACCAGCAACCCCCGACCATTCACGATTTTGGTGGTTTCCCGCGCGCGCTGTTCGAGACACAATATCCCGCGCCAGGCAGTCAGTGGCTGGCGCAGGCGACTAAAGAGACGCTCAAGAAAACCACGGTTGCATTCAGCGACGACTGGGGACTCGATCATGGGTGCTGGAGCATCCTGAAGCCAATGTTTCCTGCTGCAGATATCCCGGTAGTTCAACTCAGCCTTGATTACGCCAAGTCGGCGCAGGACCATTACGCGCTGGCTCAGGAACTAGCGCCCTTGCGCGAGAAGGGTGTGTTGATCGTTGGCAGTGGTAATCTGGTGCACAACCTGCGCCGTGTTGTTATCCCCAGCGGCGCTATGAGCGATTTTAACCAGCCGTTCGGGCTTGACTGGGCCATTGAAGCCAATGAGCTTTTCAAGAAACTGATTATCGAGAATAACCACAAATCGCTCATCAACTACAAGGCACTGGGTTCTGCGGTGCAATTAGCCATACCCACGCCAGAACACTACCTGCCGGCGCTGTATGTGCTGGCTTTAAAAGAAGAGAGCGAAACCCTGACTTTTTTCAACGATGTGCCACTTGCCGGTTCACTCACCATGACGTCACTCACGATTGCCGGCTGAATGCCGTTCCAATCTCTCCTACGTCACGTAAATCGGATTTGAGAATATCCAGCCGCGGTTGAGCAGACGGAATGGGCGATAGACCTCGATGCGATATACACCGGTATCGGTGGTGATGTGTTTAAGCGTGCGGCCGTGTTTCGACTTGATGACTTTGCCGTTGCGCAGTAGTCTAATGCTACCACTCGCTGGACATTCGACAGCTAAGTGCACCACGCCGCGCCGGTGGAGTGTGTCGCCCATTATGACCTGCTCCGCGCCGCTGCTACCGCTGAATGTGAAACCGCGTGCTGCATGACTCAGATCATAGGCCACGAACGCATGACCTGCGGCCAGTGCGCCATATACCATGTCCTTGTCCTGCTCTGGATTCCTCGTCAAAACGTCCGGGATCAACACGTGCGTGTTGATACAGCGAAACGCGTGCTCATATGAAAAGACAGCAAGCTTGCGACTTCCATGCTCTGTGCCTAGCCCATGCGCGTCGGCGTTGCCGATGGCGACTATGCATTTACCGGATGCCGTTAACTCGTCCCACTTGCGTAGCGTGGCGCGAAAGGGGCTGTGTATCACAAGCGAAGGAAATAGTTTCGCAAGCCCGCGTATGACTGGATCACGCAGTCTGGCCGTGGTTTCGGTCTGGTGATTCCATATCTCCATGCCGGTGATATTCTGCAGGTTCCACTGCGTCCAGCTCAAAGCCTGCTTGTCGCTGAAGCTACCCGGTTCATGGTGAAACGGGTGTGCGATAAAGGCTAGCCCGCCGTGCTGGCGTACTTCGTCCAGCATGTGTTGAGGATGGTGCGCTAAGGAGGCCATCTCGACAGGACAGTTGTAGATCAGACAATGGTTGGCGTCAGATGGCAGGCGGCGATTGTGGACTTCTTCGCCGGTCAACACCAGCACGCCATGGTGATAACCTTCCATGCCAAACGGCCGCACATTGTGGTCAGTCCCAATCACTACATCCACGCTGTGTCCTGAACGTGTGGCTTCTTCGGCAACCTGTTCATGTAATTGCGCGCCATCGGAGTATGGTGTATGAAACTGACCATTGACGATAATTTCAACCATCAATAGCAAGTTTACCGTACTCCGGTTTCCCCCTGATACAATTCCAGCCATGGCACTTTCTAACCAACAGTTGGCCACCATTTTTAACGACATTGCAGACAGGCTGGAAATTCAGGGCGATGTGGAAGGGACCTCGGGTGTGTTTAAAACGCGTTCATATCGTACCATTGCGGAGAACCTGCAGGCGTTGCAGCGACCTGTGGCCGATATTTGGCAGGAAGGAAAGTTGAATGAAGTGCCCGGCGTGGGCAAAGCCATCCACGACAAGATTGACGAGTTGCTGCGCACCGGCAAGCTTGATTTCTATGAACGCCTGCGCGCCGAAGTGCCCGATGGCGTTGTCGACATGCTGCAGGTGTCGGGGCTGGGGCCAAAGCGTATCAAAGAAATCTGGAGCAAGCTGGGTGTGATGAGTTTGTCTGAGCTAGAAGCTGCCGGCCGGGCAGGTCGGTTGCGCCATCTGCCCAAGATGGGCGAGAAGACGGAGCAGAAAATCCTGGCGGGCATTGAATCGCTCAAACGGCGCGCCACGGGTCGGATGCGCGCCGGTGATGTGTTGCCGATCGCCTCGCAGATGCGTGAATTGTTGCGCGCGGTTCCGGGTGTGCTCAAGGTGGAGTATGCTGGTTCGCTGCGGCGCGGGCGCGAAACCATCGGCGACCTCGATTTTGTGGCTGCCACCACTGACCCCGCTGCGGTAATGCACGTTTTTCGTTCGCAACCAGACATTGAGGAGGTCCTTGGCGCTGGCGAGACCAAGAGCAGTGTGCGGCTTTCCAATGGGTTGCAGGTGGATCTGCGCGCCATCGACCCGTCCGTGTGGGGCGCGGCCATGCAGTACTTTACCGGTAGTCAGGCGCACAACATCCGCGTGCGCGAAATCGCCCAGAGACAGAAGCTCTCGCTTAATGAGTATGGGTTGGCTACCGAAGACGGCGCACGCCTCAGCTTTGATACCGAAGAAGCGCTCTATGCCCGACTGGGCATGGCATGGATACCGCCTGAAATGCGCGAAGATCGCGGCGAGATCGAAGTTGCGCAGTCTGGTGGGATGCCACGCTTGATTACGCGGCAGGACCTGCGCGGCGATCTGCAGATGCATTCGACATGGAGCGATGGCGCTGCTGACGTCATGACGATGGCGCGCGGCGCCATGACGATGGGGTATGCGTATATCCTGATCACGGATCATTCGCAGAGCCTGGGCATTGCCAATGGCCTCACCCCGGAGCGAGTGCGCGCTCAGCGCAAAGAAATCGATGCCGTGAACCGGCAACTCTTAGATGAGGGATTGTCCTTCCGCGTGCTGCAGGGAGTTGAGGTCGAGGTCAAGTCAGATGGCACCATCGATTTGCCTGATGATGTATTGAGCGAACTCGATCTGGTGCAGGCTTCAGTGCACACTTCGCTCTCACAGCCGCGTGAACGCATCACCGAGCGCGTGCTGAACGCCATACGCAATCCACACATCGACATTCTCGGCCACCCCTCCGGCCGATTGATCAACGAGCGCGAGGGTGGCGACTATGACTGGGAAGTGCTTTTTCGCGCTGCGGCCCAACACGATGTTGCGCTGGAGATCAACGCTGACCCGGCACGGCTGGATTTGAACGAGACGCATGCGCGCCGCGCGGTTGAACTGGGCTGCAAACTCACCATCAGCACTGATGCCCATCACCCGAGTGGATTGCAGCAGATCATTTTCGGCTTGAGTGTGGCGCGCCGTGCATGGATTGATCCTGACGTTGTGATCAACACGTGGCCGCTGGAAAAGTTGCGGGCGTGGGCGGCGCACCGAGGTGTAGAGTGAGGTGAAGAGGTATGGAGGAGCACGGTAGAGGCTGGCTTCTTGTGCTCTCCTGCGTCTATAATCGGCACCGAAGGTTGCAGGCATAGTAACTGTACACGTACCAATATGGGCGTATTCGATCAGTTAATTTCGATTTATTCTTTTAGCTATTACAGTGGTCTACTGCTGACAGTTGCGTTATTTGGCATAGTTGCCGCAGCAACTGCCTGGCAGCGCCGACGCGTGCCTGGCGCCCGTTATCTTGCCCTGATGGAACTGGCTGGCGCCATCTGGGCGTCTGCTATTATCTTTGAAACGGCAGCAACCACAGCTCAGCTAAAGTTCATCTGGATGGTGCTTGCATACCCTGGCATGTCCACTGTGCCGGTCTTTTTTCTCTTGTTCGTGCTGGAATTCACCCGGCGCGGACACGTTCTCTCGCCAACTGTCATTTTCTTGTTGTTTGCGGTGCCCATTGTACTGGTGGTGGCTGCCGTGACCAACGAGTGGCATCATCTTTTATGGCAATCCATCACTGTGAATCCAACAACGCACCAAGGCGTCTATGTCTATGGCCCGTTGCTGATCATCCTCCTGCTATTAGTGTATGCCACGGTTTCAACAGGACTCTTTATCCTGTTTCGTTCGCGTGATGACGCCCTTAATAGAGCAGGCCCTTTAACACTCCCGGAGTCTGTTTTGCGTGATGCGAAGCGTCCGGAAGTGTCAACAGGAGGCGAACGCACGCAGCGCGCGTCGTCACGACAGGTTTGGCTGCTGATAGCACTCACTTTTGTCACGCTGCTGTCGGTCACGCTCTATGTTGCCGGTGTCAATCCAGTTCCTGGCGAGGATTGGAGCCCGATGGGATTCGGCATATCGGGAGTGTGCCTGGTCTGGGCGATGCTTAGCGGGCGCATCTTTAACCTGTTACCCGTCGCGCGCGCCCAGCTTGTCGACAGCATGTCCGATGGCATTATCGTGACCGACCTGAACGACGAGATCGTGGATGTTAATCCGGCCGCCACGCATTTGCTGAACGTAGCGCGCCATACGGTCATCGGCATGCCCGTGGACGAGATGATGGCTCGATGGCCGGGGCTGGACAAGCGCGCGGGCGGGTTGTTGACGGTGCAAACCACATCCGCACAAGGGGCGGTGGAGAACAGCTACATCGATGTCAGTATAGCGCCGGTGCTTGACCGACGGCGTCACCAGATTGGACACATGCTGGTGCTGCGCGATATCACTGCACGGCGCAAGACAGAACACGATTTGCATCGCGAACACGAGTTCACGCGCGTGTTGCTGGATAACCTTGTGGATGGCGTGATCGGATGCGACGCCGAAGGTATGCTGGTGCTGTTTAACCATACCGCCCGTGAGTGGTTTGGTCAGGATGTTTCCCGCATCAGCCCAGAGCGCTGGCGCGCTGCAGGGGAGGAGCCGCTGGTCGTCCCATCGCCCAGTCAGGACACCTTGTATGCTGAAGATGGCGTCACGCCCCTCACCATCGTGCAGGAGCCTCTGTATCGCGCCTTTCATGGTGAGCGGTTTTCCGAGGTGGGCATGTCCATACATACCCACGATCAGCCGACACGTTATGTAAAGGCATCAGGCGGCCCGTTTTATGATGTCAGTGGCACCAGGCTGGGCGCGGTGGTGACGATGGAGGATGTCACTGCCACCAAGCGCGCCACCGAAGCCCTGTTGTACGAACAGTATCTCATGCGCGTGCTGCTCGATAACGTTCCTGACATAATCTATTTCAAAGATACGGCGTCGCGTTTTATCCGAGTGAATAAGGCGGTTGCTGCACGATTCGGGCTATCCGATTCTGCGGAGGCTATTGGCAAGACGCTATTTGATTTAGTGATGCCCAACACGGCGCAACGCGCGCAGGATGATGAAGAACAGGTGATGCGTACAGGCGAGAGCATCATCGCCAAAGAAGAAACCTTGGAGCGTGAGGGCCAGCCTGTTGCATGGGTGTCGACAACCAAGATGCCCTTAAGGGATCAGGGCGGCAATATCATTGGCACTGTAGGCATTTCGCACGATATTACTGAGCGTAAGTGGGTTGAAGATAATCTGCGCTATGTCAGCGTTCATGATGCGCTGACCGGTTTGTATAACCGCGCCTACTTCGACCAGACTTGCCGCACGCTGACGCAGGAAACCGACTTTCCGCTGAGCACGGTCATTATCGATATTGATGGCATGAAGGCGGTGAATGATACTTATGGTCATGCTGCAGGCGATGAATTACTGCGTCGGGCAGCGGTCGTATTGCGCAGTGCATTTCGCGGTGATGATATAGTCGCGCGTATCGGGGGTGACGAGTTTGCTGTGCTGCTACCGCACACTGATAGTGAGTCGGCGACGGCGGTTGTGGAACGCTTGAAGCACAAGCTGATGGAACACAATGCCTTGTATGCCGGCGCTGTGCTCAACCTTTCGACCGGTGTAGCTACTGCCCACGTGCCTGAAGACTTGACGGCGACGCTCTTCTCTGCCGATGAGAAAATGTATCGCAACAAGACGCGGCGGCGGAATAAGGCCCAGGGCGTGGCCGGAAGATAGGTGGAGGAGATTGGAGAATGGAGCAAAAACGTGGTGGTGCGCACATCCTGCTACGCGCATTGATCGTTCTGTTGAGCGTTATCACCGTATTTGGTGCTGCGGTAGCGATTGCTGTTGTACTGTTTGAGCAAAAATACGCCACGTTGATCTATCCTGGCATCACTATCGGCAGCTTCAATGTGGGTGATATGACGCCTGCTGAGGCTGAGGTCAGTGTGCAGGCGCACTACGATCGTATGCTGGGTGTGATCAACTATGGCAACAGTACGAAGTGGTTTGCCACATGGCCTGCTCTAGGCATTCGGGTTAATGCACGCGAGGCTGTGCAACAGGCATTTAACATCGGGCGGCAAGGCAATCCTCAGCAGCGACTGGCTGCATGGCGATCCCGCGCCACCATCATCGTCACATTTTCCTACGATGCCGCGATGGCACGCAAGACATTGGAACAACATCGCGTTGATGTGGCCGTGGCACCGCAAAGCGCGCGTGTTGTGCTGGCCGATGGCGCAGCCATAGTGCAGCAGGGCGTGCCTGGACTGGATCTCGACCCGGAAGCTACGTTGAGCGATAGCTATGCTCGGTTGCTGCGTGAAGAACCGGTCACAGTGCAGACGCAAGCCGTGGCGCCAATCGACAACGGCGCGCGCGAGGCGGCGAATCAGTTGAACCTGTGGCTGCAACACCCGCTGACGCTGACGATGTGGTGGGACAGCCATTGGATCACGCGCTCCATCGCGCCAGTTGAGCGCATGAGTTGGGTCTCGGTGGGCGCCAAAGCAACCCGGAATTCCGTTGGTGATGAGCGACTGTTGCCCGTGCTTCACGCGCAAGGCATTCACGACACGCTGGAACAGGTCAATGCCGACATCAACCCCGCTGCCGCCATGCGGGTAGATGAGGTAACGGCCATGGTACTCGACGCGATCGCGAAATCTGAACCGACGGTGTGGTTCGTGGTGCCGCATGGCGATGTTCGCTACACGATCAAGCGCGGCGACACCTTCGATAGCATTGGCGATGCCTTTGGCATGCCGACGGCGCTGACTATCAGCGCCAATCCGGACTTGTGGGCGCAAGGTGGTTTTGTCGCTGGGCAGCAGATTACGATCCCGGCGCAAAGCGTGATGATGCCTGTGCCGATCACGCCAGACAATCAGCAGCGTATCGAAGTGGACTTGACACATCAGCGTCTGACGGCATTCGATCGTGGGGCAGCTGTGCTGTCAACGTCGATATCATCGGGGATACCCAAGTGGCGCACACTCATCGGCGTTTTTCAGGTGCAGGAGAAAGTGGATGACGCAGTTAATAAACTGGCGCACATTACCATGCCCAATTGGTTGAGCATTTACGACATTGGCGAACCGGGCAACAGCCTGACCAACGGTATTCATGCGTTGCCGGAACTGGGCGGCGGGCGTCGGTTATGGGCGGGCTATCTTGGGCATCCGGTATCGTTTGGATGTGTCGTGATGGACATCAAAGAGGCGGCGTGGTTGTACCAGTGGGTGAAACTTGGCACGCCAGTGCTGATCTATGGTCAGACGCCGCCGACCGAGTTGAACTACGATGACTTGATTGAAGCCAGAGATAAGACCGAGCAGAAGCCATGACGCCATCGTCATTTTAATATGCGCGCGTCGCCGACCCGCTTAGTCACGCCGATCTCGTCGAGGTGTTCGAGCAGCCCCAGCGCATATTTGCGCGAGGTGCCAAAGGCGTCGCGCAGCTGGGCTGCCGTAACAGTGCCGTCTTTTTTGATGATCTCGCGCACCTGTGACACAGCGTCGGTATACGTAGCAGTGAGAAAAACCACATCCGGCTTTACCTGTACCAGCTTGTGTAATCGCAGCAGCGCTTCATACACCGCATCACCCACCGCGGCGCGACACTCTTTCACGGATGGCGTGTTGTAAGGGCGAGCGCCAAAGTCGGCCAGCAGCTGATCCACGGCTGCTTGCTGGGTAGGATTGAAACGGATTGTGTGGATAGAAGTGCGCACGGTTTCGCCATCATCGACCAGGCGTACGGGTGTATTTACGTTCGCAAAGTGAAGGAGTGCGTTGAACACGCGCGGTGTTAGCCCCAGTTGGCTGCGCAGCGACTCGCGCTGCATGCCCGGCGCGAGCGGTTGTGCTTCGTGGAACGTCCCGGTGATCTGCACAGCCTTATCCAGCCTTGCCTGCCATGTAACGTGCATGGCGATCACCTCATCGATTTGTGCGATCACTTCCTGCGCGCTCAGATCTGCCAGTGCCGCGTCGGCTTCGGCGTCGTCAAGACCGGATTGGCGGGTGCATTCGGCGCGGGTGGTGAAACCGAGTTGTAGCAGCACTTTTTCAATGCGCTGTTTTGGTGTGCCGCGCTGCATCGCCTCCAGCCGCGCCAGCACGGTGGCGTCGGCGGCGCCCGCATGACGGCGGTAGAGATACGGAGGATGCACATCGACGATGACGCCGCCGCCGAGGGTGATGGACGGAGAGGGCAGACGCACGATAAAGCGATCGCCATTGGCTACCGCGATGGCGCCAGTGAGTTCTAGTTGTGCCCAGCTCGACGCGCCGGCGGCCAACTCATTGCTGGTCAACAAGCGCACGCGTGCGATACGTTCGGTCGTGCCGCAGAATATCTTCACTTCGGTGTTGTGTCTCAGCGCGGTGCGCTGGTAAGGTGCGCCGAGTACTTCCAGTTGCACATCCAACAGTTCAGTAGACCGGAGTGTCTGTCCTCCTGCTGGTACGATAACACTGCCGCGCGCAGCTTGCTCCACCGTGATGCCGCTCAGGTTCATCGCTACACGACTTCCGGGGGCAGCCGTGTCGATTTTCTGGCGGTGGGTTTGTAGTCCGCGAATGCGTGCAGCAACACCCTCAGGCATAACTTCAACTTCATCGCCGACCGAGAAAGAGCCGTTAATTAAGGTGCCCGTGACGACCGTGCCGAATCCCGGCATCGAGAAGACGCGGTCGATCGGCAGGCGTGGGCGTGCTAGATCGCGCCTGTCCAGTGCGCCGCTTTCGCGCAGCTGGCGCGTCTCGGCTAGAGCGTTGTGCAATGTGGCGACCAGTTGATCCAGCCCTTGTCCATGGCGGGCGCTTACTGGCACGATGGGCGCGCCGGCCAGCGATGTCCCTGCCAGAAGCGCCTCGATGTCGGCGCTGACCAGCTCTGGCCATTCCGGGCTGGGCGACAGATCGAGCTTGGTAAGGGCAACGACGGCGCGCGGGACGCGTAGTAGCGTGAGGATGGCGAGATGCTCGCGTGTTTGAGGCATCGGGCCCTCATCTGCCGCAATGACGAGTAGCGCCAGATCAATGCCTCCAACGCCGGCAAGCATATTTTCGATGAAGTCGATATGACCGGGCACGTCAACAATGCCCACCGACTGGCCATCGGGCAGCGTCATCCATGCGAAGCCGAGGTCGATCGTCATCTCGCGCGCCTGTTCTTCGCGTAGTCGGTCTGGGTTGATGCCAGTCAGCGCGCGAACGAGTGTGGACTTGCCATGGTCGACGTGACCGGCTGTGGCTATGACAAACATTGACATCACCTACTCACGTTTCGCGCATCTCGCAAATGTCATTGGACAAGGTCTTCGTCAATGCCGGCTATGTCGTCCATATCGCTGCCACCGGCCTTGATCAAACCAGCTTCAGTGCTTTTCTTGCGGCGCTGACGGCGCGATAGCTTGGTTTCGGAAGGCATATTGATGCGGGCGCGGTCGATCAACTGGCCGCTCTGCGACAGCCATTCACGTCCTGCCATGGCATATGCCTTGGCGAAGGACTCCAGGATTTCGTACAACGGCGTTACCTGTGGCAGGTAGGTGGGCAGTTCCTCTTCGATCGAACTGATGCGTGGTTCGTAATCCGCAATGCGCCTGTCGCGTTCGAACCACTTCTCTTCCTGCGAAACCGCGAAACCCTTCCAGTCTTTTTCCATGGTGTCACGGAACTCATCGGCCTGTCGTCTGCCGCGCGCTTCAGCATCGCGCTGGATTTCCACTACCTCGTTCAAACGGACATCCATGCGTGCCTGGATTTCGGGCAGCTCTGCCACTGCGCGGCGCACTTCTTCGCGCATTTGGATAAATCCGGTCGTCTGACTTTGTAGATCAGTCAGTCGTTCTTTGATGCGTTCCACGATCTCGCCGTACTCGGAGAACTGGCGCTCACGCCGGATATCGGCAATGCGCTGGCTCTCGATCACCTGGTTTTGCGCTTCGAGCAGGCGGGCGGCTTCTTCGATTTCGGTCTGCTTGCGCCGCACAGCTTCGTCTAGCATCAATAACTGCGGAGGGAACTGGTCAATCCGTTTGCGCAGGTCGGGTATTTCCTGCTCCAGCGACACGATGCGCTTGTTGTCCTGACGGCGCTGTTCTTCGAGGTAGGCGATGGCAGCACCCGGTTCGCCCTGATGACGCTGCAGATCGATCACCTGCGCTTGCAGGCGGTTGATCATCTCGTTTAACCGTGCTTCTTCCTGGCGACGCTGATCAATCTCCTCCGCATAGCGCGCGTATGGTTTAACTTCCTTTTTTGTCTCGTTGAGCTGGCGTACCAGCGCTTCGATTTCGATCTGGCGGACGCGCGACGATTCACGCTCGTTCTTGGACCGCTGATCCTCAACGCGTTCGATGACGAGGGAGAATTCTGCGCGCATCTGCTCGACCGAAGTTGTCCAGCCCATTGATTTCTGCACTTGCAGGCGCAGTTCTGCGAGCTGTGTTTCGATGGCCTGGTTATAGCGCGTGCGGGATTCAATCTCGCGTGTCAGTGATTCGACGCGTTCCTGCAACTGCAGGATCATGGCGCGGTCTTTACGCCGTTCTTCGTCGACGTATTGAACAATTTGGTTAAGTTGGTTGATATCCATTCGTTAATTGTCTGGCGCGGGCACACCCAAGGTGACCTGCGCGCCGCGTGTCCTTTACGCACTACTTGCGTGCGATAGCTGATTATCCTCCCTTTATAATCGATTTATGCACACCCACCCCGATCGCATTGCGATCCTCGATTTCGGATCACAGTATTCTCAACTTATCGCGCGCCGCGTGCGCGAGGCTAATGTTTATTGCGAGTTGTTCCCATGGGACGCGCCGCCTGAAAAAGTGCAGGCGTTGCAACCCACTGGCATCATTCTGTCGGGCGGTCCGAACAGCGTGTACGACCCAGGCGCACCGTCGCTGGGCGATTACGTGTTGCAGGTTGGCGCGCCCGTCCTAGGTATATGTTATGGCATGCAGTTGTTGGCGCGCGCGTGCGGCGGTGTCGTCGCGCCCTCGTCACATCGTGAGTATGGACAAACGAGCATCGAAATTCAGCCTTCACGTCTATGGGCTGCTAATGTGCCGCAAGCGTTGTCCGTGTGGATGTCGCACGGTGACCGCGTCGATCAAGTCCCTGCGGGCTTTCACACTATTGCGCACAGCGCCAATACGCCGATTGCAGGCATGGCTGATGAGGCGCGCGGCATCTATGCCATACAGTTCCATCCCGAAGTGAACCACACGCAACATGGACGCGACATCATTGACCAGTTCCTGCATCAGGTATGCGGGTGCGGATCATCATGGACGTCGGCTGGCATCATCGACGAAAGCATCGCCCGCATTCGGGCGCAGGTAGGCACCCGTCCGGTTATCTGCGGGCTGTCTGGCGGCGTGGATTCTTCGGTCACTGCTGCTCTGGTGCATCGCGCCGTGGGCGACCAGTTGACGTGCGTCTTTGTCGACACCGGTCTGCTGCGCAAGGGCGAGGGCGAGCAGGTGATTGAAACCTTTCAGCGCGAGCAGGGCATTCGGTTGGTGGCGGTCGATGCGAGCGAAGATTTCCTTGAAGTATTGCAGGGCGTTACCGACCCGGAGGAAAAACGCAAGCGCATTGGCGAGAAATTCGTTAGGATCTTCGAAGCGCAGATTGCGGGACTGGGCATCCAGCCGGCGGTGACGAACTCAAAAACGGTTCTGCTGGCGCAGGGCACGCTATACCCCGATGTGATCGAATCGCGCGGGCCGGAACGGCAGGCGGCTGCTAAAATCAAGACGCACCATAACGTTGGTGGATTGCCCAAAGACATGCAGTTTGAACTGCTCGAACCGTTGCGTTTTCTGTTCAAGGACGAAGCGCGTGCCGTAGGTAGTGCGCTTGGTCTGCCCGATTCGATCGTGTGGCGCCAGCCTTTTCCAGGGCCAGGGTTGGCTGTGCGCATCCTGGGCGATGTCACGTGGGAACGGTTGGAGCGCCTGCGCGCGGCCGATGCTGTCCTGCAGGAAGAGTTGCGCCGCGCTGATCTGATGCGCGCAACGTCGCAGTCATTTGCCGTGCTCTTGCCTGTGCGTGCAGTGGGTGTTATGGGAGATGGCCGCACGTATAGCGAGGTCATCGCTATACGCGCCGTCACGACTGACGATTTTATGACCGCCGACTGGGCGCGTATCCCGTATGAGGTGCTGGCTCGTATCAGCAGTCGCATCGTTAACGAAGTGCACGGCATCAACCGTGTCACTTATGACATCACGACCAAACCGCCTGCAACAATTGAATGGGAATAGTCGTAGGTTTTCATAGGACTTCTTGCGGATGACAACGTCGGCAGGAAGGCTCACAATGTAGTGATAGTCGTATTTACGATAGGAGGTCATGATGGATTTTGGTTCAATTATCAGTCGAGCGATCAAGATCACGTGGAACTACAAGGTATTGTGGATCCTGGGTTTTTTGACGGCGTTGGGAGCCGGCGGCGGTAGCGGCGGGGGGGCTAACTTCCCGTCGGGTCAGTCACTGGGTAATGGGTCTTCGCGCGGCGGCAGCGGCGTGCCGACGTGGATGCAGAACATCATGCGTAACCCCGAACCTTTGCTGGTTGGCGCTGCGGCGTTGATCTGCATTCTTTTCATCATTGCTCTAGTTTTTGCCATCATCGGCATCATAGCGCGTGGTGGGCTGATTGCTGGCGTTCAACAGATTGAGATGGAAGGCACAACCAGCCTCGGCGGAGCATGGAAGGCAGGCGCCAGGCGTTTCTGGCCCATGCTGGGGCTGCATCTGCTGTTGGGAATCCCGGTGGTGATTCTGATTGTGGTGATTGTTGTGGTCTTTGCGGCCACATTTGGTGGGACGATCGTGGCGGCCATTTCGGCAGGTGGAGGTGATTTCAGCAATAGTGACAGGAGTGCATTGATGGGCATGCTGGCCGGCGGATTTTCTGTCATCTGTTGCATGATGTGCGTAGCTCTAGTGTATGGATTGGTGACTTCGGCAGTGACGACGTTGGGCGAGCGCGCCATCATTCTGGAGAACGCTGGGGTTTTCGCGAGTGTTGGTCGGGCATGGCGTTTGCTGCGCGCCAACCTCGGCAATATGATTGTGCTGGCGTTGCTAATGGGTGCCATCGCGTTTGTTTTCGGTATTGTGAGCAGCACCATCGGTATAGCCCTAATCCTGCCGACAATGTTGCCCATGGTCTTTTCATTCAGCAACGGTACAGTACCCGCCATCGGGGTCATCGTTCTTTCAGTGGGCGCCATCTTTGTCGCCATCATTGTTGGCGCGATCGTCAATGCGGTGTTTATTACATTCAACTCGACGGCGTGGACGCTGGCGTATCGCCAATTCAGCGGCATAGTGCCCGCCATTGTGGCGACAACACCGAGCACGCCATCATTGCCTGTAGCGTGACGCCGTTGCCTTCGCAAGGATGAAGTTGTGTGAGATTGAACCCTGCGAAGGCAATAGCTGTTAGGGTAAGTACTAGCGCGCCTGCGTCTTTTGCAAAGAGATTGTGCACAGGGGTTTTATTTTCGCCTGGATGTGCTAGAATAAAACCTACGTCGGGGTGTAGCGCAGCCCGGTAGCGCACTTGCATGGGGTGCAAGGGGTCCAGAGTTCAAATCTCTGCACCCCGACTTACAAGAACGAGCAGATGCAGAAATGCATTTGCTCGTTCTTTTTTAATGCGATTCATACCAATGGAAGAAAAGGTGTGAGTCGAAATGGTGGAAAAGGGTTGGACTCTCCGTGCATGAAGGTTCGTGCGCCGACTACGAACCCTCATGCATACAGGAGAGGAGTAAGGAGGAGAAGTCCCATTGGACTGGTTCCACTATAACCGTCCGAGCACCTGTTAACATGACGCCATCTCTACGATGCAGATGACAATAAACCCATGTGCAACCTGACGCTTACCCTACGATCTGTTTGACAGGATAATTTTCCTATGCCGACGCAGATTTATATATTTTCCGTGGGCATCAATACCTATACGCTGTGTATCGGTCTGGCCTTGCTTGCAGGCATGGTTGTTGCTCTGTGGCCTTTGCGTGCGTCTCATGAGCGCAGATCGCAGGCGCTGACAGGCTGGTTGGTGATCGCAGGAATGACGATGGCTGCTGGACGTGCAGGCTATGTGTTGCTGCATCTTGACTACTTCAGTGAGCATGTGCAGGAAGTGATCTCTGCCGCGAGTCCGGGAATATGGGAACATGCAGCGATCGTTGGCGCAGTTGTAGGATGGTGGATCGTCAGGCGTGTGTCGCGCCCGGTATCGGGAATGGCGCTGGTCGTGTCGGCTGGCTTAATCGGCATCGGAGCGTCGCTCGGATGTATACCACATGGCTGTGCGTACGGTCGCGAGGTATTCTGGACCGAGGGATGGACATGGGCGTTGCGCGCCGACTGGCCTGATGCCTACACCGTGAATAATCCGCGCTTACCGACGCAGGTTTTCATGATCATCTGGCTGCTGAGTATGATACTGGTGATCGCGGTGCGAAAGATGAGGGCGATGATGAGACAGGGCATGTCGACGCGCAATGGGACAACCTATGCGTCGTCGCTTGCATCGTATGACGGCGTTGTCTTTGAAGCGACCTTGATTATTGCATGGGTGGTGCTTTTTGCCGTTGGTGATTTTGCCATCCAATTTGTGCGCGCCGACGTGCAGCCAACGATCAATGGCTGGCGTTGGTCCCAATGCGCCGATATGGTGTTGCTTGTGGCAAGTATACTTTCTCTGATTGTGGTTAAAATACGCCTGTCTACAGTGCGACGTTAGTTATGTTTGAGTTCAGGAAGCGATAAGAATCCGTGCGCAGAACTCGTGAACTTCTTTTTCAAATCGATACGCGTAAGCTGGAGTTGCTTCAGACACCGATCAACCAACTTGACCTCAAGATGAAAGGCACCATCTTCGAAGAGGCGATACCTGCTGTGCAGGCTGACCTTGCTCGTGTGGGGATCAAGAAGCTTGAGCCGGTGTTCTATATCTCCACCGGGTACGGCTGCATAGCGGGTTCGCCGATCATCGCCTTCGGGTTTTACGACTGCGATCCGCTGCTGAAGGATCTTAACGAAGAGTTCCGCGGCTGGCGCTATTCAGACGCCGAGGTGCTCAACCTGCTGCGGCACGAGGTCGGGCACGCGTTCTGCTACGCCTACAAGCTGTATCGCACGCCTGAGTTTCGCCAGTTGTTCGAAGTGCAAGGCAATTTCTTCAACACCTATCCTGAAGGTGAAAAATACGCCTTTAATCCATGGAGCCGAAACTATGTCAATCCGTCAGGTGATCACTATGCACAGAAGCACCCGGACGAGGACTTTGCGGAAACGTTTTGTGTGTGGCTGACGCCGCGCTCGGGTTGGCGTCGTAAGTACAAGAACCGACCGATTGTGTTGCAGAAGATTGAATATGTAGCGAGCGTCGTTGAAAAGTTCAGCAAAGAAACTCCGCTGATTGAAACGAACATGGCGTGGATGTATGAACGCGTCGAAGACATCCGTATGACGGTGGCGCAGTTTATGCACGCGAAACCCAGTCGTTACTACCATCGTGCCTCAGGCTATATTGATCCGGACCTTAAGGCCATGTTTCGCGCGGAGCCACGCATTCCCAACCGGCGCGCGCTCTACCGTGACTATCTGCGCGCAGAGGCCTTTTTGCGAGAGCATAAACAGTCGCTGGTTACGCGTGTGGCGTACTGGGTTGGCGTTGACACGGTATGCGTATTTGACCTGATGGACAAGTGTATTCATCGCGTCAAAGCACTCAATCTTTGGTTGGAGCGCGAACAGCTTGACAGGAAACTGGTTGAACTTACCAGCTATGTCACCGCCATGTGCGTGCGTTATCGCGAGTCAGGCGTGTACATCTCGAAAGGCAAGAACGGATGACAGACCAGCATCACCGCATACTCGTCACAGGCGCGAATGGTTTTATCGGGCGCGAGGTGTGTCGTGTTCTGATAGTGCATGGATATCATATTGTGGCCACGGATCGCAACGCCTCTGCGTCAATGTCCACGGCATACCCGTTTGTTGAAGCAGATGTGTGCGATGTCGACACGCTTAGCGACCTGTGTCGTACCGGTCATTTTGACGCCATCATTCATCTGGCATCGATGCGTAATCGTGAATCACAAACGCGTCCTGCCGACGCTTTGCGCGTCAACATCGGCGCCAGCCTGACGTTGCTTGACTTGGCGGCGCAGTATGGCATAGCACGATTCGTGTACGGCAGTTCCATCAGCGCATATGGTCCGAAGCCCACGGCGCAGCATGGCGAGGTAGCAGAGATCGAACCGGCCGCGCCCGGCAATGTGTACGGACTAGGCAAGCGCTACGTGGAGATGGCTGGTGAACAGTTGCAACGCACAGGGCGCCTCGCGTTTGTGGCATTGCGCATTGCGATGGTCGTCGGCGCGGGCGTGGTGAGTACGGCGTCGATGTGGCGGGGCGAGATTTTTGAGCGACTGCCCATCGCGCAACCTTGCACCATTCATCTGCCATATGCCAGAGACGAAGTGCTACCGCTGATTCATGTGAGTGCAGCCGCCGAAATGTTGCACTCGCTGGCTGCTGCTGCAGCGCCGCGCCACACGATCTACAACACGCCGGCAGAGCACTGGACGTGTAGCGACCTGGCCAATGCCGTCGCTGCAATCAACCCCAGCGTGACATTCACCTTTGTTCCAAGTGGCGTTCGCGGCGACCCAGAGAAGATCGACGGTCGGCGCTTTCAGAATGAAATGGCATGCTCGGTGCAATCCATCCATGAGCAGATGAGACTTGCTATTCGCCAATGATCAAGTGTAAAGTGAACTGAATAGCCAGCATCTTTGACTTCGCAATCACGTTTCACTCTTACCCGATCTTCTCTAATTCCGCCCACGCGGCAACCAAAGCATTTTCGGTTTCTTGATACTCCATGCTGAGCTGGCGTACCTTGGCGTAGTTGCTGCCTGCGTGTTGAATCTGCTGGTTGAGCGTGTCTAACTTACTCTCCAGCAACGCAATGCGCTGCTCGGCCTGTTGTAAGCGCGTCGCCCGATCGCGCTCAGCTTTCTTCGACACGTTAGCGTTCACTTCCGGCGCTTTGGTTTGTCCCTTGACCTTCTGAGTCAGTTCTTTCTGTTGTTTCTCGCGGTTGCGCGCCGCTTCTAGCTTGTCCTCAATCCATGCGTCGTAGGTGCCGCGGAACAGGATCATGCGCGACTTGCCCGCATTTGCATCATCGCGTTCCAGCGACCAGATTTGCGTCGCGAGCGCCGCGATCAGGTAGCGGTCGTGCGACACAAGCAGCAGCGTTCCATCAAAAGCGTTCAACGCGTCGGTCAGGATTTCCTGCGAAGGAATATCGAGGTGGTTGGTCGGTTCGTCGAGTAACAGGAAGTTTGCGCCCTGTAGGGTGAGTTTGGCCAGTGCCACGCGCCCGCGCTCGCCACCGCTGAGCATGCCCACTTTCTTAAAGGCGTCGTCGCCGCTGAATAGAAAGCGCCCCAGCATGCCGCGCGCCTGAGACAGCGTCATGTCGTCGCTCGTGCTCATCAATTCTTCGAGCACGGTATTGTCCAGGTTCAGGCCTTCATGTGCCTGCGCAAAATAGCCGATGTGCACATTAGCCCCGATCCGTACGTTGCCTTCCAGCGGATCAAGTGTGTCGCAGACCGTTTTCAAAAATGTCGATTTGCCTGTGCCGTTCGGTCCGATTAACGCAGCCCGTTCGGTGCGCAGCAGTTGTAAGTTGGGACAGCGGAACAAGACGGTTTCATCGCGCCCGGCTGCGTCGGCTGCATAACCCACCAGCAGGTCTTTCGTTTCGATCACGATGTTGCCGCTTCGCGACGTGCTGTTCAAGCGTAATGACATGGCGCGCGCTTCGATAGGCCTTTCCAGTCGCTCCATGCGCTTCAACCGCTTCAACCGTCCCTTGGCGTTCAACGAGTTCTGTCCCGCAATGTTCCGGCGGATAAACTCGCTTTCCTTGGCGAGGAATTCCTGCTGTTGCTCAAACTCCTTCAACTGGTGCTCGCGCCGTTCCGTGCGCTGTGCTACGTAATCGGTATAGCCGCCGCGATACATCTCCAGTCGGTTGGTGCGTCCGCTGACGTTTCCACTCATCTCCCACGTGCGGTCGCATACCTCGTCGAGGAAGTAACGGTCATGCGAAACGACGACCAGCGTGCCTTCCCAATCCTGCAGATATGATTCAAGCCACTCTACGCCGCCAGTGTCGAGGTGGTTGGTGGGCTCGTCGAGCATGAGCACATCGGGAGACTGCAGCAGCAACTTGGCGAGTGCGGCGCGCACCCGCTGGCCGCCGCTTAAATGCGATAGCGGGCGCTCATAGTCCTCTGCCGTGAAGTTTAATCCGCTCAAAACGCGCTGTATTCGGGCGTCGATCTCGTAGCCACCCTGAAGCTCGAATTGGTGTTCGAGTTCGCCGTATTTTTCTAACGCCTGCTCACCCTTGTCAGAATCGAGCATCTCTTCTTCGAGTCGGCGTAACCGCGCAGCCATCGCGTTGATTTCGGTGTAGGTGCTGACCATCTCCTGCCAGACGGTATGCTCGTTGGATTCTTCGGCTGTTTGCGATAGATAACCGATGGTGGTGCCGCGCGCGATGGATAGCGCACCTATGCTGGGTTCGTCGCTCCGTGCGATCACTTTGAGTAGCGTGGTCTTGCCACAGCCGTTGGCGCCGACGAGCGCTATCTTGTCTCCATGCGCGATGCTGAAGTTCAATTCAGTGAAGACATCGAACGCGCCGAAGGAC
>CAIQQO010000236.1 GCA_903873965.1 uncultured bacterium
CTAGACTCACAAAAGATGCAACTGTTTCGTATTTTCTCTCAACAGGATCGTACTTCCCCAAAATAAAGCGTTTCGGTTCGGATTCGCTTTGCGAGAGCCATATGGCTCCATCGGGAGCCTGTCCTAAAACCTTCAGACCTCCCGATATACGAATAAATGGTTGTGAATCTCCCATGTTGTTAGCGCCCTGGCTAAATGAAGTTGCACAGCCGGAGTAAATGGGCAACCGTCTGTCCGACTTCAATTATCTTAGCCAGATTGGCCAACTCCAATTCATTTATTGAGGACGCTAACAGCTGGTTATCAATCGCTGCTACTTGCGATTAATATTCAATGTATATATACTAAACAGTATTCTGCAGCGCAAGTAGAGAAAGGGGACTTATGAACAAGATCAAGTTTTCGGGCTTTCTCATCAGCATTGTTCTACTGTCTGCATGTGGAGCAAATGCGCCGCCACCAACAGTGGTGACGAATACGCCATTACCAACCAGTACGTCCAACCCAACCAATACACCGAATCCAACACCGACACCCAATCCAACGTCTACGCCGGTTCCGACATTTACTGTAGCGCCAGCGACGAAAACAGCGCTGCCGCCAACCGCAACGCCGGTTCCAACCAAATCAGAACCACGCAAGGCGCATGCGCCAGACCTGGTGCTTACACTGGCACCCAACGTGGAGATGGCGTTCGTGCGCGTGCCGGCTGGCGACTTCCTGATGGGTAGCGCAGACTCAGACGGCGACGCCCAGGTCGTCGAAATGCCGCAAACCAAGGTTTTCCTGGACGAATTTCTGATCGGGAAATACGAGGTGACGAATGCCCAGTTCGCGGCATTTGTGAAGGCGACTGGCTATAAGACATCCGCAGAGAAAAACGGCAGCGGATACGTATACAAAGGCGGCTGGACCGAAGTCAAAGGTGCTGACTGGCAGCATCCGCGCGGACCAGAGAGTAATCTACAAGGGCTGAATGATTATCCAGCGGTCCTCACAAGCTGGGATGACGCAGTTGCATTCTGCGCCTGGGCAGGTCGGGCCGCAGGCGGGCGTAAGATCAAACTGCCCAGCGAGGCGCAGTGGGAAAAAGCTGCGCGCGGTACGGATGGCATCAGCTATCCATGGGGCAATGACCTGCAGGCTGGCATAGACACCAAAAATGTTGACCCGTTTTCGAGCGCGCTTGAGATTGTGAAGGTGGGGCAGTCCAGCCCGCGCACAGACAGCCCCTATGGGGCCGCGGATATGGCGGGAAATGCATGGGAGTGGACGAGCAGTCTCAGCGCACCCTACCCGTACAAAGCAGACGATGGGCGCGAAGATGCGAGCAGTCGCGGCGTGCGCGTGACACGCGGCGGTAGCGCCTACTTACCCTTGATCGTGCGCGTCGCGGGTCGCGACAAGAGCTCGCCTGACTACGGGACGAGTACCCTCAGTTTCCGTGTCATAGTGTTGCCTAAATAGCGACGGCGAATGAGCGTTCGCGGTTAGCGCCACCAGCCGCCCGCCGATCACATCGTCAAACGACTGATCAAGCGGGTGGCTGTGGCCTATGAGAGCAATCTTCACGCTGGATGGCACGACGTTCTCAATCACCTTGTAAACCAGTGAAGATGCCTTAACATCCTGAGTGATTGTTGCCATCGTGCATGGATAAATAACTGACCAATGTCTCATTCGCATCCTGCACCTCCCGACGTAGGGTTGGTTCGGTGATACGAAACCCATCTTCTTCTTCAGGAGTCCACATTGGATCGTATGCCTCCGCATCCTCAAACAAGTCCTGAAGGATCAAGAACAATTCCTCCTCCAGCCAGTCCTCAGCCAACAGCATTTTCTGTAAACGTACTGCAAAGTCCTCAGCCGACAGTTCATGTCCAAGATATGCCTCAATTAATGCTTTGTAACCCTGAGCTCTCATTGGATGTTTCCCGTACGGTACAGATAGTATATTTGTTCTTGAGTGAGTTGCCATGCCCTCTTCAGATTACCTTCTAAATCGGTGATCACGTTAATGCGAGTGTACGGATTGAAGTCATGTATCACCTGCATGGTTCCACGATAAGTTCCGTTGATGGCTTGTGTCGAAGCTGCCTCGATGTGAAAGTTGAGGAATTGCTTAAACGTTTCTGCGTACAGTTTGTGCGTCCATGTTGCGGGAACTGTGACAGTCACCACTGCTGCCTGTCCAGTCACTTCGTAGTCCGAAC
>CAIQQO010000237.1 GCA_903873965.1 uncultured bacterium
GAAACAGGCTGAAATTGGGGTCGGTCGATGGCTTCTGCGAACCCTTGCCGATGGCAAAGTGCGTTTCGATCCCGCCCGCAGCCCCCTTGGCCGAACGCGAGTCGCGCTCGTGCGTCATACCTGGGCCGATCTCATTGCGTACGATCTGGTGTTTGGCGACGCCTTCGATGATCGTGCGCAGCAGCAGCGTGCGCAGTGCGCCTTTGAGCGATGAGCCGGGCAGATAGGCGTGTCCAAACACGTCCTTGATATGTTCGTTGACCTCGTTCATGGCCGGGTCACCGGCAGATTTGTAGATGGCGTATTCGGGATGCTGCGCCATATTCTCGCCTTCGATCAGGTCGGACAGCCGCCCGGACAGCAGTTTACGCTGTTGGCTCTCGTCTTCCGGCCAGCGTGATTCAAGGATGGCTGTGTCGTTCAGCCGGTAGGTCACATTGCGCTGCGCCACAAAGTCAAAATCGCGCTGCAGTTTCTTGCCGTTGCCGATGTGCAGCGGTGACAGTACTTCGATCTGCAACGTATAGTTGATGCCGATATCACTGCTCATCGTTGATCAACGCCTCCTTGCTGACGGGTGCCTTGAATGCCATGCCGTACCGAACTACGGGTCGAACCGTCGTCGTTTTCCAGATGTCGGGCATGACGTCGGGGATATGACCGCGCGCCGCTGCGCCTACGCACGCGCCCTCGGCCAGCATGCGCACGTTTTTACGCCGCCACGCCTTGCCCGCGTCGTCCTGGCACCACCCGCCAATCGTGACGATCTGGAACGCGCTGCGCTGCGCCTGTACCGCTTGCGTAATCTCGGTTGCGCCGTCAGGTGCATAACGCGATAGCGTGATGGCATAACCCTGTGCGGGTTGAGCGATGTCAGACGCTGGTTTATCTGTCACCGTAAATGCGCCGTGGCCTGTCGAGCGTAGCCCGCCGATGCCGCTGTCCTGCAGCGAGTTGAGTGCGTCGCGCACCCACTCTGCGCCGCTGCCCTGCGCCATCAGCCACAACCCGCACTTCGGCGTGAAGCTTAACCGCCCGGCGTGAAACAGGTTGGATTTGTTATCAACGCGATCCACCGTCACGCGCGGGACGATCTGGGTGTCCCACAGGCGCAGATCGCCTGTCGGCTGCGCCAACAGTTTGCGCAACGACGCCACCTCGGCCTGCGTCAGCCACACGCTGCCGCCTTGTACGAAGTTCTTCTCAGGCGCACACTCGCCTTTGACATCCTTGTACTGGGTCACCATCTCAAACAGGCTGCGCGACACCCAGCGGATGCGCTTGCGTTGCTTAGGCTCCAGCGTCGCAGCGTTGTTCAAGCGCAGTCCCAGCGGCATCGGGTAGAGCAGTGTGTCACCGGCGCGCGGGAAAGCCGACGTGAGTAACAGCGCTGACGGATTGGCCTGGCACGCCGCAATGCGCGAGCCGATGTCCACGCCGCGCTGTTGCCATGCCACGACGCACGCGGCAAACAGCGTGTCAGACGGGATATAGCTCTGCACCGACTCGCGTTCGATGCCGACAAACTCGCCTACATGCAGCGCTGTGCGCGGTTCTAGTTGAAACAGGATCATGATGTCGCCTCGTTGAATTGCACGTGGCTACTCACGCGATCTTGATGCTCTGCGCCAGCCATGCATCCAGCGCCGCGTCGGTGTTCAGCGCGTTGAGGGTGTCGTACTTCCCGCTCAGCTTGCCGCTGTAGGTGCTGCCGGACTTGCATTCCAGCGTCAGGTCTTTGAAGGCGACTTTACCGCTGCCGCGCGATCCCTGGCCGCCCAGGTAGTCGTCCTCGACCAGTTGCAGCGCGATCAAGACGTTGCGATACAGCTTGAGATCAGCGGCGCTAAAGATGCTGAAGACCAGTTCCAGCGGTGAAAATATGGCGCCCGCTGGCACGCGCTCGATCTGGCGTGGCGTGGCGGCGCTGGTGACGCGGTCGATGGCGGCCTCCCATTTCACTTCGGCGTAGGGCAGGTCGGTCTTGGCTGAATCGAGCTGTATGGCGCTCGCCGGGTCTAGCGGCACGTCGCGCACGATCAGGCGATTGGGCGCTGGCACGTCAAACTTAACCTCGCCCGGCACGCCGAAGATGGAATTGACCCAGATCGTGTTGTACTCGTTCAGGTCGGCGGCGACGTGAATGTAGACGTCTTTGCCGATCTTGGTGTTCTGCGGCGCGCCAGTCAGCTTCTCCGATAGCGAGCGCATCTTGCCCTTCAACGATGACCCCGGGATGTACGGCTGGCCATTAGCCACGTTGCGGATCACCGGCAGGTCAACGCCGCCGATGGATAAGGCACCGGACGCGCCGCCGATGTGCAGACCGCTCAACAAGGTGATATTGCCGCGCAGGATGATGCGCCCGTAGAGTTTGACAGTACTGTTATTGCTCATCGCTTAACCTCTAGCTCTTGTTGTTGGCGTAGTGATAGGCCACAATCGCTTCAAAGAAATTGACAAAGTTCGTGAAATATGTTTTGCGCTGATCGGGCGTGCCCTTGACCATGTTGAGCGCCCCGACCAGGATGATGTCCAGCCCGGATAGGTCGTTGCGCGCAGCGGAGTAGGACAGGCGCGGCTTGAGCAGCACGGCGTCGCGGTAGGCCTTCTCGGCGCTGATAGTGTTCGTCCCCCAGCTTAGTTGAATCTGCCGGACGGTGGCAAAAATGCCGCGAATCTGCGAGTTCTTCACCCGCCCAATCGCCTTGCTGACTTCCTGTGCCACCTTGACCATCTCGTCCACATCACCTTTTACAATGATGGCGTCGTAGTTTGGCGACGGCAGCGATACGCCGCTACCCATCTGCCCTTGTGATCCTCTACCCATTGTGTAAACCTCCTCCTAACGTATAAGATACTGCGCCCAGCGCGCCGAAAGCGCCAGCATGTTGGTGCGCGCTTCCGGCTTGATCAACTCTGACTGCATGGCTTCAACGACTTTCAATACTTCAGGCGCGGATTCGCGCCTGCGCAAACCATCGATGACGCGCGTCAACTGGTACGCGGCCAGCCACGAAGCACGGGTGTATTGCGTCTTGTTCCCGCCGCGTTTTGTGTTCGCATCCTGTTCGCCGCGCGTCTGCACATGCAATTGCTGCAGCGTTTGCAACAGGGAGCGTGGGATTTGACCGGATTCGCCGCACCAGTCGCTCAGTTGCAGCGCTTGCTCGTAGGCCTGCTTGAACTCATCCCAGCCCATCACCTCATCCAGAAACGAAATGGCGTCCTTGCGAATCGCCTTGCGCACATAACGCTTGGCCTGGTCCTCTGCTTCACCCGCCATGCGCGCCGCCTGATACAGCGGGAAGCTGGCATCGGCCAGCGTAATTCCGGCTGAAATCGTCAGCGCCGCGTTACTTGCCGTGTACTGGCGGAATGATTCGCGGATTCGCAGCGCATATTCGGCGACGGCATCCCACGCGCCGACCACAAACACATCGTCGCCGCCCGCGTACTGGATGTACAGCAGGTCGCGCAAGTCATTCGTGAAGTCTTTTTGCGGCGCGGCCAGTTCAGGCACCCATCCTTCGAAGAACAGGCGCAGCGACAGAGACAGCCCGGCAGTGCGCGTGATCGGGGCTTTGTCGCCAAACCCGTTGCGGAACAATTGGCCCAGGTTGTCCACATCCATGCGCAGAACAGCCCAGCGCTGGATGCCGCTGCTGCATGCCGCCAACTCGTCGAACAGGCGAATGTCACCATACTTGTTGAAGGGCACCAGTTGCGCAAACGGGTAATACACGCTGACCGCAGTGCGCCGCGCAAAGGGCTTGAGCGCACCGGCATCCGGCGGTTCAGGCGTGAAGCGCGCCAACCGCAGCAGCCCTTCTGCCGGAATATCGGGATCAACCGATCTGAGCGGCAGCAGATGGACGGACAGCCCGAACATCCGCAGCGCGTCGCGCCAGTGATTCACATGCGCCGGTTCGCCAAGCGGCACCTGCACCATCGCCAGTTGCGAAGCGCGCCGCAACACACTGCCGAGGTCTTCCAGGCTCTCGACGAAATCGGACTTGTCTTTGCCGTTCGTGTCCTCGCCCGTCACCTTGCAGAAATCGATCTGCGTGCCGCCTGATCCGTAGGGCTGTCCCAAAATGGCGGCGAGATCATCCGCTGGGACACTGGCAAATGGGCGACGCTTGGCGGTATTGAGCGCCTTGCCCAGCTTATCGTGGACGCCGTTGAAGGCGTCGAATCGCGCGCCTTCGAAGGTGATCGCCTCCAGCGTCACGCCGATGGCAGCGTTGTGGGCGATCAACAGGCGGTGCGCTATATCCTTCTTGATCTCGTCCAAGGCCGCGACTGCGCTCTCCGGCGCCAGAATCTGGAACCCGCCTCCACCCACATACAGCAGGCTGGTAACCGGCAGACCCAGCCGCCGCAGCACGTCTTGCGCAATCGCCTCGGACAGCAGTTGCACGTAAAACGAACGGGCGCGCAGGCTCTTGGCCGCGCCGGATGAAGCCAGCGTGTAGATGAAGGACTGAATGCCGCTCAGGTCGCCGCCAATCAGCGCAAACTTGCCCCCGGCGGGCGATCCTGGCCGCAGGGCAACCGCAATGGCAGCCACACTGCGCGCATGGTCATAGCGCGACACATCGCACTGCGTCCCGTATCCCGTCGATGGCACGCACCACGCGAAGCGCAGAGCGGCATCGAGCGCCGTAATGAGAAGCGCTTCGCTGCCCAGGTCTGCGCCCGCGCGCACTGCAGCCTGAAAGCCGCTCTTGAGCGCGTTGCTGTCGCCCTGTGCCTTGGTTGCCGGGAACAGCATGGCGCGATCCAGCGTCAGCGGCGCATAGGGCAACACATGAGTCTGCCCGGTTTTGGCTGCGCCAGGTGTTAAGGACAGTGAGTTGTAAATGCTGTTCAGCGCAGCGGGAGTGCCGGTTTTGGCCTCTGCGCCGCGCGCGAAACGCTCCGCCTTGTCGAGGACATCGGAACCAGGTCCGCTGACCTTGACTTCTGACGGCCAGAAATCACTCATGCCACGTGCAAATCCCGCGAGTGCGGCGTTGATGACTGCATCATCCATGTACCCTCCATGCATATCTTCCATCGGTGCGACGCCATACCTCCCACTGGTCATGACTGAACCACCGTGATACCGTAACGCAATTGTGTACCAGATAGCCTGATAACGCAAGTGGTTGTTACTATCCAATCACATTCACTCACTGAATGCGCACCCCATCTGCCCTCAATGCGATGGGCTTTTTGCAAAGATAGCCTGTTTTTGACGGGGTTTTGGGGTAACGTTACAGATCGTTTGTTTTGATGACAATTGTGGGTATTAGGTATATCGGAGTAATGACGTGACACTCCGCTCGCCCTGAAGGGACGGCGGCTTCTTCCCGAAGGGAAGCTACTTGCATGGTGTCCGCATGGCTACGCTTTCCCGCCGAAAC
>CAIQQO010000238.1 GCA_903873965.1 uncultured bacterium
GCACAACGCCTTGATCCGACGCCTGTCTGCGGTAGAAACACTCGGCAGCGCCACCGTCATCTGCACTGACAAAACCGGCACTCTGACCCAGAATGCGATGAACGTTGTGCGCCTTTACGCCGGCGGCCGAACCTGGCAAGTCACAGGCGAGGGCTACCAGCCTACAGGGACGTTTGTTGTACAGAAACAAGAGATAGAAGCCAGAAGCCAGAGATCAGAACCATCCGAAACAGCGCCGACAATGGCTGACGCAGAGTCAGCAGGCACTCCATCCCCCATCTCCCAACTCCTGCTGGGAGGGCTATTGGCCAGCGATGCGCTGTTGGAGGAAAGCGGTACGGAAGCCGATCAGAAAACGTATCGTATCGTGGGCGATCCTACCGAGGCAGCGCTGGTTGTGGCCGCGGCAAAAGCAGGGATATGGCGCGATGAGGCAGAACGAGAATACCCGCGCGTAGCCGAAGCCCCATTTGACGCCACGCGCAAGATGATGTCGACCGTAGTAGCCGAACCCGCGCTGCGCGTTTACACTAAAGGCGCGCCTGACGTCGTGTTGTCGCGCTGCACGCACACCATGCATGACGACGGGACAATACAACCATTGCTCGATACCGATCGTCATCGCATTGCGGCCATGAACACGGCGATGGGCGCAGAAGCCCTGCGCGTACTGGCCGTGGCTACCCGTACCATCGAATCAACTGGTGTACCTAAATTCACCAGCGAAGAACTGGAACAGAACCTCATATTCCTCGGCCTGGCCGGTATGATGGATCCGCCGCGCGCCGAGGTCATCACTGCCATCCAAACGGCCCGTCGCGCCGGCATACGCACCATCATGGTGACTGGCGATCATGCGGTCACAGCCCGCGCCATCGCCCGTCAAATCAACCTGGTCGGAACCACCTCCCCCGAGAACACCGCAAGTGCGCCTGATCTCCGTATGACGACCTTGTCACAATCTCCACAGGTCATCAGCGGAAACGAGATCGAAGCACTCAGCGATGCGCAACTGGCGGAGCAGGTCAAGCATGTCAGCGTATTTGCGCGCGTGTCACCAGAGCACAAGGTGCGCATCGTGAGCGCGGTCAAGAGCAACGGCAATATTGTGGCGATGACGGGCGATGGCGTGAACGATGCGCCCGCGCTCAAGCGCGCCGATATCGGCGTGGCCATGGGCATTGCTGGCACGGATGTCAGCAAGGAAACAGCCGACATGGTGCTGACCGATGACAACTATGCCAGCATCGTGAGCGCTGTCGAGCAGGGGCGCATCATCTACTCTAACATTCGCAAATTCGTGTTCTACCTGCTTGGTTCCAACGTGGCGGAAATACTCATCATCTTTCTTGCGACCCTATTTGGATTGAAGAGCCCGCTCAGCGCGATCCAATTACTGTGGCTAAACCTGGCCACAGACGGAGCGCCATCACTCGCGCTCGGGTTGGAGAAAGGCGACCCCGATATCATGCAGATGCCACCGCGACCTGCGCACGAGCCGATCATTAACCGTCGCATGGTTATCGGCATGATGACGCAGACCATCACGCTCACAGCGATGGTACTGCTTGTGTACGTGATTGCATTGGATATCTATCCGCAGCAGGCGCAGACTATGGGTTTCCTGACACTGTGCTTTGCAGAACTGCCGCTGGCCTACACAGCGCGATCCGAGCGCTATGCATTACTCAAGATCGGACTGTTCAGTAACCACGCGATGCAATGGGCGGTGCTGGCGTCGATCCTGGCCTTGCTGGTTGTGACGTATGTCCCGTTCCTCAATCAACTGTTTAACACGGTGCCGCTCGGGTTGGAACATTGGGCTATGCTGTTGCCCGCTGTTTTTGCGCCAGCACTGGTGGCGGAGATCACCAAGTTCGTTGCGCGGAGGCTGGGTTTGCGATGAACCACCTGCGCGGCCAGGCGTCCACTGAGAAAATGACCGACAGGAGGCGGTTGCGGCTTGGCCGCCAGCGCTCCGCGGCTGACGCAGAGTCAGCAGTGGCCGCCAAACCGCCACGCCTCGTCGCGTCTTGGTCATGGATGTGGCCTGCCTGCGCCGTGGGGATACCGGTGCTGCTCGCGGTGATGCTGACATACCCGCTGATACTGGATATGCCACATCGCGTTGTGGGATGGCCTGGCGACAACCTGAATCTTGTATGGTGGATGCACTGGGCAGAATACACGCTACTCAACGAAAAACCTTTCTATACAGACCCGGGTGCGTTTTACCCCGTGGGCTTCAGTGTGACCGAGACATCGATCAGCGAGATCAATATCATCGCGGCATTGCCGGTGACCATACTATTCGGTCCAGTCACTGCGTACAACGTCATCCTCTTTGCCACGTATGCGCTGACGTCGCTGTGCACTTACCTGTGGCTGAAGGAACTGACTCATAACAAAGCCATAGCGCTCGTGTGCGGCGTTATCAGCGCATTTTTCCCCTACCGTTTTGCCCACCTGCCCGGCCATCTCGATTCACTGTCGACGCAATGGTTTCCACTCGGCTTTTGGGCCATTGAGCGGTATGTCAGGTCAAGGCACGTGAAGTGGGCGGTGTTGATCGGCGTCTGTATTGCTTTGGCAGCGTTATCGCACTGGTATTTTCTGATCTTTTCGTCCCTTGCTTTCTCCCTCTATGTGGTTGTTCGTTTCACGCGTTTCAGAAAGCGGCAGACATCTGCGAAACCATGGCTCACTGTGCGCTGCGCGCTGCGCGACATGATCGTGGCGGGCACCGTCGCAGCCCTGCTCATCGCCCCTTTTTTCATACCCCACATACAAATGGAGTTGCAGTCGGGCAACACCTGGCGCTCGCTGGCAACGCTGTTTGGATTATCGATGAACCCGCTTGACTTTGTCATGCCAAGCGTGCGAAGCCCGATCTTCGGGCAGTGGGCTGCGAGCTTATATCCAGCAGGACTTACGCAGAACTTTGTCGAAGCCGTTGTGACGCCGGGGTTGATCTTGACGCTGCTTGCCCTTTCAGGCATCGCGCTATCTAGACGGCGCAGCATAGTGCGCGCTTTGCTGGTGATCACCATTGTATTTACAGTCCTGGCGATGGGACCCGTACTTGTTGCGCGCGATCGTTCGCCGGTGCGAATCACAGTGCAGGAAAGCACGATGATATGGCTGGATTCCAGCGGCATCATGGGCTTCCTGGGTGAATGGTTCGGGCGCGATCTGGCTGCCGATATGAAGGCCAATCGATATTTGGTCATCCCATTGCCCTATGCGCTGATCTATAAGCTGCCGGGCATCAGATCGATTCGCGCCGTTGGCAGGTTTGGCATTCTGATGAACTTCGCGCTATGTGGTCTTTGCAGCCTTGGGCTGGCATCATGGTGGAAGCGCCTGAAGCGCATGCCCTGCTGCGTTCGCAGCGTACGAATGCGATATTTGATGGTGGCGGCCATCGGAGTACTCGTCTTGCTCGAGTACTGGCAGATTCCGTATGGCATAACCCGCATGATCGATCGCCCGGTGGATGTTTGGCTATCGCAACAACCGCAGGCTGTTGTGCTGGACATCCCGCAGCGCAAGAATGTGTCGTTGTATGGGCGCACCATTCACAACCAACTCAGCCCGCTGGGTGTGGAGGATCAAGCAGGCGTTGCTTTTGCGCGCAACAAC
>CAIQQO010000239.1 GCA_903873965.1 uncultured bacterium
GGAGATAGTGACATTACCCGCGGCTGACGTGACATGGAACACGCGGAACGTGCCGGCGCCATCCACGATCAGGTGATCCCTGCCCGGCCCGGTGATGGTGACGCCCTTGGTCACCGTGAGTTCGGTCGTGGCCAGGGTGGTCGTGTGCACGCCCGTGCTGAAGGAGGCATCATAGGTGATGCTGCCACCAGCGCATACAGAGACCAGGGCCTGGCGCAAGGTGCCGGCACCGCTGTCAAGGATGCTGGTGACAGTTACCGTCGATCCGCAAGTGGGGGGGAGGGCAAGCGCGCGCTGCTGCGAACTGGCGATCAGCGCCGCCAGCAATGCGACCAGTACTGTCCCAACCAACAGCGCCATCCGGGGGCGTGGCATTGGTTGATATGAGCCATTGCCGGGGCAAACTGAAATGAAACACCTAGCGGTAATTGATGCAAAACGGTTTGTTTCATGGGACAGATTTTTGTGATTGTTCATTGAGCTACTTCCTGCGTCAGCTAGTCATTGAATTTCATGCGTTGCGGATGGACAACATAGTTCAGGCTAACAGGTAATGGCGATCGTGCGGTCAGTATTTTACGGGAAAAAGTCAGGATATCTCGACGCGAAGGTGAAAATTAGCCGCGAAAAGTATAGGATTGGCCCGAAAAGTACGGATTTAGACATAATGCGTAAAACGTGAAACGTAAAGCAGAAAGACTCGGATGCGCGGCGGCTTGACCTTTCGGGTTTGTTAACAACGTGCAACCCGAAAAGTCTGCTGGTGGTTTCCAACATCCTGTGGCGATGAAATCACCCGGCTAAAGCACTCGACCTCCAAGGCATTGCGAGTGCGCCAAAGCCGAAGTGATGGCTGCCAACACCTACGGCCTTCGCAATGAGCCGCCGTTCTTCTTTTTACGTTTTACGTTTCACGTTTTACGCGTCACGTTTTAGCGCCCTTGCGTCGATCGGGCACCAAGCCGACTTCATACGCAGTTTCGATGATACCGCTTCGCGCAGACAAACCAAGTTTCCTCTGGATGCGCTCAATATGGTACTTCACGTTGGACTCGCTGATTTGCATCGCCGCCGCGATGTTGCGATAAATCTGACCAGTCGCCACGCGCTCCATGATGCCAATCTGTTGGTTAGATAGTCCGGCGTTCCGCAAAACGCGCTTGGCTATCGTGACGCGTTCACTATCTGGCGCCTCAGTCTGTTGAAGCATGGCACGGATAAACAGTTGAGAGTGCACCACATCGGGGTGCACGCGCGAGGCATACACAGTAACCTGCGCGCCCTGCCCCGGTTGCGAGTGCAATTCCATTCCCATGCCCGCCAGCGCAACGTGTTCGCGCAAAATATCCAACCCTGCAATGGTGGGAGAATTGTAAGTATCAAATTCCGGGCCGTCGTCTGAGATGATGACGTGCAGATAGTAATAGCTCAGTGAAAACATCACCTGGATATTCTCAACGTCCGCACGCTTGCGTATGCTGGTCAATACTTCCTGGATAATGCGCAGCAACTGTGTAAACTGCAGTTGTGACAGGGCGATATCAATGCCTTCGTCCGAGATGCTTAACCGGATGCGCTGTCGTGTAATCATTTCGTACTGAGCCAGATACCGGCTTAAGACTAAACTAAAGCTGTAGCCAACGCTGAACTCAGTAGCGAGGTTCAACATATACTCGCGCACCTCGACGCTCGCGCCCACAGCTGCCAGGCTTAACTCGTCCAATTGCAGCATCACGGCCGCATAATCGCCCTGCTTCATCATGTCACGAACCAGGTGCTCAGTCACTGCCGTTGACTTCAACATCTTATCGAGGTTGTCTTGCAGATCGCGCTCATTACTCTCAACCAAAGACTGACCCGTTGACGCGGTCACTCCATACAACCGTAAGCGCAGGTATGATAACCATAACTACGTTCAATACCGTTGCCGACAGCGACTTTGGCCAAAACCTTCGTCATAGTTCATCCTCCTGCAGTTTAACGAAGCCCAAACCACAAAAACAGTCGGAAAGGCATGGCCTGTAAAGGACCACGAAAGCAGTATACAAAAATAAAGGGCAACGAATATTGCGTTGGCGCAAAGAAACCCAAAGTCGGAGTGAAACGTAAAACGTAAAAAGAACGATCGCGGTTCGTTGCGAAGGCCGTAGGTGTTGGCTGGCATCACTTCGGCTTTGGTGCACGCGCAACGCCTTGGAGGTCGAGTGCTTTAGCCGGATGATTTCATCGCCATAGGATGTTGGAAACCACAAGCAGACCTTTGGGGTGTGGGCTGCGTCATCCGTCAACGGCTCGTGCGGCAACCGCAGGTGTCGCCCCTGCGATGATACGGATTCGGATTCGGAATCCGAATTACGTTTTACGTTTCACGGTGCTGCTGGTGGCCATTAGGATTTTGTGTTGGCGTCGTCCGGGTCGCGGACCACTTTCACGGCTCTGACGTGTGCGGTTAGCTGTCTTTTTATGGTATTTAGTAGGGATAGTCTTGCCGGCAAGCACAAACACGCCCGGGGTGGAGGTATTGGGTTGCCGTACTTGATGGGCACTCGCGTTACCTGAGGGACTATAGCGCGCCTCGCTCATATGCAGATCATCGAGCCTCTTCTTATACCTGGAAATGTCGCTCACACTCCCGAACAATGCGCAGGCCTGCCCCAGTGTATTGCGCATGACGGTGAACTGATCCATCAGCCAGTAATACTGACCGTCTTTGCGCCTGAAGCGAAATTCTAACCGGAAGGGTGCCACAGACCCACTCACCAATGCTGCGGCTTTCACGCGCTCAATGTCGGGCACATCTTCGGGATGGATCATATTCCGCTTCAGCCCCGTTTCAAGCGGAAACAAGGCTTCCATCTCGTCCGGGGTATAGCCGCCTTTTCGGGTGTATGCCGGGCTCAGATAGTCGTAACTGCCGGTTATCAGATTACGTTTATAGGATGCAATCCGTGAATTCTCCAGCGCTTCGCGGACATGTTCTTCGCTGGTGAGTAGGGCATCTTCGACTAACTTGCGCTCATTGATGTCTATGTCAGCAATCATGTACTCTTCCCTATCAGGCGATACAGCGCCCGATAACTGTAATCATGCACTCTTTCCCATCCGGCGAAACAATGCCCAATAACTGCACGTACTGGCACTGGTGATGGGTTTGCCCTGAGGGCTGTTTCAGCGCTACCTCGCAGACCTGTTGCGACCTGCTGGCGAATACCTGTGTGATAAAGGCGTGCAGCGCGGCCCGATCAGCCTCCGACACAAACAAGGCCAGCCGCTGCCCGATCAGGTCGGCGCGATTGACCTCAAGCATCGTTGCGCCGGTCAAGTTGGACTGCAGGATGGCGCCGCAGTGATCGAGCAGCAAATACCCAGCCGGTGCGAAGTCATAGATATCGTTGTATCTCTGCAACGCGATTTCAATCTGCGCGCGCGCTTCTTGCAGTTCCTCCCACCAGGGTGTTTCCAGGGGAGCGACGGCGTCATTGCGAGTCTGTTGCGCGTCGCGCGCCAGTCGATTGACTAAGTTGGCCGTAATGCGTGTGAAATACCGATTCTCATAAAGCATGTTTTCTCTCTTACACACAACCACGTTTCTGCGGTGGAAACCGAGTCTAGTACGGCTCTCTGAAAGTCTTCGACAAATGAACTTCATCAATCTGCGGAATGACCAGCCAAACGGTTAAGGTTAACATGTCGGTTTATTTCAGGAGTCTGTACTACGGCCTGGAACCGCGCGCCGCAGCTACTCCCTTGATAACTTGCTCGAACTGATGAGAAGCTCGATATGAGCCAATAGTTTCACTTCTGAATAGTTATACAGGCTCAACATTCCCTTCCAGTTGCAAAAAGAACAAAAGTAGCTGTGCGCGTGTAACCGGAAGAATTGTGCCAATAGACGCTCGCGGATGCTTCGGCGTGTGCGATATACATATTTTCTACATTGTGGACAATTAGGTGAGTATTTTGTCATGTTATGTTCCGCCTCTTAGTGAACTCTATCTGGTTTATCGAAGAATACATACAGGGCTAATTAAACCGTAGCAGGATAACCGGGAATGGCGATCGTGCGGTCAGTATTTTCCCGAAAAAAGTCAGGATATCTCGACGCGAAGGTGAAAATTAGCCGCGAAAAGTATAGGATTGGCTCGAAAAGTACAGTATTCAGACATAATACGTAAAACGTGAAACGTAAAGCAGAAAGAATCGGATGCGCGGCGGCTTGACCTTTCGGGTTTGTTAACAACGTGCAACCCGATATGGTATTTAGTAATGATCTCCAGTGTAATGGCAATTTAGTAATGCACCTGAACACTGTTCATCATAGCCATCTTCCAGCCTTTTTGCACTATCCCTCGGTATAGTGATGGTATAGGAAAAGGATAGTCTTGCCGGCAAGCACAAACCCGCCCGGGGCGAACGGGGAATATTTTTTCCGCAGATTTCGCAGATCAGGAAGATTGATCGGATAGGAACGGTGATGGACTGTCTGGGTATGCCATCCGTTCCGGGGCGTCGGTCGGGACGGTAGGGGAGAAGCATTGCCTTACGAAACCA
>CAIQQO010000240.1 GCA_903873965.1 uncultured bacterium
TGAACAAGATGTCCAAAAACCTAGTGCTGCTGCCCAACTTTCTGCCAGATGGCGGCTAGGAGGCCATGATGTTCTGGATTATTTTAGTTTTAGCATTGATCGTCGCGTTCTGGCTGTGGCTGAAGCCTGCCTGGGCGCCCAAACCTGCCAAGGTGCAGGGCGACGTTACAAAGGGTCTGCGTCAGGCTGGCGACCGCGCCGGCAAGACCGTCACCGGCCTGCGCGGCAAGCTGTGGTGGGAACGCACCCGACTGCAGGGTGCGCGCCGGCTGCAACGCTGGGTCACCTCCGCCCGCATAGGCAACACGCCCGACGCGGTGCCCGTCATCGCCTGGATCGAGGCCCTGCCCGAACACGATCTGACCGAAGTGTACGATCAGGTGACGCATACCGTCAACGGGCTGGGGCTGGACGCCGCGTGGCTGCTCGATGACCGGCTGAACAATCAGCCCGAACTGACGCAATCCATGCAACAAGTGATGGCGCTGGCCTGTACCGCCGTGTGGCGCGCCCGCTCGGCGCAACTACAGGCGCAAGCCTTTACGGCGCTGGAACGCTGGCAGGCAAAACCCGCCAAAAACGATGAACTGGGGCAGCGCATCTACGCCGCGCTGGTGCAACAAGGGCTGGTCACCATGAAGCCGGAGCTGTACCTGGGGCCAGCCAAAGCCCGCGCCGCCGAAATGACGCGCGCGATCAAAGACATGATCGCCACGCACCCCGAGCAAGTCAACGCCATTGTGCGCGATCTGCTCGATCCTAAAGCAGTCGCCCAGGACCGGCAAGACGCCAAAGAGAGTGTGGCGGTAACGATCCGAGACAATCCGCAACCAGAGGCCGCCGCGTGAACACCTTGATTGAGCTGCTATACGGTCAACTGCGCAGGCTGAACGCGGGTATGGCAGTGCGAACAAGGTTGCGGACAGGCAAGACCACCCAGGTCTGCACCAGTTGTGACAACAATATCAAGGTATGCGCCTACGGCTGCAATCCGCTATCGCCTGACTGCTCAGGCGTCCAGGTGGTGCCCTGCTAAAAGGCCAGAGCCTATTCAGCAAGGAGATCAACAAAACCATGCAAAACCATCGTGACGGCACAATGAACTTACCTGCGTGCGCGGGAATGGGCGTGCGATCCGAAGTCAGATTTGGCGCAAGCGCCTGCGTGCAGAAATGTGTCGACGAAAACTGGGACAGGCTGTGGAACCACTGCCCGCTAGGTAACAACATCTTCGGGTTTATCGACTGGGCCAAATGCGTCTTCGCGAGTGACGAAGAATATGACCGTTGTGCAGCAACCTGCCTAAATCCATCGTTTGACCTATATTGATCATGGCCATGACTTTTTCACGAGCTAATCGCACACTCACCAATGATTCGTTCCGCCTGTCGGCGGTCGGGCTGGTCATCATCATGGCTGTGCTGGCAGCCTGGGGCGCATGGTTCATGCTGGCGCGCGTGCCGCTGTATCAGGTCAGCACCGATGCGCAGGTCACGCGCGACGAGGTCATCGCACGATTCACACCGGAACAGTTTGCGCGGTTGCGCGCCGGTCAATCGGCCACCGTCGAGTTCAATGGCCAGAGCATCGACGCGCAGGTGATGGAGACGGCCAGTCCAACCCAGAACCGCATGGCGCCCAACACGGCGCGACTGGCCCTGTATGTCGGCGCACCGCGAATGGCGGCGCTGGCGAAAACAACGCCCACGCGCGTGCAGGTCGAAGTCGAGGTGCTGGCACCGTATGAATTGGCCATGCGCGCCAGTGGGCAAATGCAATGAGGTTTGGCTACTTAATGTAAGCGAGGAAACCTGCCATGACAAATCAAGTGAAGCAAACTGTAACCGCGGCAACAAAGCCGCGCCAACATCCATTACCGGATGACGAGCAAGGCATCAAGCGCACCGCGCCGCGCGCGGGCATCGCCATCCGCGCGCAGGTTAAAGCCGGCGCAGTTATCCAGTGCGACGATTGTCATGAGTGGTGCCTGGACGACCCGGATTACGCAAGGTGCAGAAGTGATTGCGCTAACCGTTGCGTCGCCTGAATGAATCGGAAGGGCGAAGCATTGCCTTACAAAAGGATTACTTATGAATCAACACAGAACGCCTATGACATATCGGTTGAATGCGTTGGCCGTCAGCATCGTGCTGCTGGCCGTATTGACGGGCTGCAGCAGGCCGGCGCAACGCGCCGACAACGCCGCAAGCCTGTATCAGGTTTCCTCATTCAACGCGCTGGCGGACGGGGGCTTTGAAGCCATCACCACCGTCGGCCAGTTAAAGCAGCACGGCAACCTGGGCATTGGCACCTTTGAGGGGCTGAACGGCGAGATGATCGTGCTCGATGGGCGCATCTATCAGGCCAGGGCAGATGGCACAGTGGCCGAACCCGCCGACAGCGCCGGCGTGCCGTTTGCCTCAGTGACCCGCTTCGTCCCCACGCTGTCGCGCCAACTGGGCGCACTGTCTGGTTACGCGGCGCTGACAACAACGCTGGACGGACTGATGCCGCGCAAAGACTCGTTCTACGCCATCCGGGTGCAGGCCGCCTTTGCCCATGTCAAGGTGCGCACAATAGCGGGCCAGAGCAAGCCGTATCCAACACTGGCTGACGCCTTGAAAGCTCAGGTATTCAGCGAGCGCAGCACGATCACCGGCACGATCGTGGGCATCTGGGCGCCAGACTATGTGGGCGGCACAACCGTGGCAGGATACAACCTGCATTTCATCTCGGCGGATCATGCCTTTGGCGGGCACCTGGTGGAAGCCGAGTTCTCCAGCGCGCAGGCTGATATACAGGAGTTGCGCGATTTCGAACTGGCGTTGAGCACCAGGTAGCGCGCCTCCAACAAATCTTGGCCCTTGTTCCAATAGCACAGCGATAGCGCGAACAGATCAACAGGTGGGATATGACGACTCAAATAAACCTTGAAAAACCGGGCATGTCGGTACGCAGCCACGCGCATGCAGGCTACAGCGTTAATAGTATCGAGGCATTCGAGCAGAAACTCAGCGATTATCTTTCACAGAAGCCGTGCGGCCAGTTGACCGAGGCATGTTTTAAGAGTGTATTGAACAACATCTTGAACACTTGCAAGGGCAATGTGTATTGCAACCAATCCACCTGGCAGGGATACGCCAACGAGGTGCTGGCACACTGGGAAGACTATGCCTGATCAGGCAAGACATCTAATCAAGAATCATCAGGAGGGTTTGAAATGGAACTGGAACAGAAAATCGCGCTGGTAGCCCAAGCGGAAACCGCGCATCGGATTGATCGTGAAGCACAAGCGAGCCAGACGCTCGCGCGCTCTGGCGTAGCGACCCAAAGCAAGACTGGGCTGGCGGTCCGCACTCACCTGCGCGCGTCCTGCTCATGGAACGACGGCTGTAGCTGTGGCGATAGCATATTTAGAACACCGCTATGCTGGTTTACTGGCCGGGGGTGATCTGATCAACTGCGCGCCCAGGGCAAATCGCAAACAGTTTTTGCCAACCCATCATTTTTGCCAGTATCGAACTATCAGAAATACGATTGTGGTGCGTTGGAGACAGTAACACAATAACAGCGTAAGGAGACAACAAGATGAAAGTAACTCAAACTCAGACTCCCGGCATGCGTGTAAACAGTGACGTGCGGGCGGGCGAAAGCCTGCTTGGCCCATTCAACAGTCAAAGAGATTTTGACGCAGCGTTCAAGAAACTCGAATTCAACCGCTGTAATTCGTGCCTAACCGATGTGCTGAATACCGTGACTGAAGAATGCAAGCAAAACAGCCGGAATGGCCGCAAGTGCGATATCTGGGCGAATACTTACCCGTATCAGCATGCCAATGCCTAAACAGAGACCACCGATTGGAAATCGGCGTCTGGTATCGGGAGAAACCGGCTAAAAGCCGGTTATGGCTTAACCGGTTTCCAACCGGTTTTCTGATATACCAGACGTCCCGTTCACGGGATGGCGACATCAGGAACAGCACAAGATTTGTCGGACAGACCATTAAGTAGGTTGCCATAAATTCTTTGCCGCAAACCAGTGTTCCCGCCGCAGTTGCACTGCGGCAGTGGACGCGGCGACACACCGAGCCGAACTGTCGCCGGAACAAAACCGAAAGAACATATGACAACCAACTTAATCGCGACAGGAAGGTATGCAATGAGACAAAGGCCTGCACACAACGATCATGCGATCAAACCCGGTTTTGCGGTGCGGGCACGTCTGCGCTGCGGATTTACAGAGTCATTCCGCCAGACGTGCGAGTTGAAAACGCGCAAAGTGGGGCGCAAGACCACCCACATCGCGGCGGTCTGCCAGATTGGGCCATTCGATGCTCAGTACACCGAAATCGACGTGCCCAACGACTTCACCGGCGACGTGAAGAACTGCGGCGGGGAACTGCTCATGGGGCAGATGCCGCCAAAAAAGCGGTGAGTGCCACCGCAACATATCAGTCATAAAGGAGTGCCACATGAACACAACATCACGAGGTATACACGTCCGCAGCAACGTGCGCGCGGCGCGCGGCAAGTCGGACATCATTAACAGCATCTACTCATACCGCGATTTCCTTATCAGTCATCTGGATGCGCAACCCGAATGCTACGCCGACGCAGCCTGCGTCAGCAGTATGATCGACGCCACAACCGCCGCTTGCATCAACCAGGGCGAAGTCAGGCCACGAACCTGCCAAAGCTGGGATCGGTCAACCCGTTACAACTGGATTGCGCCGAAGTCATAGTAGATGCCGCACTAACAACATAATCACAGCACTAGTGAATCGATCAATGACCAGTACAAACTGGCGAAGAGCTATTTATCATGGAATCACAAACAACACACACCGGCATCAACGTCCGCAGCAACCATAAGATTGGGTACCGTAATGGCTTTTGGGATAGTTGCAGAAACACAACCCACTCACCCAACGGTTACTACTACACAACCATCAATTCCATATGCGAAAAAGCCGATAAGTCAGAAATGGACACATCGCTCGTTGTGCCCAATAGCTTTACGGATATTGTGCAAAACTGCAATGGCACACTTACTTTAGGGAGTTGCCCCTGGTCATAAGTCGTATGCCAACTGTTCTTTCGACGTTCACACCGCAGTTCGGCTTGGCGTGCGTCGGTTTCGGCGCAACAATAGAACATGGAACGGCAATCCATGCAGACAAGAGAAGTATCACTTGAATACAACACCACACGGCATTCGCGTCCGCAGTCATCTCATGTCAGGAGGGTATCCGGGAGGCACCTATACCCAAACCTGCGATGATATTTCGTATGACCCCAATTCCAGGCTGCTGTCAGCCATTTGCCAGCAACTGGACTACCACAAGTGGATCCCTACCTCTATGTACCTGCTGAGCGATTACGATGACATCGCGAATTGCGACGGCAAACTCACGCCAAACGGCTGCCAATAGCATACGGAAATATCATGCAGTCACAAACAACGCAAACCGGCATCAACGTCCGGTACAGAACGATATACGGAGAAATGAATAACACCTCAATCGAGATACTGGTAGGTTCCTGGTATTCTATTCAGAACTGCGACGGCGTACTCAGAACTGGCAGTTGCTGGACTTATTGAATTTCAAAATAGGTAGTTGATCCACGCGCTGACATGACCAAACCTGGCTTTTTCGTCCCCGAAGTCATCCAGACCTCGGAAATGGACTGCGGCCCGGCAGCGCTCAAGGCGCTGTTGGGCGGCTATGGCATCCATGTCAGCTACGGGCGCTTGCGCGAAGCCTGCCAGACCCAGGTGGATGGCACGTCGATCGACACCATCGAGGACGTGGCTGTGCAGTTGGGGCTGGCCGCCGAGCAGTTGATGCTGCCCGCCGATCACCTGCCCTTGCCCGAGGCTGGCGCGCTGCCGGCGCTGGCGGTCGTCGTCATGCCCAACGGGCTGACCCACTTTGTGGTCGTGTGGAACATGGTTGGCCCGCTGGTGCAACTGATGGACCCCGGGCGCGGGCGACGCTGGACCACCTGGGAGCGGTTTGCCCAGGAGTTATACATCCACGAGTTCCCTGTGGCCTCGACTGCGCTGCGCGAATGGGCCGGCAGCGAGGGCTTTCTGGCCCCCCTGCGGCGGCGCATGCGCGATCTGGGCATGAAACCCGCGCCCATCGACGCGCTGATTGAACGCGCCTGCGCAGAAGAATCGTGGGTCGCGCTAGGCGCGCTCGACGCCTCAGTGCGCATGATGACCGACATCGTGCGCGCGGGTGGCATGACGCGCGGGCAACAGGCAGCCGATGTGGTCACGGCGCTGTTCGAGAACGGCGGCGCAGAAGTGCCGGGGCTGTTCTGGTTTGCCCGTCCCGCGCCGGCGGAAATGGGCGAAGGCATGCTGATCATGCGTGGCGCGCTGGTCATCCACACCAGCGACGCTGGGGCTGTCTCCACCGACGTGACAGACACCGAGGCGACACCGGCCGTTCAGTTGCCGCCCGAACTGGTCGCCGCGTTGAACGAACCGCCGGCGCAACCCGAGCGTGAAATCTGGCGCGCGCTCAAACCCGACGGCTGGCTCATCCCGGCCATCGTGGTGCTGGCCTTGCTGATGGCGACGCTGGGCGTATCGGTCGAGGCGGCATTACTGCAGGCTTTGATGCGTTCCACCAGCGACCTGGTGCTGGTCGATCAACGCTGGTCAGCCGCTGCCGCGCTGGTGATCTTTGTCGTCGCGCTGTTTGCGCTCGAAGTGCCGCTCTCAGCCGCAATCCAGCGCATCGGGCGGCGCCTCGAAGCGCGCCTGCGCATCGCGTTCCTCGAGAAAATACCGCGCCTGGGTGACCGCTATTTTCACAGCCGCCTGGTGTCGGATATGGCCAATCGCGCCCACTCGCTGGCGGCGCTGCGCCAGTTACCGGCGCTGGCCGTGTCATTCCTGCGCCAGTTGTTCCAGATCATCCTGACGAGCGCCGGCGTGCTCTATCTCGACCCCGCCAATGCGCCCGCAGCCATTGCGTTCAGCCTGCTGTTCGTGCTGGCCACTTATTTTGCCAACCCGATTCTGGAAGAAAACAGCCTGCGCGTCGGCACACTCGGCGGCGCCCTCACACGCTTCTACCTCGATGCGCTGCAAGGACTCATCCCGCTTAAAACACACGGCGCCGAGCGCCCCTTGCGGCGCGAGCATGAGGGCATGTTGACCGACTGGATGCGCGCCTCATTCGGCGCCGCGCGCGCGAGCATGTACGTTCAGGCCGTTGGGGCGCTGTTGTACGCCCTGTTCGCCATCAGCATGGTCTATAGCGTCGTTGGTCGCGGCGGGTCAACACAAAGCGTGCTGCTGCTGTTCTATTGGACGCTCAACCTGCCCGCGTTGGCGCAGGGCATTTCACAAACCATTCAGTCCTACCCCGACACGCGCAACATGATCCTGCGCATCCTTGAACCGCTTGGCGCAGCCGATGCCAACGGAGACGCCGGCGCTTCGGGTGCCGAAACACCAGCCGCCATGCCGACACCGCCAACGGGCGTCGAAGTCGAATTTGACAACGTGACCATCAAAGCGGGCGGACACGTGATTCTGTCTGACATCAACCTGAAGATCGCAGCAGGTGAGCATATTGCGGTCGTCGGACCATCCGGCGCGGGCAAGTCATCGCTGGCAGGCATTTTGCTGGGCTGGCATACTGCGTCAACAGGACAGACGCGCGTAGACGGCGCCGTTCTCGATGGGGCGCGCCTGACGGCATTGCGCCAGGAAACCGCCTGGGTAGACCCGGCTGTGCAATTGTGGAACCGCTCCTTAATTGACAACCTGCAATACGGCAACGACACGAACGCGGCATTATCACCCCTCATCACGCGGGCAGAGTTGTACGACGTACTGGCGCGGTTGCCGGAAGGCTTGCAGACCGACCTGGGCGAGAGTGGCGGGTTGGTCTCCGGCGGCGAAGGACAACGTGTGCGCCTCGGCCGCGCCATGAGCCGCAGCACGGCGCGGCTGGTCATTCTGGATGAACCCTTGCGCGGGCTGGATCGCGCTATGCGCCGCACACTGCTCGCGCGCGCCCGCGCCCTCTGGCGCGGAGCAACGTTGATCTGCATCACGCACGATGTAGGCGAAACTCAGACATTCGATCGCGTCGTGGTGCTCGAAAACGGCATGATCGTCGAAGACGCCCCGCCCGGCGTCCTCGCAGCGCAGCACGATTCGCGCTACAACGCCTTGCTCGCCGGCGAAGAAGCGGTGCGGCGCGGCCTGTGGGAAGGCACGATCTGGCAACATCTGCGCGTGGCGGATGGGCGCGTGACAGAAGAAGAGCAGCGCAGGACAGTGGAAGATTAGAGATTCAAGTCCGTCAACGCCGCTTTTCGCCGGTGTGAAGTATCATGGCAGCATCTGTGGTAGGTGGATGAACGGAGCACATGCAACGCCGGGACGGATCCTTGGGACCGATCCCTGGTGGAAGCCGCGCCCCGTCGAAAGAGGGTCAATATGAGCAACAATCTGGCAGGCCGCATTTTTGTCGGCGATAACGCGCAGCATGTGGCAGAACAGCAGGTGACGGGCCATTACGTCGACATGCTTGGCGACGTTTTCTACAAGATCGAGAACGTCGACGCCATGGCGCCATTCTTCATGAGCATCGTGAGCAGTTCCAACCACTGGCTCTTTATCTCATCGACCGGCGGCCTGTCGGCAGGCCGAGACAGCGCGGAACGCGCTCTATTTCCGTATTACACCGAGGACAAGCTGACCGAGAACAGCGCTAACACCGGCAATAAGACCATCATGCTGGCGACGCGCGGCGACCGCACCAGTTTGTGGGAGCCATTCTCAACGCGGCAGCAGGGCGCCTACCGCATCCAGAGCAACCTGTACAAAAACGTCGCCGGCACTGCACTCATTTTCGAAGAGATCAACCACAGTCTGGGATTGGCCTGCCGCTATGCCTGGCGCACCAGTGACCGCTTTGGATTCATCAAGACAAGCTGGCTGGTAAACACCGCATCCACGCCCTGCCAGGTGACACTGCTGGATGGCCTGGTGAATCTCCTGCCCGCCAATGTGACAGCCCAGACACAGATGACGTTCAGTTGCCTGCTCGATGCTTACAAGCGCAGTGAACTGCTGCCCGATACCGGCCTGGGCATCTTTGCGCTGAACTCCATTTTGAGCGACCTGGCAGAACCCAGTGAATCGCTGCTGGCGACCGCCGTCATGCAGGTCGGGCTGAAACCCACGGCGCACCTGCTCTCCACGACACAACTCGATCAGTTCCGCGCAGGCAAAGGCGTGGCGGCGGAAAACGAGGTGCGCGGAAAACGCTGTGCCTATCTGGTGCAGGCAACACTTGACCTGCCCTCCGGCGCGGAACGCTCGTGGCACCTGGTGGCCGACGTGTGCCAGGACAGCGCGGCAATAGTGCGGCTGAATGCGCTGCTGCGCGATAGCCATGCCGACCTGATCCAGCATATCGAACGCGACATCCAGACCGGCAATACCTTTCTGCAGAAGATCGTAGCAGCAACCGACGGCCTGCAGGTCAGCCAAAACCCGATCCGTTGCGCCACCCACTTTGCCAATGTGATGTTTAACGGTATGCGCGGCGGCGTGTTTGCCGACCAGCAATACATGGTCGAAAGCGCAGATTTTGTCGATTTTATCAACCACCGCAACCGTCAACTTCTGAGTGACCATGCGGCCTTCTTTGCTGACCTGCCCGCGCAAATCGGCCAATTCGAACTGCGTTCGCGCGCTGAAGCCTTCGGGGCGGCGGATCTCGTCCGCCTGTGCCATGACTATCTGCCGCTGTGGTTCAGCCGGCGGCATGGCGACCCCAGCCGCCCGTGGAACCGCTTTGCGATCAACATCAAGAAGGCAGACGGCTCGCGCCAACTGGATTACGAGGGCAACTGGCGCGACATTTTCCAGAACTGGGAAGCCCTCGCCTACGCGTACCCCGAATACATCGAAAGCATGATTGGCGCCTTCCTGAACGCGACCACGCCCGATGGATATAACCCGTATCGCATCACGCGCAATGGCATCGACTGGGAAGCCCCGGAACCGGGCAATCCGTGGGCCAATATCGGCTACTGGAGCGACCACCAGATCATCTACCTGCAGAAACTGATGGAGATCAGCGCCGCCATGCACCCCGGTAAACTGCAGGCCTCGCTCACGCAACCCGTCTACAGTATCGCCAATGTGCCCTACCGCATCAAACCCTATGCCGAACTGCTCAAAGACTCGTCCAGCACGATCGATTTTGATCACGAGCTGGAGCGCGAGATCAAGGCGCGCGTGCGCGACTACGGGTCAGACGGGAAACTGGTGACCGGGCCAAATCATCGCGTGCTGCACGCCTCCCTGACAGAGAAATGGCTGTCGTTGCTGTTGGCCAAACTGGTGAACTTCTGTCCCGAAGGCGGCATCTGGATGAACACACAGCGCCCGGAGTGGAATGACGCCAACAACGCGCTGGTCGGCAAGGGATTATCCGTGGTCACACTTTGCTACCTGCGCCGCTTCATCGTGTTCTACAGCCAATTGCTGCAAAACAGCAACGCGGCATCGCTGCCCATCGCGGCGGAAGTGCATGCGTTGTGCACCCGGATCAACGCTGTGCTGGCGCGCTTCCAGGACACCTTGACCGGCGTCATCGACGATACACAACGCCGCGCGATGATGGATGCGCTGGGACAAGCCGGCAGCGACTACCGCTGGGGCATCTATCGAAACGGTTTCACAGGCGAAACAGCCGCCATGCCGGCGAGTACATTGCTCGGTTTCCTGGCACTGGCGCTGCGCTATGTGGAACACTCGTTGCGCGCCAACCAGCGCGGCGACGGGTTGTACCATGCCTATAATATCCTGCATATCGGCAACACCACAGCCTCGGTCAGCCATCTGGTCGAAATGCTGGAAGGCCAGGTCGCCATCCTATCCTCCGGGATGCTGTCAGGCGCTGAGTCGCTGACGCTGGTGAACAGCCTGCGCCACAGCCAGTTGTACGAACCCGCACAGCACAGTTACATCCTGTACCCCGATAAGCCATTAACGCCGTTCCTCGATAAAAACAACCTCGCGCCATCACGCGCGGGAACAGCTCCGCACATCCTCCCCGGCTCGCACGTCATCCCGCCCGAAATCACGCTGCTAACCGACCTGGTTGACGCCGGTGATAGAACGCTGATCGTTAAAGACGACGCCGGGCAATACCACTTCAGCGCGCAACTGCGCAATGGCAAGGATGTGGCGCGGATTCTGGCGACGCTGGCGCGTCAGCCGCGCTACGCAGACCAGGTCAACCGCGAAGGCGCCTTGATCGAAGTGCTATTCGAAAGCGTGTTTCACCACAACGAGTTCACCGGGCGATCCGGCTCCTTTTTCGCTTACGAAGGCCTCGGCAGCATCTACTGGCACATGGTTTCCAAGCTCATACTGGCAGTTCAGGAGACGATCGTGCGCGCCAGCGGAGAACCATCCGCAGCCGCATTGAGCGCCGCCTATGCTGACATGCTCAAAGGACAGAGCTACAACAAGACGCCCGCTATGTATGGCGCCTTCCCAACCGATCCCTATTCGCACACGCCCAAAGACCAGGGAGCACGTCAGCCGGGCATGACGGGCCTGGTCAAAGAAGAAATCCTGATCCGGCTGACCGAACTCGGCGTGACCATCAACAACGGTTGCGTGTCGTTCAACCTGCAGTTGCTGGACCACACCGAGTTTCTGCACACTCCAGCAACATTCACCTATTGGCGCGTCGACGGACAGCAGGAGCGCCTGCCCTTACAGGCCGGAGCGCTGGCGTACACGCTGTGCCAGGTGCCTGTGATCGTGCAACGCTCCGGACACACCGGCATTGAAATCCATTACTCGGATGGCCACAGTCGGGTTGTGCCAACACCCACCCTGGATGCTGACGACAGCCGCCATCTGTTTTTGCGAGACGGCGTGGTGCACCATCTGGTCGTGGGCGTGCTAGTCTAAAAAGCCGGAAACGGGTGTTATTACGCTCCATACCGCACTTTTGCAACTAAATACACCAAATTGCAATCTACATATCCAATTGTTGGTTATACAATACGCGAATCAACGGATTGTCGGCGCTGTCGTTTAATTTACACTCTCATCAGGTTCAAGCAACTGGCATGGTGAGTGTGCACGACCCGCCTATCGCGCCGGTTGAAGCTTGAAAATCAGAAATTTCCGATTTGATTCATGGACAACCCGAATCGCCAAATCAGTATGCGTGAATATGAGCCTCCCCCAGAACGAGAGGCGCTAACCGTGGAATTAATCCACCGGTTCGTCACTTTTCGCGTCCACGGCCAAACCTATGGGCTGCCGCTGGAGTATGTTGAACGGGCAGTCCGCATGGCTGCCGTCACCTTCGTTCCCGATGCCCCGCCGGGACTGCTCGGTGTCATCAACATCGAAGGCCGGCTGTCGCCGGTGCTTGACGTGCGCCGGATTTTCGGATTACCCGCGCGCCAGGCCACCCCTGCGGATCGTTTGATCATCATGACCATTTCAGAGCGCCGCATCTGCCTGGTCGCCGATGAGGTGTGTGATGTACTCGATCTGTCTATCGAGCAGTCGCCCGATCTGCCGCTGTCACGCTCGCCATTTATGGTTGGCACAGTGCATCATGGCGACGACATCATTTTCCTGCTTGATCCGATGCACCTGATTAATACTGCGGAGTATTCGCAACGACAATAACCATATGAAACCATGGTAAACACCTCTCTTCCAGCACCGATTCTTTCGCCAGAAGACCTCGCGCGCATCAACCTGCTTGTGACAGCGCGCACCGGACTGGCATTTGGCGACAAGCGCCGTCACGTCCTGGAAGCCTGTTGCGTCAATGAGACGCGGCACAATGGGTTTGAGAATGTCAGCCGGTACATCAGCGCACTGGATGCAGCCGACACCAATTCCCCGCTATGGGATCGGTTAATCCAGGCCATGACCATCCTGGAAACCTATTTTTTTCGCGACACCGAGCAGATAGCCGCTTTGCGCACGACCATTCTGCCCGCGTTGATAGCAGCGCATCAAGGCGACCATACCCTGCGCATCTGGAGCGCGGGTTGTTCGACGGGAGAAGAACCCTATACGCTTGCCATCCTGCTGCGCCAGTTGATCCCCAATATCGAGAGGTGGAAAATCTCGCTGCTGGCCACCGACCTTAACAAGCACGCTTTGCAGCATGCTGCCAGTGCGCGTTACCGACCATGGTCATTCCGCCAGACCGACCCGGCCGTGCGCAGCACCTACTTCACACTGTGTTCGAACGGGCCACTTGAGGGTGAACTCTTCGAACTCGACGCCGAGACCCGGCGCATGGTGAATTTCAACTGGCTCAACCTGGCCGACAACAGCTATCCCCTGCCTTCGAATTACACAGCTGACCTCGACCTCATTTTGTGTCGCAATGTCATTATTTACCTGCCGACAGATGTGACCCAGCAAGTGATTAACCGCTTCCAGCACTGCCTGTTGCCAGGAGGGTGGTTGGTTGTCGGCGCCAGCGAATACCACCCTGACATCTACGCCCAATTCCAGTTGGTGCGCATCGGCAACACTATGGTGTATCGCGTCCCGGCCGACCCGCGCGCCGTCTCGCCGGCTTTCTTCGGAGAATTAAAACGCGAAGTGGCAACGAATGTAAAAAGGATGGCGGACAGCTTTGTGTCCCCTGTGGACAGCTCTGTGTCCCTTGTGGGCGGCCCTGCGTTCAGCGAGGTACCTTCTCCATTCCCGGCGCCACCATCCAGAAGAGACGTAGGAAACGCACAGCCACCCGGCGCACCCCAACTGGCAACGCCACCGAAGCCAACCGCCAGCCTCGGTCCACTACCGCAGCCAATTACACTCTCTGCGTCCCGTGTGGACGGCTTTGCGTCCCGTGTGGATTGCAGTCAATGCGCTTACAATTATTCCATTCCGCACACGCTCGCGCCTAAAAACGGTTCTGCGCCGCCGCCGGCTCCCGAAGCCTGTTTGAAGCACAACGCACGATGCGTGTATGCGCGCTGCCAGATGGCAAGGCGCACGGCGAACAACGGCCGTCTGGCTGAAGCGCATCAATGGGCGCAACAGGCGATCGAACTTGACCCGCTGTATGCAGAAAGCTACTATGTACTCGGGCTGGTGCATGATGAATTGGGCGAACTGGATGAAGCCGTGAACAACATGCGCAAGTCGCTCTATCTAGACCCATCCTTCATTCTGGCCAATTACGCCATCAGTGCGCTATATCAGCGTATGAACCGCATGGCTGAAGCCGCCCGCCACCGCGCCATCGCCCTGCGCAATGTGAGGTCTTTTTGCACCACGCTCCAGATGCCAACCAGCAGGCTGGTGCCCGGCTCGGATGATATGACCGCCCAGCATATGCTGGACCTGCTCACCGGAACAGCACCGGATACGCCAATCACACCTAAACCACCAGCGGCTTCATTTTCACGCCCCGGGAGGCTGACATAGGCACAAACGCATCATTCATGTGGCCCGTTTGGCCTGCGCGTCGTTCCAAAGGTAATTGAGTATGCCTGAAGTAAACCCAGACCAGGACTCTGCCCAAAAACCAACGCCCGCGGCCAGCAGGCAATTAACTCCGGTGAATCCCACAGCCGAATCGGATGCGCGTGTTCTGCTGGAGCGCGCCCGCTTGCTGGCACTGCCCCCAGCCAACACATCCGAGCCGGTCGATCTCGTCGAAGTGGTCGCGTTTCACTCCGGCAATAACCATTTTGGCATTCCAACCACCATGGTGCGTGAGATTCAGTCCCTGCGCGCCTTGCAGTGGTCGCCCGTACCCTGCGCGCCCCCGTTTATCGTCGGGCTAATCAACCTGCGCGGCCATCTCTATTCGATCATGGACTTGTCGCGCTACCTGAACCATCCACCGCAACCCATTGCTGAAAATGCCTACATCCTCCTGGTGATTGGTGGCACGTGCGAGGATGGCGGTACGATGGAGTTGACCTTGCTTGCCGATGACATGCCAACTATTGAGCGCGGCCCGGCAAGCCGCTTGTATCCGCCGCCGGCGACGCTATCGCAGAAGCTTCAGGATTACGTACGCGGTGTTACGGCGGACATGCTCGTCATTCTCGACCTGGAGAGACTTCTCTCCGATCCGCAAATTGTTGTTAACGAAAATATCTGAGTATGGAGTCATGAAAATATGGCCTTTCTGAATAAATTCACAAACAATCTCAGCATCGGGGCCAAGTTGAATGGCGGCTTTGTATTCACTCTCGTGTTGATGCTTATTTTCAACGTTGCCACTTACGTGCAGAATAACGCGACAGATGCGCAGATCACATTGCTTTCAGGTCCGCACACAAGCGCACTGACGACGGCAGAACGCCTTTCGGGCGATATGGTCAGGGTGCGCCTGATGATCAATCACTATATGAATGATCACGCCACAAGCGCGCCGGGCGACTTGAAAGCCGCGCGCGACGCACTCACGACTTACCAGGAATTACTCACCCAGACCTACACCTCCGTGAACGGCACCGCCGGCCAAACAGTCGCCCAAAGCCGCTCCGCGCTGGATGCCATCAAGAAAACCCTGACCGACTACAACGCTGCATTCGAGGAGATCGTGCGCATCGTCGACGAGCGCCAGAAAATTAACAACAACGTGTTGACCGTTCAATACACCACGGCCGCAGACAAACTGAGCGCATTGGCGCGCGCGGCGGAAGCGAACGAGGCGCCGCAGGCGGCTCTGCGTACCGCAGTAGGCGAAGCGCGCAACAAACTGAACGCGCTTCCCATCACGCTCCTGCGTTACATGGATGGCGATGATACGGCTACAGCGCAGTTCGAAGTACAGAATCAGCAGTTAACGCAAGCGCTTGCTGTCATGGATCCGCTGGTCAAAGATGCGGCCAACGGTCAGACGCTCGCTGAAGCCAAGGCAGCGGTTCAGGCCTTTTCACTCGGCTTCGTCAGCCTGAAAGCCGGGATTGAGCGCCAGGCACAACTCGTTAATACGCAGCTCGATTCAGGAGAAGCCGACATTCTGAAAAACTGTCAGGCCTTGATCACGGCCATCACGGATCAATACCTTGTGGTTACGTCCGACATTCGTGAAGGTCAGGACAACCTGTTGCGAGGTATGTTGATCATTTCCACTCTCATCGTGGCGAGTGGATTCATGTCCATTTTCTCGATGGCGCGCAGCATGACGCAACCGCTGGCCAATCTGGTGCGCGCAGCCAACAGCGTTTCGCGCGGCGATCTGGCAGGCACCGGATTCCAACGCACAGGCCAGGATACGGCCACGCTTGCCATTGCGGCAGATGTGCTTCGGCGCGACGAGATTGGTGAGATGGAGCGGTCATTCCGCACCATGGTGAACCACTACCTTATGCCTATAGCCGACAAAGCGCGGCGGCTGGCCGGCGGCGACCTGTCGATGGAGATCAAACCCATATCGGAACAGGATGAACTGGGTAGCGCCTTTGCGACGATGATAACGGGTCTGAGACAGATAACAGTCCGGCTGCGCCAGTCCACATCAAATATCACGACGGCAACACACCAGATTTCTGCGGCAACGGCAGAGCAGAGCACCACGGCCACAGAGCAGGCCGCCGCGATTGCAGAAACGACATCCAGCCTTGAAGAGGTGCGCCAGACATCGGAACAAGCTGCGGAACGCGCGCAAATGGTTTCGGATATGGCGGGGAATTCGCTACAATTGGCTGATCGCGGTCTTCTGGCAATCCAGAAGACCGAGGAAGGCATGCTCAACCTGAAAGATCAAGTACGCACTATTGCCGAAACGATTCTGGCATTGAGCGAACAGACGCAGGCGATTGGCGAGATCATCTCAAGCGTGAATGATATCGCGGATCAGTCGAACCTGCTGGCGTTGAATGCGGCCATGGAAGCAGCGCGCGCCGGCGATGCCGGGCGCAGTTTCTCGGTCGTGGCATCGGAAGTGCGCAACCTGGCCGAGCAGTCGCGTGTGGCCACAGGACAGGTCAAGAGCATCCTGGGCGACATCCAGAAGGCTGCGAATACGGCAGTCATGGTAACTGAGATGGGAACGCAGCGGGCTGAAACCGGTGTTGAACTGGCCAAGTCCACCGGTGACGTCGTGCGCTCTATTCGTGAGCACACCCAGAAGGTGAACCAGGCTGCGCAGCAGATTGCCGCAAGCGCCCGCCAGCAACTCGCCGGTATGGATCAGATTACACGGGCAGTCGAAAATATGAACGTGGGCGCAACGCAAACCCAGACGGGCATGCGCCAGGTCGAATTAGCTGCCCGCAACTTGAATGATCTCGCGGGCCAGTTGTCCGGTGTGGTCGAACAATATCGATTATCGTGAGGAACACAGGCATGGAGTTCATCAACAACATCAAAATCAGAGTCAAGGTGCCGGGTGTGATCTATATCACCCTGCTCCTGCTGGCAGTGCAAAGCTGCCTGACTGTCCTGCAATACAACGAAGTCACCAACGAGGTGAACCAACTGGCCGGCCCGCAGCAAACGCTGCTCTTGATGATCAGCGACATCAAATCGCAGATCGTGACGGCGCGCTATTCGACAGCCCGCTATGTCACCAATCCCCAGGACGGCGACATCCGTACGGTGCGCCAGACACTGACACAAATTGAAACCATACTGGACCAGATCGCAGGCAGGGGCAGTGAGCAGGCGCAGTACGAAGCGCACGGTCGCATCAAGAAGGATGTGGCCGATTACACCAGCGCCGTCGATGACATCATCCGCGCCGGGGCAGCCGTGACCGACAAGGGCGCAGCCGGCGAAGCGATCAGCGCACGGCTCGATGCAGCCGTAAGCGCCGTGATTTCAGACTCATCTGCGCTGCAGCAACTGGTGATCAATCAAAACGGGGCGCAGGCTGATGCCATTAGGACAATGGGGCGTCAACTGAGCATCATTATGATCACCATGACCTTTGCGCTTTTCGTCATTTTCCTCGTCATCATCACAGTCCTGTTGAGCAGCATCACGCAACCACTTTCTAAACTGACGCAGCTGGCAGAACTGGTGGCCACGGGTGATCTTCCCAGCGCAGTGGCCATGAACCCAGCACGCCGTTCACCGCGCCGCGACGAAATCGGCGAGATTGAGCGCTCCTTCGGCGCCATGCTGGAAAGCCTGAATAACAACACGACGCAGGTGCGCGACGCGATGGTCGATATCACCACCGCAACGTCGCAGATATCCAGCGCCACAGCGCAGCAATCAGCCACAGCCACAGAGCAGGCAGCCGCCGTTGTCGAAACGACATCCAGCCTTGAGGAAGTACGCCAGACCTCCGAACAGGCGACGGAGCGGGCGCAGATGGTTTCCGATATGGCCGGCAGTTCACTCCAACTGGCCGACCGCGGTCTGCAGGCAATTCAGAAAACCGAGGAAGGCATGCTCAGCCTGAAGGAGCAGGTGCGCACCATCGCTGAAACGATCCTGGCGCTGAGCGAACAGACCCAGGCCATCGGCGAGATCATCGCCACGGTGACCGACATCGCCGACCAGTCGAACCTGCTGGCATTGAATGCGGCCATGGAAGCCGCGCGCGCCGGCGAGGCCGGACGCGGTTTCGCCGTCGTGGCCTCCGAAGTGCGCAATCTGGCCGACCAATCCCGCCAGGCAACCACGCAGGTCAAAGGCATCCTGGGCGACATTCAGAAAGCGGCCAACACCGCTGTCATGGTGACCGAGCAAGGCACGAAACGCGCAGAAACCGGCGTCGCGTTGACACAGTCTTCGGGCGAGGCTATTCGCACCATCAGAGATCATATTGTTCGCGTTAATCAGGCGGCGCAACAGATTGCCGCCAGTTCGCGCCAACAGCTCGCCGGCATGAACCAGATCACGCAGGCAGTGGAGAATATCAATCTGGGCGCAGCGCAGACCCAGACCGGCATGCGGCAAGTGGAGCTGGCCGCGCGCAGTTTGAATGACCTGGCACAGCACCTGGCAGACCTTGTCAAGCGCTATAGGGCAACAAGCTGAAAATAGACGTCCGTTTCGCGCGCAGGCATAAGCGCTTTCGTTACACGGTTCGCGCACGTGTGCCTTCATGCCTTGCAGGAGTATGAAATGCTGCAACCCGACGACATCAAACAGGAACTGATGGCCATCTTCCAGCCGGAGCTGGATGAGCACCTCGGTACACTGACCAAAGGCCTCATGGCGCTTGAGCAAGCGCCAGTGGCCGGGTCGCGCACAGAATTGCTGTCGGCAGTATTCCGTTCTGCCCACAGCATCAAGGGCGCTGCGCGCGCCGTCGGGCTTGAAGATATCGAAGGCGTGGCGCACCGCATGGAAGATGCACTGGCGCACTTCCGCAAATACAACAGCGCCCTGCAGCCAAGCCATGCCGACATTCTGCTTGCTGCGGTGGACACGATCCGTGACATGATGGTTTCGCACCTGCGCAATGAAATATACCCGCCGGCGCAGATCGACACGCTCTATGAAAAACTAGGCACGATCGTGTTACTCGACAACATGGGCCAGGATGCCGCCCCTTCTGTCACTGACGCAGGTCAGGATGACGCCCTGCGAGGTGATCCGCGTGTCGCCCGCGCAATACAGTCAGAGCACGTTGCAACCGAACCCAGTAATCAATGGACAAGCCCTGCGTCACCGGACGGCTTCCGAGCCGCGGACGGCTTCCGATCGATGTCGACCATCGAATCTGTCACGGGGCAGTCGGCATTCGACTCCGATTTGTTTGCACCACTTCCAAATGCGCAGGATAGCGCCCTGCCCCCCATAGGGCTTGGCCAACCGGGTACGCTTGGTCAGCCAGGTACTCTTGGCCAGCCAAGTACTCTTGGCCAGAACATCCGGCAAGATGCCGGCGCTCCTATCGCCAGTGGGCAGGTTGGCGCCGCGCTGCAAAACCCGGACCAGTCGATCATGCCGCAATCGGCTGCGGACGGACTCCGAACCGCAACAGGCACCGTGACAACGAGCGGTTCATCGGGGTGGAGCAATACACCTGATGACACGCGCAGTGTGCGGGTTTCGACCGGGAAACTGGACACCCTGATGGACAATATGGGTGAGTTGCTCGTAGCACGCATGCGGCTGGGGCAACTGGTGGAACAAGTGCGCCAGCTTCAGGCGCGCACAACATCGTGGCAGCGGGACTGGCGCAGAGCGCGCATTCAGATCAGCCAGAGGAGTCGGCGAGATACTGGCGACTCCCTTGCCGTCGGGACGACACGCGCGCCCACAGAGTCAGGCGCAGGAACGCAAGCGCAGGTGAGTGATGCCCTCTCCGCCAATGATTACGAAATCAAGGCGATTAAACTGGAACTGGACCTGCTGTTGCGGCGCATCAGCAGCGACCACAACCATCTGCAACTTGTGACCAGCGATCTGCAGGATAGCGTCCGCAATATGCGTATGCTGCCCATTGCCACTCTGTTTGACTTTTTCCCACGCATGGTGCGCGACCTGGCACGTGAGCGCGGCAAGGAAGTGTTCCTGCAGACCGAAGGTGCCAACACCGAGGTTGATCGCCAGGCATTGGAGCTGCTCAAAGACCCGTTGACACATCTCGTGCGCAACGCAATCGATCATGGCATCGAGGCACCCATGCAGCGCGAGGTAGCGGGCAAGCCTGGGCATGGCATACTGCGCCTGCGGGCAGAACAACGTGGCGACCGGCTGGTGCTGGAAGTCAGTGACGACGGTAAAGGCATTGACGTCAAGGGACTGCGGTCTGCGGTTATCGAGCGCGGCATGATGTCGGAACACGAAGCCGCAGCTCTCAGCGACGATGAAGCGGTGGAACTCATCTTCCAACCCGGTTTATCGACCGCGCGCAAAGTCAGCAGTATTTCGGGGCGCGGTATCGGCATGGATGTGGTGCGCAAGAATATTGAACTGTTGCGCGGCGTCATTCAGGTGCATTCGGAAATGGGTCGTGGCACCCGCTTCACGATGACCTTGCCTCTCACCCTTACGACCAGCAACGTGCTGCTGGTCGAGACGGGCGGCCAGGTGGTGGCGTTGCCATTGATGAACGTGGAACGCATGATGCGCTTGCAGTCAGACCAGATCGGCGCCATCGAGGGCAAGCCTGCCATCCATGTGGGCGAACAGTTGCTGCCCATGTTCGATTTGTCGCAGCTGCTGGAACTGCCCCGCGCAACGACAGCATCACAGCCCACGCGCTTCCCGGTAGTGATCATCGGGCTGGGTGACCGGCACCTGGCCATGCGCGTGGATGCGTTCCTGTCAACCCAGGAAGTTGTCATCAAGCAGATGGGCAGGCAGGTGCAGCGCGTGCGCAACATTGCGGGCGCGGCCGTGCTTGGCAATGGTCAAGTGGTATTGATCTTGAATATGGCCGATTTGGTGAAGACCATACAGAGCCATCCGACGCAAGCGGCGCCGGGGCTGCTGACCACGCCAAAGCCGCCCACGGCGCGCCGCGTTCTGGTTGTGGACGATTCGATCACCACACGCACGCTGATGAAACACATTCTGCGTAATGCAGAGTATGATGTTATGAGTGCTACTGACGGGCTTGAAGCCATGCAGATGATGGGTGAAAGCGCGGCGATGGCGCGGTTGCCAGACGTCATTGTGTCTGATGTCAACATGCCGAATATGGACGGCATCGCGCTTACAGAAGCTCTCAAGCGCGATACACGCTTCACGCAAGTGCCGGTGATCCTGGTCACCTCGCTCGATTCACAACAGGATCGTGTACGCGGTATGGAAGCAGGCGCCGATGCTTATATCGGTAAAAGTTCTTTCGACCAGCGCGAGCTGCTCGAAACCATTGAGCGATTAATCGGATAATATGATACGCATCCTCATCGTCGACGACTCTGCAACAGCACGTTTGCTGCTGCGCATGATTTTTGAACGCGACCCGGAACTGGTGATCGTCGGCGAAGCCCGCAATGGTCGTGAGGCACTCGCGCGCTGCGTTGAACTGCAACCCAATATCGTGACCATGGACATCAACATGCCGGGCATGGACGGTTACGAAGCCATTCGCCTGATCATGAGTGAATCGCCGCGTCCCATCGTGGTACTGACCGCAGCCGACTCCTCAACCATGTTGAACGTCAGTTTCAAGGCTATGGAACTGGGCGCCCTTTCGGTGCTGGAAAAACCCGGCACCAAACCGGGCACTGAATTTAACACGGACATCTTGATCAATGAAATCAAGACCATGGCCGGCGTCAAAGTGGTGAGTCGTCCACTGTGGCTGCAAAAACGCTCGCATAGCCCGGGCACACTGCAGATGCCTGCGGCTGTAGCGGGACCACGGGCGCCTGCCGACCGTCCCGGCATCATCGGCATCGGTGTATCCACGGGCGGCCCACCGGCATTGCAAACGATCTTGCTTGGCATGGCTCCCGCACTCACCAGCGCAGTAGGATGCCCGCCCATCGTCATCGTGCAACACATGAGCCGTGGGTTTATCAGAGGGTTAGCCGATTGGCTTGCGCAGACCACGCGCGTGCCATGCCGCGTCATAGAAGATGGACAGGTGCTGCAGACGGGCAATGCCTACCTGGCGCCCGATGACCGCCACCTGGTCATTCGACGCGGTGGTATTGCGGCGCTGGACTTGAGCACCGCGATTGACGGCCATCGCCCGTCGGTTACAGCGTTGCTGGAGTCGCTCGCGTTAAGCTTTGGCTCGCGCGCCATCGGCGTCTTACTCACCGGCATGGGGCAGGACGGCGCGCGTGGATTGCTGGCCATGCGCAACGCCGGCGGATACACCATCGCGCAAGACGAAAATAGCAGTGTGGTTTATGGCATGCCCAAAGTCGCTGTGGATATAGGCGCCGCCATGGAAAGTCTGCCCATCGATCAAATTGCGGAACGATTGTTAATACTCACTCAAAACACGCGGCTGTGAAGCCCTACATGGAAATTTATGGACGTTGAGAAAAAACACATTTTGCTCGTAGAAGACAGTCGCACGCAGGCGCTCTTTGCGCGCCGCTTGCTGGAAGGTGCGGGCTACCGCGTCACCGTGGCCGAGACAGGGCGCGCCGGGATGGAACTGGCCCAGACGGCGCATCCCGACTTGCTGCTGCTCGACGTGGTACTGCCGGATATCGATGGTTTCGAGATCTGCCGCTATGTGCGCCGTTCGGTCGTCACTTATATCCCGATCTTGATTTTCACCGGCGAACGCACTGGCGTGGAAGACCGCATCGGGGCGCTGACGACGGTGGGCGCGGATGATTATCTGGCCAAGCCGTATAACCCGCGCGAATTGCTGGCGCACGTCGAAGCCCTGCTGCGCATCAAAAGCACGATCGACGAGTTGCTATCGCGCTTGTCGAGCGAGAAACAGTCGTATCAGGCTCTGCGGCGCATTGCACTCACCGATTACCTGACCGGCTTGTATAACCGCCATTATTTCGCCGAAGTGTTTGAGAAAGAATTCGCGTTCGCGATGCGTTATAAGACGGCGCTGGCGCTGGCATTGGCCGATATCGATATGTTTCGCGACGTGAACAATAAGTATGGCCATCCTACCGGCGACTGGGTGCTGCAAAATGTGTCCGGGTTGATGCAGAGCAAGCTGCGGCTGGGCGATGCCATTGCGCGCTATGGCGGCGAGGAGTTCGTCATGATCCTGCCGATGACCGATGCTCACGCAGCCGCAGTTGCGTGCGAACGGTTGCGCGCGCAGATCGAACAGACCACCCTCAATGCCGAGGCCGGCCCGCTGCGCGTGACCGTCTCCTTTGGTATTGCGGCGATCCCGGCGCTGGGCGTAACCAAGGCTTCCGAATTGCTGGAACGGGCGGACAAGGCGCTCTATCAGGCGAAGCATACCGGGCGCAACCGCGTGGAGATTTACAACCCTTACATGACCTCGGTTCCACCGGCGCCAACACCGACACCAACGAAACCGGGAGATTGATACTCGGGTGTGCAGATGATACTGGATAGTGCTTCCAATGACGCGGTCATGTGTGCGAATGTGGCGGCAATTGTCGATTAACAGTAGCCGGTGACTCTCTCTAGCGCTGACGGTGGCTTGTCGCCCAACCGCATGCCAATCACCCGGCACGCGCCACCCCGTTGGTTGTAAGATAGTCATGGCGTGAACACTCACCGACTCCCTGCACCGCTCTCCAATCGCCCCGTGCCGTTATCGCGCATCATGCGCATCACCAGCGGCATTGTTAATGGGGCGATCGTTGCCCTGTGGGTAGTGCTCTTCGCGCCCATCTACGATAACCTCGCTGTGATTTTCACGCGCGAGGATTTTCGCACCAGCCAGATCGCGCTGATCGGCGCACTTATCCTGATTGCATTTCGCTTGAAGCGCAGGCCTTTCCACTTTCGCATCGACACGCCCATTCACACGTACCCGCCGGCCATAGCGCTGGCACTGGGCGGCTCGATTCTGTTTGTCGCGGTGGAGCGCTTCCTCGACATCAACACACTCGCGATGATGCTGTTCGGGCTGGCTACCTATGGGCTGCTCGGTCTATGGATGGCGCCGCGGGCATGGCGCGCGGGGTTCCCAGCCGCGTTGTTACTGATTGGCGTGTTGCCGCTGGGTGATTTCCTGGATGTGTTCATTGGGTACCCGATGCGCATTGCCACCGCGACACTGGTGCGCGATGGGTTGACGGCAGCGGGCGTGTCCAGCATCGGGGTTGACACGGTTCTGGTGTTTGAGAACGGCATCTCGCAGATCGATCTGCCGTGCAGCGGCGTGAAGAGTTTGTGGACAGGCATGCTGTTCCTGCTGGCCGCGACATGGATCGAACGCCGCCCGTTGAATCTGCGCTGGTTATGGGCAGCGGCGGTCTTTACCGCGCTGCTTTTCGTTGCCAACCTGGCGCGCGTGGCCGTACTGGTCAGCGTGGGCGAGGTATTGAACCTGCGCTTTGTGGCGCAACTGATCCATGTCCCGCTGGGCATATTGGGTTTTGTGGCCGTCTGCGCCGCCGGTGTATGGCTGATGCGCTTGATACCAAGAACCCATACTGACGCGCCTGAAAGTGTTGAAGCACCGCAACCGCGGGTCTGGCCATCGGTTGCACTGGCGCTCGCGTTAATCGTGCTGAACCTATTCAATAGTCCACGCCCCTTATTGGCGTTAACCGATGCCACGTCGCAGCCCTGGACGTTGAATGCAGTGAGTGAGTTCAACATGGCGCCCGTGCAACTGCGCCCCGGCGAAGTGGACTGGCTGTTGCGCGATGGGGCTGAATCGGTGACGCGCACACGCTTCAATTGGCGCGGAATCACGGGATCGCTGATGCTGGTGCCCAGCAGAAACTGGCGTGCGCACCATAACCCGGAACGCTGCCTGGAGAACGATGGCTTGCGCACCGAGCAGGCCGCGACGCATTGGGTTCAGGGCGATCTGAGCGTCAAGTTACTGACGTTGACGCAAGGGCAGAGCGGGGCGCCAGAGCGCCGGTTGTCGGCGATCTACTGGTTCCAGTCTGCCGAACGGACAACGGATGACTACGGCACACGGTTGTGGTCAGCCTTGTCACTCAATCCCGAGCGCTGGGTGCTGGTGTCGATTCTTTTTGATAGCGTGCACGATGTGCGCTCCGGTGAACTGGCTGCGTCACCCGTTCAGATGGACGCGTTGGTCATTGCACTACACGATACCGTTGATGCGCAGTTCAAGGCTGCGCCGCGCAAATAAGATGAGAACAGGAGGAAAGGTTATGGCAAAGATCAAACCGATTGCAGGTATTCTGGTGCATTTGTTATTCTGGTCATGGAACGCCATCTTTCTGGCGTTCGCCTTGTTTGGGTTTGCGCCTCTCGTCGGCTTTCAGTTGTTCGAAGCGGTGCGCGTGGGGCTTGTGCCGTGGGAGTTTCTGGCCTACGGGCTGGCATTGACCGGCGTGCCTGTTTTCGCCGTGGCGGTCGGCGCCCTGTTTCTGCGGCGTTCACCCGCGCGGTTGTTTGCGATGGGATATGGCATTGAGGCACCGCTACTCATCGCGATGATCGGTCGGCTTTTCGGCATCCGCGAGATGATGGCAGGCGTGTCGTTCCTGCTGACACTGGCAACGATAGGCATCGCAACGCTGTTGTGGCAATTACTCATCCCGCTGAACAAACTCAACCCGGTGGAAACCCGCAAGCCCGTCGCGAATACGTGGCTGGGCGCGCTAGTCGTGCTGCGCGTGATCGGCCTGACCATACTCACGTTAGTGGGGCTATACACAAGTTTGTGGGCTGCCTTCTACGCCCTGCCCGTCATTGCCAGCGTGATACGCATGGCAATTGAATTTATACGCGAGCTTCCCAACATATTCAGGTATGGATATGGCCCATCGCTGCAAGCAATCCCCTTCATGTTTTTGGGCACCGGGTTGATGGTGTACTCGGGATCGCTGTTTGTGGCATTGCCGATTGTGGCGCCGCTGGTCTATGGCTTTCACTGGTGGCGCAGCGTGGCGACACTGCGCCGGCATTTCCACTGGCCGCGCCCACTGACGATAGTCTTGCCGATATCAGTCGTGGCGCTGTGTTTGACTTTGTTTGTCGTCACCAACCAGCAGCCACAAAAGCAGGTTTTTACTTTGCTGGAAAAACCACCCACATCAGCGCAGGAAGCCGCAGGCCTGTTGCAGCAACAAGAGACGTTGCGCGCCGGGCTGCTGAATGCGTACCTGGCTACCTATCGTTACACCAGCGCCGTCGGCGAAGTGACCCATATCAAGGAACTCTATCGGACGACGCTCGATATGAACGACCAGCAGGCCGGTATGATCCAGAGCTGGTACGAGGCTGTCACGCGTCCTTTCCTGTACGATCCCGTATCGACCGCGGAAATCAACCCACTCACTTCGCCTTTTAACGCGCTGATGGGCAAAGACGCCGCGCGCGCCTCTGAACTCTATCAGCACGTTTTCGATCAACCGATCAACAAGGCCGAGCTTGACACCATCGTCCAGGCTGTGCGCTCGACGTGGAGTCGCGATACAGCCATCGCAGCGTGGCAGGCTGTGGATGACCGCGAGATACTGCTGACGCGACAGGAAATCACCGTGACCGAGCATGGCGACTGGGCTGATGTGGAATTGCACGAGGCTTACCAGAATCAAACGGCGCAACGCCAGGAAGTGGTGTATTACTTCAGCCTGCCCGAATCGGCGGCTATCACCGGCTTGTGGCTGGGCGCCAGCGATGACCGCAGCCAGCGCTTCGCCTATCAGGTCGCGCCGCGCGGCGCAGCGCAATCGACCTATCGGAACGAGGTGCGCCAGAACATCGATCCGGCGCTGGTCGAACAGATCGGCCCTGCACAATATCGCTTGCGCGTATTTCCCATCGAACCTCCGCGCTGGGGCTGGGACGCGACACAATCGCGCTCAATGGTCAGCGAGGCAGCCCAAATGCACCTGTGGCTGACATGGCGCGTGCTGGCGCAGAACAAGGCGTGGGCGTTGCCGCGCATGAACGAGAAGCGCAATGTGTACTGGGATCGCACGACTACACGGCTGGTGAACGGCCAGCCGGTGCCCGGAGATATGGGAAATTGGCTGCCGGCGACGGTCCCGGCAACGACACCGGGGCTGTCAGCGTCGCATAGCGTGACGTTTGACGACGGCGCCGCGGGCGGCATGCAAACCACCATCACGGCTGAACCTGCTGGCTCGCGCAGCATGGCCGCGGCGGTCGAAGCGTTCACGCGCCTGCGCCTCGCGATCGTATTGGACCGCTCGCGCAGCATGGCCGCGCATGCCGATGAGGTCAGTGCAGCACACGCACGCCTGCGCGACTTGAAGCTGGCGACGCCCGCAGATGTATACCTGACCGCATCGGATTACTCAGGCATGAAACCCGCGCTGGTGGCGCTTGCCGACCTGAACGCTGACCAGTTGGTCTATCTGGGCGGGCAAAATCCCGGCGACCTGTTGCGCCAGTTCAATGCATTACGCGAGGGGCGTCAATACGATGCCATCCTCGTGCTGACCGACAACAGCGGTTATGAGATGGGCGCAGATCCGCAAAAGATTGCGGCACCCGGCGCGCCCGTGTGGATGGTGCACCTGGGCGGCGCGTTGCCGCTGGGTTACAACGACAACACGCTCGAAGCGATCCAATCGAGTGGCGGCGGCGTCGCCAGCACGCTGGATCAGGCCATAGAACGCATCGGCACAGCCGCGCTGCAGTCACATCAAGCCGACATCGTTGATGGCTATGTGTGGCGCTTCACATCGCATGCCGCATCAACATCGACGCCATCGCAGGCGCAGGATGATCCGTTTGGAGCGCTGGCGTCCCGTCGACTCGTTCTCGCCCAGATGCAACAGCACCGCGACGAACTCGGTAAAGTCGAGGTACTCGATCAGTTGCATAAGATTGCGGTGGGGAGCGGCATTGTCACGCCGTATTCGTCGATGATCGTGCTGGTGGATGCTGCGCAGAAGCAACGCCTGGCCGATGCCGAGAAACGCGGCGACCGCTTCACGCGCGAGTATGAACAGATCGGCGAGACGACGCCCGAAGGCTTGCAAAATGTGACAGCCGTGCCGGAGCCGGAAGAATGGCTGCTCATCTTCCTGGCAATAGGAGGGCTGGGCTGGCTGGTCTGGCGCAGGCGGCGCGCGCCGGCGCTCCGAACCTGAAAGGTAATCACCCTGTCGTATACCGGTACTGATGAAGTAACTCATTCCACCTAGAGGTAAACATGACTTTTGATCCAACAAGCGCCTATTCCGGGGTGCGAGGCTTTAATTTCCAACCCGACTGGAGTTGTAACGGCGTTGGCATATGGTTGAAATTCGACGCGCAGCAATACCGCGCACAAATCGCGCGCGCGAAAGTCCTATTTCCAAAGATGAACACGTTGCGCATCTGGCTATCGTTTGACGCCTGGTGTGAAGACAGCGGGTTGTACCTGCAAAATATCCACGAGGCTGCGACGATTCTGGCCGAGGAGGGATTGAAGTTCATCCCTGTCTACTTTAATGGCTGGTTCGGATTGCCCAGCTTTGGCGGATTTGTATCCGAAACGCTGGCCTGGTCACGCGAAACCGATCATTACGCTCCCTATCGAGCTTTTTTGCGACAAAGCGCACAGGCGATCGCCTCAGACGCCATTCTGCTGCACGATGTGTCCAACGAACCTTTCAATAATGCCTGGGGATTGAAATGGCGCACTGAAATGGTACTGGACTTTATGCGTGAAATGAGCGCCGAACTGCGCACTGTGACTCAATTGCCCATAACGGTAGGATCACAGGGATTACCTGCTGCCAATACGATGGGGATCACGGACATTAAGAGTGAATGGGGTGATATCGATCTACTGGCGCCGTATGTCGATGTGATCACACTGCACCCATACTGCATTCCGCCGATGACCGACGCCGGGCACTTGGATTACTTGACGCGTGTTCTGTCGTATCTGAGTCAGTTCAATAAACCGGTCATCATCACCGAGTGTTGCTGGGCCGGTAAGACCGATGAAGAACGGCTGCCATTTCTCCAGATCGAGCTATCGCACTACGTGAAACTCGGAGTTGGTTTCTGCGCCCACGCGCTATGGGCATCGCCGGTTGCCGACCTGCACCCGCTCGATGATGGCAAAGGAATAGGCTATGCCGGACTGTATATGGCTTTCATCAACAGCGACGGCAACATCCGCAAGGGGCATGAGATTTTTAATTCAATCTGAGAACGGCGAGTTGGTCGAGATCGTCAACTCGCCGCGCATGGGAATGTGTGGTTATTCTGGCCCGGCGTCGCCGCCATACTAATAACGCGAAGCGGGCTGTGGGCGCCTACTCGTGACAGGCCTCGAACAGGGCGCGCAGGTTTTCGAGCGGCGCCTCGGGCGTGAGAATGTTGCCCGGCCCAACGACCAGTGCGTTGCCAAATTGACGCCCTAGCGTGTCCATGGTGCGACGCACTTCGTCCTTAATCTCGCGCGGATTCGTGGCGAGCAGGTGCTGGTCATCGATGGAGCCGCAAAACGCAATGCGCCCGCCGAAACGGCGCGCCACTTCGTTGGGGTCCATCGCGCCGGGTTGAACAGGATCAAGCGCATCGACGCCGATCTCAATCAGATCGTCGACGATCGATGTGACGTTGCCACAACTGTGGAACACAACATCGAGCCCAAGCCCATGCGCCTCATCGACGACAGTCTTGTAGTACGACTTGAAGAATTCACGCCACATGGCGGGCGATATCATCAGCGCCAGTTGGGTGCCCCAGTCGTCGGTCATGAATACAGCGTCGGCGCCAACCTTGGCCCAGCCGCGAATCATGCCGATCAGGTAACCGCACAAGACATCGAGCAATCGGCGCACCTCGGCCTCATTGGAGTAGAAATCCATGAACACGTTGGCCATGCCGCGCAGGCTATGCAGACGTTCAAACAGCGACAAGTGGATGTAACCAAAGGTGTACTTGGTCGCGCCGTGATCAGCAAGCAATGACTTGGTGGCATCGAAGCGCCCTGGCAGAGCAGGATCCGGTATACGCGTCAGGTACTCATCCAGTTGCGACCAATCCTGCAGCGGGAAGCCCACCTGCGTTGCGCCGACGCCGCCATAGGCATGCGCCCACTGCGTACCCCACTCGTCCGTCCACTGCATTCCCTGCATCAGGGCCTGCACCGTGCTGAGCTTGTGATCCATATCGGGCGGCTGGTAGCCAATGCTGATATCGTAGGGCGCCAGGGCAATCACATCATCGGGATACTCGCAAAACAGGTCGGCCAGCGCATCGCCGTAACGGACGATGATGTCGTAGGACAATCGGCGCAGTCGCACGGGGCAACGCGGCGCGCCTTTGCGATGGATGGCATCGCGCACCCACTGCTTGGTGGGCGGGTGGCTGTGTTGCGCGGCAAAGATGCGCTCTTCAAAACGGGCGACGATATGCTCCATCTGAGCAAGGGGCAATTGGCGGAAATCAGTGGTCGTGTCGATCGGCATAGATCCTCCTTAGGTGCTGAACGGGATTGTAACCCTAGATCAGATAATGGATTTGAGAATGGCCGTATGATAGGTTCTGGCGTGAAGACGCGACCAGCCGATCTGCCGGGACTGCACGAGTTTTATCTATGACATTGGCGTGGATGATACGATGATCGAACTAAAGACAGACCACCTTCACCTGAATATTGAGAGTCTTAATTCGCCTCAGAATAAAGACCAGGCAGCAGCCCTGCCTGACATGAGTGACGCAGCGTGGACAGAGCGCCATCACCGCCACGGCGTGCTGTTGATGGTGACTGACCCTATCGCCCGACATCACATGCGAGCATTTCGCGCTGCCTATGACGCCTCCAGCGCCGCATCACCTGCGGGTGCTCTACAGGATGCTGTGCACGCTGTTGAAGCCCTGGGCAAGGCATCGTGGGCCTGCCTCGTGTTATACCGCGCCGGGTACTTTGTGGCTTCTGTCGGCAATGGGCGTGTTTATACTGCGCGCCATGGCGTACCGCTGCGTGTTCTTACTGAAAATGGACAAGCATCTGAGCCCATTGCGCTGACGATGCCATCTGCCCCGGTAGAGCTGCGCCTGTGGCGATATAGAAACGCCATCCAGGAAGGCGATTCGCTATTGCTGTGCTCGGGCGAACTATATGAATACCTGAACTATCGAGACATCAGTTTTGCTTTGTTTAACACCGATCCTGACACATCGTGCGAAAGATTGCAGATCGATCTCGGCCAGAAGGTTGCGCAAGTGACGGCAACCGTCGTTCAGATCACGCGAATCGATGAAGATCTATTCTCAACTGAGTATGATGACGAAGAAGAGGAAGCAGGCCTGAGCGCTTCAACCGCCCCCGCCGATGTGGTTCTAGCCGACAACACTTCGATCCCACCTGCCGATGTGGTTCTAACCGACAACGCTTCGATCCCACATGCCGATGTGGTTCTAACCGACAACGCTTCGATCCCA
>CAIQQO010000241.1 GCA_903873965.1 uncultured bacterium
CGGTGAATCCACCAGACCAACACGATCGGGATTTTTTGATCGCAACAGGTTGTCAACGGTTTCGCATGATGATGTCATTGAATTTAGTCCTCCAGCTTTCTGGAAGTATATGTTGAATCTGTAGATTGGTTATATTTCAGCGCGTCATCCATTTTCATTTTTCATGGCGCTCAAGGTGTAAGTAGGTGTAACAAACATGCGGTTCGCGCCAGATTGTTTAACACCCGTCCAGTTTTTTTCTTCGAAGAACCTGACGTATTCTTTTACAAAATCAAAGTCGACGAGGATCACGCGCCCACCGGGCTTAAGCACGCGTGCGATCTCCTTCAGGGCTTGTGTGCGCTCTTCCGGGTCGATCAGAGTATGAATTGCCCAACTCGACAGCACCACATCGAAGGTGTTGTTATCAAAAGGCAGATCACGCGCATCTGCTTGACGTACTTTGACACGATCGCTTACGCCTTCTAGGGTCGCATTAGAGAGTGTTGCCTCGATGGCGTTGTGCCACTGGCTGTCCGCTAACCAGATGTCGACTCCAAACGCCATGCCGGTCTTCAAGTGTTTTGCTGCCCCGATCAGCATCAGTCCGCGCCCACATCCAATATCCAACACCTGCTCGTTGCCGCGCCACGGCACTTGCGCCAATATCTGATCGCGCATGCCCAATTTTCCCTTTTTACTGGCGAGATACGAAAGCGAAACGGTGATGACGAGTACGATGCCGCTGATCAAACTGATTGTGCCTAGTAAAACGCCCAACGAGCCACCTGAGGCCAGCAGTTCCAGGCACAAGCCCATAACGATGCCTCCCAGGCCGTACAGGCCGTTGCGTCGCAGTTCCTTGGGAAAGTCAATACCATAGTCCGGGTGGACAGGTTGGTTACTCGTGTTGTTCATACTGATCGGTTTATCTGCCATTGCTGTGAATTGATTCTGCGTAGAGTGAAAAATAGGAGATGATCCATGTCGTCCATGCGCCAATATTGTATCGTGTGGCCTAACGCAGTCGACCATATTGCCCGGGCGTATCGCGATGGCGCACTACGGTAAAGATGATCAAGGTAAGGAAGGCGATGATCAGTGGAATGGGTATGTTGGGTAGTTCGGGTACCAGCCGTAAGGATAGGCCACTTACCTGGGTCAGGGCTACCAGCATGGTGACTAGTGATGCTGAATCTGGCAGGGACCAGGTGAATTGGGCGCCCCACTGAAAATAAAACCAGGCAGCTTGCCCGATCTGAATGCACGTGATGAGGAGTACACTGCTCATCACCGTCGCTATGGCATCAAGGCCATCCTCGTGACGCCCTGTTGTCAGTGCTATCAGGATAGTGACGACCAGAAGCACTACTGTGCTATCGCGCGCTATTGAGGTAAAGAATATCCCCGGTTCACTTCCGCCAAAGTCGCCCAAGCTAAAGTGATATCCGAGTACCACGGTATAAAGGCCATACCATACGGCGGCGTAGAGAAGTGCTCCAGCGAATGGCTGCCAGCGGTGCGCGGTGAAGGTAATCCCGGCGATCACCAACAGAAACAAGGCAATCCCGACCAGAATCGGCAGACGTTGCGATCTTTCAGCCGTAAAGCGTGCGTTACGCGCGACCACTGCATGCGCGCGGAGATCATCGACAAACATCTGATAAGCTTTTGTATCGCCATTTGTGATAGCGGATTGTTGCGCTCGAAATATCTCAGAAGCAAAGCGTGGCTGGTGTATAGCTTCGCTCCAGCCCTCATAAAAAGTCGTGAGTTGCAAAGCGGAGCCTGATAAGAGTGCTGTCAACGGTGCCATGGTACTTGTCACGACGAGTGTTGAGCTTGGCGCAGACGATAGTGTGATTTGAGACTGTGGTTGTGTGACGGGCACTACGAGTCCTGCCAGTGCAGGTTCGCCCTGAGAATGAGCCGGAATCGGTACACCCATCAGAGCAGCCAGTGTCGGGGCAATATCGATCGATTGGAGCAAGCCCTGGCTGTGCACAGCTATTCCTGCACCAGACATGATAAATGGTGTGATAGCAGTAGCCGGTTCGCCGCCGCCATCGCTTCCCGGCAACGTCAGGCCGCGATCCGACATGATGATAAGGGTGGTAGTGGCCAAGTCAAGTTTCTCTTGAATTGTTCTGATGCGCGCGTCAGTGGCAGAAATGGCTGCGTCGCTATCACTGAGGTGGGCATCAAGTGAGTCCTCAATGGCAGTCAGCTCGATGCAAATAAGTGCGGCTGGATTTTGCGAGTCGCGCAATACATCTAAGCCAATTCGCACGGCATCGTCATCGCGCTGAGTTATATCAGGATTTTCCACAACTTCAAACCGTTGCACTTCAGCGCCCAGTGTGTCGCCCAGCGATTGCGAACCGATGACCGCCACCGATCCGCCAGACAATTGCACTTCGCGAAAGATTGAGCTTGAGTTTGATAATCTTCCGGCCTGGTTCGTTGTTACGCCGTGTATCTCGGTGGAAGCTCCGGATATCAAGGTGGTCCAAACAGGCAACCGAAAGGTTGGAGGTTCATTCTGAATGATGAAGGAAGCGCCTTTTTCGCGCAAGGCGTTTAGTGTCGGCATTTGCTGCGATGTACTGAGGCGCAGTCCGCGTATCAGGATGGTTACCACTCGTGCAGATAGAGGCGGCCGCGCCGGTCCAGAGGGAATGTCGGCCACATAAGGGCTGCGGTAATCGCGGTAACTGACCCATAAGTTGTTGCGATAGTTTTCTACAAGCGTTGCAAAGATGGTCAGTGTAACTACAAGGACTAAGCCGATAATTCGTCGCATGCCCTAAGTATATTGATTACACGTTTTACGGAGCTCGTGGTGTAGGTTAGAATCCACGGCATGCACACGAAGCAAGACTTTCTATCATTATCAGACCTCACGGCACCCGAGCTTGCGGACTTGCTGACGCTCGCCGTAGCGTTGAAGCAGGAATGGAAATCGGGCGGTAATCAACCAGTACTTAAGAATAAAACGCTGGGCATGGTGTTTACCAAGCCATC
>CAIQQO010000242.1 GCA_903873965.1 uncultured bacterium
CGGCGCGGCTAAGGCGGGACGTTGGGCCGCTCAATAAAGCCCGTCACCAGCGAAAATCTGAATCCGCGTCTCAGATACGAAAAGAAGCGTCAGAGCATAGAGAAAGTCGTCGTGTGATCGGATAAAGATCTGTGTTATAATTTATCAAGGTAGTGAAGATTCAACGTCTCAAGGAAGGTGCTATGTCTGATAAGTCTGTACATCAGTTCTACGGCGAATATAACCTCACTACCGCCCGTAAGCGCCCGACCATTCGAACACCCGCAAGTCATCAGAGTAGCGCACTTGAAAAACTCCATCACTGGTTTAGTGAACGCGCAGACACCGATAAAGGGGGCATTCTTGTTTTACCTACCGGGGGTGGCAAAACGTTTACGGCCATGCGATTTCTTTGTGCAGGACCGCTTTCTCAAGGATACCGTGTACTCTGGTTAGCGCATACCCATCACTTACTTGAACAGGCGATGGAGAGCTTAGTGCAGGAAATGAGTCATATCAGTGGCTCCAAGCCAAAGCTCGCGATACGTGTTGTTTCGGGAACGATTGGTCATTGCCGTGTCCATGAGATCAAACCCGGCGATGATGTGGTCATTGGGACACTCCAAACCATAACCCAAGCAGATCGAAATCAGCACCCGCAGTTGGTTGCTTTTCTCCGTGAAGCCGGTGAGAAACTATGTGTCATCTTTGATGAAGCTCATCATTCACCCGCCTATAGTTATCGCACGCTGATCACCAACCTTCGCAAACGGCACCCACGGATGTTGTTGCTCGGATTGACCGCAACACCGACATACACCGATGAGCAGAAGCGCGGATTGCTCAAAAATCTGTTTCCGCAAGGAATTTTGCATCAAGTGCAATCACAAGAACTGATGGCCGCAGGTATTCTTGCTAAACCTATCTTTGAAGATCACCGCACCGATTTTTCAATGGAGTTTGACGAGCAAGAGTATAACCAATGGCGGAGTACCTATCGTGACATACCTGAGGATATTATTACGCAGTTAGCACAAAGCCGGGAGCGTAACCTCTTTATTGCACAAACCTACATCGACAACAAAGACCGTTATGGCAAGACGATCATTTTTGCTGATCGCTGGTTTCAATGCGAACAAATTCGCGAATTTCTCAAAAAACGTGACCGCACTGTTCGCGTTGATGCCATTTATACCCATATTGATGCTAATCTTGGAAGTCCAGAGGCGAGAAATCGACGCACGGCGGACGAGAATAAGCGAGTGTTAGAGGCATTTCGACAGAATGAACTCGACGTACTGATCAACATTCGTATGTTAACCGAAGGAACCGATGTTCCGAGTGTCAACATCGTTTTTCTTACCCGCCAAACGACCAGCAGTATTCTTTTAACCCAGATGATTGGCAGGGCATTGCGTGGGCCAAGATTTGGTGGAACTGAGAATGCGTATATTGTCTCATTTATTGATGACTGGAAACATCTGATTAACTGGGCGGATTACAACCAATTGACTGAGGGCGTCATCGATCCTGGAGGGAAACCAGCATACAGCAAAGCAGTTCCGCTACAATACATCTCCATTGAACTCATTCGTCGGCTATCCGCCGTCGGGCGACGCTCCCTTGGCGGTGTCAGCCCACCATCAGGGTCGTCGGGGTCTTCTCATTGCTCCTTGGTGGTATCAGCCCACCATCAGGGTCGTGACCCTGTTGGCAACCTCCCACCGGCTTTGACCCACCCCGCCC
>CAIQQO010000243.1 GCA_903873965.1 uncultured bacterium
CTGTGCTGCCTGTACCCTGACCGACTTGATCGTCTTGATGTCTTTGGCTTGCAGCTTGCCTGACTTATCGAAAACAGCAGCCGCCTCATCCTGCATTACCGGCATCATACCTGCTACGTCAAAAGCAGTTGACTCGCTGATCTTGCCATTCTCCAACGCAGTCATCAGGGCCGGGGTGAGATTGCGCAATTTCAACAACTTGTCAATGCCGGCCTGTGGCATGCCGGTCGCGTAGGCGATCTGCCTGGGCGAATAGCCGGCATCCAGCAACTCGCTGACCCGCTCGTACTCGCGCGCCACGTTACGGCTGCGCTGCGCATTGGCGATCAGGCTGAGAACCGACGCTGTCTGCGCACCAATCGGATGAACGACGGCGTGGATTACCTTAAGCCCGGCGGCTCGTGCGGCCTGAACGCGCCGCTCGCCATCGAAAATCGTATAGCGCCATGGGTCTGCCGGGTCTGGACGCGCCTCAATCAGCAGCACTGGCTCAAGCACGCCGATCTTGCCGACCGATCGGATCAGGTCGGGCGTCGGTTTCTTCTTGAGCATCTCGTCGGGCGGCAAGTCAATCAACTCGATTACGTTTGTGACGTAATCCGCCATAACCTGATCGAGATTGTCGAACAGCTTGCTCTGTTCTTCGTTAGCCGTCTGTTTCTTCATCATTAAAAATCCTCCACTGTCACCGGGATGCTGGAAGCACTCGCGGCGTTATAGCTGATCGACACTGTGCCTGGGTCTGGGTGATTGATTACAGCCAGATTCGATAGATGACACTTAAAGAAGATCGCCAGCCGGTGCTGGGCCAGTATCCAGTCCGGCCTTTCGGCTGCCAGATACTTGATGCTGCCAATTTCACGGTCAAACGCGCGGAAACCGAACTTGCGCTTGACAGGCGGATCATCCGAGAACGACGGTTCCATATCGGCCCACAGCAGTTCAATACACATCGGCTCGGGCGCGGCGTCATCCTCATGGTGCGGCTTGTGGTGCTTGCATACCCAGTCCGTGGGCTTCCATGGCATAGCGGCGAAGTAATCCGCCGCGTTGTCAATAAAGGCTTCTTCGTGCAGCAGGAAGTACCAGCTTTCCGGCGTGATCTTCTCGTAATCCAGCGCTTTACTCAAGTGCCGGCTCATTCCCATTGCGCGAATCTCTTCAAGCATGTCGGCTGGCTTCGGATAATAGGTCTTGCCAACCCAGTCGTATACATCATATACGCCAGGCGATCCCGGCCGTTCGATCAGGCTGACGCCCAGCGGATTCAAGCCGAGCGCCCTTGGTTCGACGGGAACGGGCGGGTCGACATAGAGCGATTCAATCCTCCTGATGCCGAGCGGGCTCGTCTTGAGCGCAGCATATACCCCACCCATTACCCGATATCCGCAACAACGCGCTATCGGGGCTGCCACGCGTTGTTTGTTCTGTGTCATTCCCATGTGGTTTTTCCTCTTCGCTTTGCGCAAGGCGGCTGTTTACAATGACAGTCACCTTGGCGATAAACCAACTCGTGTACTTCGTCCGTGGCGTTTCAAACAAGTTCAGTGGGCCTTGCAGCCGCGTGAGTGGCGCGATGAACGTGCGATACATGCCTCTGCCAAAACACTGGTTAAATGCCTCTCTGGCTGTGCGGAGCTGTGCCGGCGTAGCCTTGCCCAGCGCAAAATACTCGCCGTATTCCATCACGCGCCTCGCTTGGGCGCAGGCAGTGCCAGCGCTGCCTTGATCGGAGCCATCAATTCGCCGGGCCGGGTCGTTTTCTGGAAACGTCCACCACTGGCTTGCGCCAATTTTCTGCAAAAGGTGATGCCGAGTACGTCGCTCTGGGCTCCCATGTGGATGACGTCGATTGGCGTCTCGAACTTTGCGGCCATCTTCAGCGTAATACTCTGATGCTCGTCACTCGTCATGCCACTTGCCGAGGGTTCGCCATCCGTCAAAAGAAACAAGCGGACGCCTGTCCCATCAAAATCGAATAGCGCCTTGACCGCCAAGTCCATGCGCGTCATGCGCAGGTCGTAACTGCGATCCGGGTCGTCCGGCACGCCGCCAAGGTGCATCCTGACTTCATTGTCAAACGAGAAAATCAGAAACTTGCCTGGATTCTCTTCCTGCAGCACCTGTAAGTGACTGATCGCCTGCCCGAACCGGCTGATCGTGCCCTCTGCCGACACGTCACGTGCTCCCATCGAACCTGACGTGTCAACCATCACGACAGCCGTCAAGTCCATCAGGATATCCTGAAACGATTGCGCCGTCAGCGCCATCTTTGCTGCAATACTGCCTTTCGCTATGATTGCGGTACTCATAAAAATCCTCCGTTATTTGATATATTGATTATACTTATATGACTAACATTTGTCAATTTTCCCATTCCACACGCGGGGTGTTCGTGGTTGTATCCACGCTGCTCATTACTGCGCACCGGCCGTTTTCATTAACCAGCGGTTTCCAGTCAATGATGCTCTTGATCTCCGAATAATAGGTGTTCGGCCTGTACTCCACCGTGACGATACCAGTGCGTAAATACAGTGGCTCAGCCTTGGGCGCCATGGTAGGCGCCGGCGGCAGATAGTTCGCCATCTTGCTGGCAAAGACTGCCATCTTGTCGTACTGCTTGCGCCTGATCGGATCGGCCAGAGTGCCGTAAGCCGCGGTCAGTTTCTGCGCCACCTCCGCGGCGCTGGGATGATTGCATACGTCGGGGTGCCACTTGCGAATCGTCAGCCTGAATGCTTTCTTGACCGTTGCGGCGTCTGCTGCCGCGTCAATGTCGAATGCCTTGTAGTGCGATGTGAAGTCGGGCAGCGTAACCGGTGGGGCGGCAACTGGCAGCGGATGCGCCGCAAACCACGCAAGTATGACCGCCTCGTCACCGTAGAGCGACCAGTCGTTACGCTCTGACGTGAACATCCTGATTACCGACCCGTTATAGGTCGTCCCCTCCACGTCGGATACGTACAGCACATGAAAGGACTGGCTGACCCACCCTATCGAAAATCCCCACTTTGCTGCAATAACCCGCACCAGATTCTCGTGTTCAGGCCAGATCACCCAGTGATACTTATTCGGGTCCCACTTGCGCGACGCGGGCGGCTGCAGCCGTGTCTTCAAGTCCTCAACCACGCGCAGCCCGATCGGTTTCCCATCTGGGCCAGGCGCGTTCAGATTGAACCTGACGTTGATCAGCTTGCCCGTGTGCTCGATGACCGCCCATGGCGATTCGTCACGCTTTAGCACTGTTGTCGTACTCTTCCTCATCATTTCACCTCGTGTTCTGCTGTTTTATCTGGTGTAATTGTACGAGTTTGTACAACATTTGTCAATTATGGCGCACCGCTTAAACACTCGCTGCTGCGGGTGTTTAAGGGAGTGGTTACGAGGCTAGGGGAGTTTCTCGTTGTAATCGCTAATCGCTTCTTTCTATTTTGCGCGACACTGTCTCGGCCATGCGGAACAGGCCAAAGAATCCTTTGATGCCTGAATCCATCATCAGCATATCGTCCACCTTGATTGGCGGGATCAGGCAGCGCACCCTGCCGCTGACACTTGCCGCCAGCCCATGCACCCACGCCATTCTTGTCGGGTCAGCGTCCGGGTCAAGGCAGATCCATATTTCTTTGATACCGTCGAATTGCTTGTACCACGCCGACTTATGCGCTCCTACATCCTCCACGCCAATCATGGGCATGAAGGTTTGCTTGCCAACAATACCCAGCGTCGGCATCACTTCACCAACCACCTTGAGCGCCTGCTGCGATACCATCGCCTTGATCGCGCCTTCGACGATCATCAATCTGCCTGTCTTTTTTGCCTCCGGAATCGCCTGCATATTAAACGGCCACGCGCCTAGATTCGGCAGATTCAAGTATTTGGGCTGGCCTGGCTGTGGCTCCAGCAGGCGATGCTGCACGTTCTGAATCTTTCCGCTCAAATCCCTGACAGGCAGCGTGATCGCCGCGCCGCCATAATAGTCCGCGCGATAACCAAGCTGGTACTTGTCGATCAGGTCTGGGTATACATTTTTGTCAATCAGAAATGCCAGCGCCACGTCGGATTCTTTCAAGCATGCGTTCCAGCGCTTGACTTCATTCTCGGACGGTGGTGGCTTGACCGCTACCGGCGCAGGCTTTTCCGTCGCCCATGTCTTAAGCCCTGGCGCACCCAGATAGCTGACTGCCTCCGAGATGCCCATCCCATCGCGCCATGTGATGAAATCAACTGTATCGTGCCAGATATGGCCGTCGATCTCATAGTAACAATGCCGGCAGAACCAGCGCCAGTTGCCATCGCGGCACAACTTGACGTGAAAGCGGTCGCTGCGCTCGTCGCCGCGCGAGCAGCGCGGGCATGGCCCGTATAGCTCATTGGCTGTTCCGCGCAGCTTGACGCCTGATTGCTCGACCAGCGTTCTTAAGTTCATTCTGCGTATCGCTGCAAAGTCGTATTTCGTGTTCGTGTTTGTCATGAGAATTTCCTATAGAAAACCGTCGGATGCGATTACTTGATCTCCATCAGGTCGCCCCACGGACGCGCGCCTGGATACTTGCCACCGCCGCACGAAATGGGAATGATCTGACCTGTCGGTGAGTCTCTGTATTTGCGCACGCACATCAGCATTAAGTCGGCCACGGAAGATTCCAGCACGCGCCCGTTCCAGCTCAAGCCTGACGGGTACGAGCCGTCCGCCTTGGTGTTCTTGTGCGGCATGGTCAGGGTGAAAATTACGTCTGCGTTCATCGGCAGGCGATTGGTGTTCCACACTTCGTACTCATACGGCAGGCGCGCAATGATACTGGTGACCGGTCGGTTGGTTACGGCGCTGGGTGATGCCTGTGCGCCCCATATCGTGGCAGCGCGTGAATCGACCGCCAGATCCATGATCTTGTCCGATACCACCGATACGCGCTGCACGGGGTCAAGGTCTAGCTTCTCGTCACCAGTCGAGAAAGCCTGCACGTAATCGCCAACGATCGTGCCTACCTCGAACTGGCCATCCTTGGATATTTCCTCGCATACCGTACTGAGTACATCAACCGTCATTCCACCGCTCGAACGGCGGAATCGGCTGAGCTCATATGTGCCGTCACGCGCCACGGTTCGCCCAACAAAGATGATCGGGAGCCCTGTGTGCTTAACAGCCAGTTTCGAGACATAGTCGTAGCTGATATTGCCGCGCGCTACGGCGCCAACGGTCGCAATCTGATCCTGCACGAGCGCCAGCCACTGCCGTTCCAGCGCCTCTTCGGCTACCGCCACCAGTACGACACGCTGCCGGCCGTTGACCAGCGGCGCTTCTGCATAAATGTCCGCCTGCCGTTTAGCCATGTAGCGCAGAAAGGTCGTGTTATGCGCCACGATGCCGTTGGCGACAAAATTGTGCGTGCCGGGAACGCAGACATCGTAAACATCCGTGACGCCTGCGGGCGTGACCGACAGCACTTCATCCCAGTGCACATTTTGTTCAAGCATATCGGATATGCCACATCGAGGAATAGTTGCAACATGATCTCCGGCCAATAAGCTATCGGCGCGCGCCCATCCAGCTGGAACTCGTAACGGATGCTCTGGCGTGCAGCGGATTTCGCGCCCGGTTCGCAGCTTGACGAGAACCGTCTCGCAGTTCCCGCTGAAGGCAAAATCGGTAGGCTCTACCCAGCTCATGCGGTAGTCCTGCTCCAGTGTGAGTATTTCGCCCTTGCGGCGGCGCACGAACTCGCGCATCGTAATCACTTCGCCTGTTTTTAGCGTGATCAGCGTATCTCCGGCCACGCATTTACCATAGCCCATGAGAGCTGTGACCAGTGCCAGCTGCGACGGGAATAGCGGCGGGACGACCTTGTCCAGTGACTCAAAGCCCCACGTCACTGCGCTGGCTGCATCTTCCTGACGCTCTTTGGCCCATTGCGCGGTATTTTGCGCAACCTGATCCCAGGTCATGTACTTGCGACTGTCGTCTTGATTGTTCTGGTTATTCATGTTGTGTTGCTCAGCCTGTCATCATGGCGTTGCGTGCGTTCAGGTCAATCGGTTTTTCGGCCTCTACGCCGCCATTGACAGTGCGCTGGTACTTGAGGATATGATTGCGTATACTCGTTGAAAAACTGCCTGGATTAGACCAGTTTCCGGGTTGCTTGGAGCTGCCTGGCAACAAGCCGAGATGATCTTTGACTCCGTCACGGATAATTGTGGCTGCCGTCTCGCTAAAAGCATCCATGTTGGATGCTCGGAACAGCATGACGATATTGCCGATTATTTTCCAGCCATCTCGTTCCTGCCGCGCTTTCTTCGAGTTTGGATTTGCCCCGATCAGCTTGTCAGTTGGCAGGTGATCAGCGCCCAGCATGCCAATCGCGTCTGCCATAATCCAGCACAGCTTGCGCATGCTCGCATCTTCTTCTGAATTGCTCGGGTTGAATTTGACTTCTTCCAGGAATGTCTGCCATGGTTCTGCCTGTTTCCTGACAGTTGAATTAAACATATCACTGGCAGGGTCTCTTTTCTGTTTCTCGAAATCAGAAACTGGCGCGCGCAATGCAATCTCTTCTTCTTTCTTTGCAATTAAGAGGGATGCAATTACGGGAGTCCCATCTGGGACTAGGCAACTGGTCCCATTTGGGACTAGGCTAGTCCTATCTGGGACTAGGCAGCTAGTCCCATTTGGGACCAGGGAGGCCTCTTTTTGTCCATCTTCGACCGGCAAGTTTTCAATGGCTTCTGGTGGCTGCGCGGCTTCTGGCTCAACTTCGATGCGTTGCACCAGCCATTTGGTCAGCGGCTGGTAGCCATATTCTGGCGCATACTTTTCGATCTGGGCAGCTGAGATTTTGCGCGGCGGGTCCAGCACGATAACGGAATTTGTGTAATGCCGCAGCCGGTCAATACTTTTTGGCGTTGTCAGGCGGATGAAGCCGCAATCGACCAGTATTGCGTTGATCTCCTGTAGCTTAGTCTTGCCGATCCGGCAGGAACGCGCTATTTCCAGCGTGGTCATGCCGTAAACACGGCCTTCCCTTTCGAGCCGGCAGTAGATGCTGTAAACCATGATGGCATCTGCGCCGAGCAGAGGCAGCCACAGGTCGTATATATAGTTCGGTATCCGAACATCTCCTGCGCGCCTTTCCGAACCGAATTCGATGTATCCCGCTGATTGTTCGTATAACTTGGTCATGCGGCACTCAGCGGCTTATAGCCGTCCGGGGACGCGTACTTCGCTATTAGATTTGCCGAAATAGCGGTTGGCGGTTCCAGAAGTGTGATCGTACAGCCACCGTGTTCCGCTTCTCCGGCTTTCGTCGCTGTGACATGGATGAAGCCGCAATCCAAAAGCATCGCATTGATTTCGTGTAGCTCGGCTACGCTGACACGCGTTTTGCTCTCCAGCTCTGCCATCGAAATCTTGAATTCGCTATCGTCATTGTCCCCCAGCCGACAATAGGATATATACACCCCGATCGTCCTGGCACCGAGCAGCGGCTGCCACAGGTCGATCACGTGATACGGAATCGAAACGTCTCCCCGGCGCTCCGAACTGAATCGGATACCTTCGCCGTCCCGCTCATGCAACTTCGTCATAAACGCCCTCATCTGATCTGGCGTCAATTGACATTTGTGTTACCTTATGGTATCATCGCCGTCAATAGACAACGGAAGGACCTCGGAATTAAATCCGCGTTCCATCCCAACTTCTGAAAGAGAATCCCGAACCGGCCAAAGTTACAGGGATTCTCTTTTTTTTATTTTCTGTACGCCTTCGTTGACATCGGTCGGGGCGGGAGCCCGGCAGACAGCCGGAACAGTTCGCCAACCGACAGACTCCGATCTGACGCCAGACGTTCAACCACCTCACGCTCTTCAGCTGTGAGCTTGACGCTAAACGGCTTGGCTGGGTGCCCTCTCTTCGGGCGTCCTTGTGATCTAACCTGTTTGTTTTGCATGGGTACATGGTATTACATATCCACCTTTTGTCAAGCCCTGTAAACGGGGTAGACGAGGTAGACGGGATCACCCGCTCTTCGGCCGGCTGAAGGGTGGGGGATCAAGTGTCTGAGAGTTTGGCCCATGGGCCAAAAAGCGCCTCATAGCGCTTAGTATTGTGATAATAGAGATAGTTAGTTACAAACCGTCAATAAGACGCCATTGCGCCATTTTTAGCACCTCCGAAAATGATGCTCGTGTGGCCATGTGATGCGCCCGCTAAAACTAAAAAAACGATAATAATGAGTCATTGACAGCTTGTTTAACCTATACGGTATCGTAGCGCCTCGCGTTTTTTCACGGCTTAAGGCGCGCCATAGCGACATGATTAATTCAATTCACAAGGGATTATGTGCTCATTCCGCAATGACCGCACATATCCAGAAAAACACATATAGCCGGCGAGCAGATCAGTTCTGGAAATCAGCGATACCAGAACTGACCCGCGCGCCGACCGTCCGGATCAGTCTATTCTTTTGAATTTACCCTGTCAACTAAGGCAAGGCAGAGGCCCCCCCTATTTTTTAGTTCTGAAGAATCTGTAGTGCCGTATACTCGGAGAGGCCTGCTGATAGACAGAAGGTATCAGCGCCGCGGGTGGCCACGTGATCTGGTAGCCATGCTTCTCCAGCAGTATCGCCACGTGTCCAATCGAGGGTGCTTTTGCGGCATCCGTGAGCTCCTGGGTCGTCAGGTCGTTCCCGCCTGTGATCTCCGGGGCAGCACCTTCACGTAGTAGTGCCGACACAATTATGACTTTTCCGTCCTCATCTCTATATGACTTTGTTACCCTGAAAAACCTGTAATTCATGAGGTTGCCTCGTGGGAAACCCCGGTCTTTAGACCGGGGAGGTAAGCGAGCGGCGTAAGCCGTTCTACTGCTTTCAATACTTGAAAAACAATGCCATAATTACTCCTATCCCAAAGGGATGCCAAGCCATGAAACTGACCGCGCAAATCAAACTTCAACCCACGCCAGAGCAAGCAGGCGCATTGAAACGCACCCTTGAAACTGCGAATGCCGCGTGCGACTACATCAGCGGTGCGGCGTGGGAGAGCAAGAGGTTCGGTCAGTACAAATTGCACCATCTCACTTACGCGGAGGTGCGTGCGAAGTTTGGCTTGTCGGCTCAAATGACCGTGCGTTGTATTGCGAAAGTCGCCGACGCTTACAAGCTGGACAAAGAAACGAAGCACACTTTTAAGGCAACTGGCAGCATTGCCTACGACGAACGCATCCTCAGCTGGAAGATCAAGCAATCCACTATCTCTATCTGGACGATGGATGGGCGCATGGCTATACCGTTCGTATGCGGTGAACGGCAGCGCCAGTTGCTGAAGACACGACAAGGCGAATCCGATCTGGCTACAGCCAAAGGAAACTACTTTCTGTTCGCAACATGCAATGTTGAAGAACCTGCGCCAATGGAGTTTACTGACGCGCTTGGTGTAGACACCGGAATCGTCAACATCGCCACGGATTCGGACGGCGAAGTTCATTCTGGAAAGACAATCAAAAACGTTCGTTTCCGTCATCGTCGCCTGCGCCAGAAACTTCAGCGTAAAGACACGAAATCCGCTAAGCGTCGCCTGCGCAAACTTAGCGGCAAAGAACAGCGGTTTGCCAAGTGGACGAACCACAACATCAGCAAACGTATCGTTGCTAAGGCTCAACACACCGGACGCGCTATTGCCCTCGAAAATCTCGAAGGGATACGCGACCGGGTAAGGGTTAGGAAGTCTCAGAGAGCAACGCTGCATAGTTGGTCGTTCTTTCAATTGCGCACCTTTATCGAATACAAGGCTAAACGGGTTGGCGTATCTGTGATTCTGGTTGATCCTAGAAACACAAGTCGCACTTGCCCGTCTTGCGGTTGTATTGATAAAGCTAATCGTCCGTCTCAATCTAAATTCTCCTGTGTATCGTGCGGATTCTCTGGTCACGCTGATACCATCGCTGCGACTAACATTGGTCGCAGGGGCGCTGTAAATCGCCCATACGTCTCGGATCGTCAGGGACAAAGCTCCGGGTTTTAACCCGGAGTTATTTACAAAGTAACAGTTGCTCCTAGCTCGTCTCCGAGTTTTCGCAGAAATTTGATCTGCCAGTCGATGTCAAGCCCGCGCACCTGATCCAGGATGCGGTCCATCTTGATCTGCATCGCCTTCTGCGCCAGAATGTCAGGCGACTCCACCACGGACGGTTTGTTCCTGTTCTTCACCATCGCCTCTACGGCCAGCGCTACCGTCGCGCTGGTGGGCGGCTTGTCTTTCTGCTTCTCTTCTTCGCTCCGTAGTTCAACGGCGGCGCGCCATACCTGCGCCTGCGCGATGGGGGCCAGGTTCGCATCCACGATCGGACGCACCTGCCGCTCGTTACTCGGCAACACTACGTCAGGCGTGAAGTCATATTTGTTCCTGGTCAGTTGCGCGATCTGCGCTGTCGCTATCGCGCCACGAATCAAGCGGTAATAGTTACCCGATCCGGTGTCATAGCGCAAAAACTTCTCTCGCAGGTACTCGTCGAATGTCAACGAACCTTGATCGCGCAGCAGATTACTCTCATTGATCTCACGCGCTGCTTTTACGATGCGCTTGTACCCTACCTCGCGCAGTTTCTCGCCGGATATCATCTCCGTGATACCCATATCGATGTCAGCCTCAAGCCGGACCAGTCTTTCATGCTCTTCCGGGCTGAGCGTTACCTGAATGATTTGCGGGTCGTATGTCGCGACGTTACTCATAATCCAATATCCCTGTTTTCATGTAGCCACTCCATAATTATGTCTTCAATGGCAATGTATAAAGCCCTATGCTTGCAGTCTCCACGCGCTTCACATTGACAGGCCAGCGGCCCGGTCAGGTAATACGGCCCATGCGGGTTGCCTCTGCTTGCTACCCATATCTCATCCGCGCTGGCGCGCGAATAGGGATACAGGCGCTGCCGCTCCATGCAGTACGCAACTAACTCACCTGCGCCGTTAAACCTTTTACTGCCTGCTATATCACCTGCTTCAAATGACATTCTGGACAGCTCTGCACATTTCACGATGACGAGCTCAGGTGATGGCAGCCAGGTAACTTTTGCGATCGCGTTAAACGAACTATCGTTCCCTATCCCAGTAATATCAAGCATTCCAAATCTCCAATCCCAAAACCATTGTAACACTGCCTGTTGCTTTGCGCAACAGTCTGTAATAGTAGAACAATTGTTCTATTGCAATGGCGGCTCCACGCCTCTTAACGCAAACCAGCCTGCTAGATCAGGTGGTTCTGTTGTAATATTCTGGCTCTTGTACCATTCATCCATATTGTCCCAGCCCTCGAGCTCAACCAGTTTCAAGGCGCATGCGATATTCATGGCCGGGTTGCTGTTGGTGAGCTCGTGATGTCCACGCGTGCTGAGCAGCAGGCAGTTGTGCCTGTCATGCAGCTTGGCTTGCGCGTAGATCGGGAGGCCAACGCTGCGCTTGAAGATAACGTGATGTATTTCAAGCGCGTGCTCCTGCGGGTAAAAGAGGCACCATGGATACCGATCAGTCAGCTCTTTCCTGAGATTGGCGAAATTAAAACGGGACTTCTTCGGCGAAGCCTTCCTGCCTGAAACTGGCTTCTTCCTCTGCTTCAGCATCAGCGCGCTCGTTGGTTTCCACGCGCTGCGCCTCTGTAACTGGCTTTTCGTCTTCGGGCGATTGACTGGATTCGGTATTTTCACGAATTACGCCTCCTTTTGGCGTTATCTTGACGGTGACAACGATGTCTTCGACCAGCATCGTCATCAGATGGGGCGCGAGCCATGTGGTCGCCCTGAGTGGCGCGAGAGCCTCTTTTTCGTTTGTCGGGCTAAGCAGTGACAACAGGATGTCTTTCCACAGGACGGGGTGCATGGCGATAAAATCGCCCAGTGGCGCGCGATAATGCAAGCGCAAGGCATCCTCGTACTCCAGGCATAACGCCTCCAGCTTCATGCTCAGGTCATCTGCTACCTTGGCTGTGGGGATGTCCGACAGTTTTAGCCGCTCTACCGCCGCATCCAGGTTGCGGTCCATCGCCGCCTTTTTTGCGTTGCGCAGCCGCTCGGCCGCCTCTTCACGCGACTGGGAAACGCGCCCGATCGTTTCGGAAATACTGAACTGGTGCTCGCTCCCGGTCTTTACCGTCTTGTGCGGGGCTTCTATCGGTTTTATGGGCTTCTGAGGGGCTTGCTTCTGGCCGTTCGTGTCTGGTTTCTTTTGCTCACCCTTGTGCTCGTCAGCAGGCATCTTGTCGCTCAGTTCTTCCGGATCGTAGATCGGCATCCCGCCAAACACGTCTGAGCACTCCCAGCGTATGGCTTGCATTGCAATTCGCGCCCACAAACACGCTGCCGGCGCCTGAATCCAGATGTCTTTCTGGCGATAGCCGTGGCCTGATTCGACCCACTCGTGCATGTGCGCGATTTTTGCCTCTTCCATCGTCAGCGTGTAGTCGCGCGTGCCAACCTGCTTGCCTTTCTTGAGGCGCGTGGCGCGGACCGTGGCGCGCTCGGCGCTGATCTCAATGTTCTCGAAATCATACTTCCCACTGGCGCGAACCAGCGCTACCGCCGTCGTAGCCCGCATGCAAATGTGGCCTTCACGGTTAAACAGGCCGGCCAGCGCCGCGATTGGCGAAAGACCGATCTCGGCCCCATACATGATGCGCGCAAGCGCTCGCCCGGAATTGCCGCGCAGGTCAAAATCACCGCTCTCCGAGACCAGCGTCGCTATCTTGATCGCTTCCTCATACGAACGGATAATCAGCGGCCGCTGCTCCGTGTGCCCGGGCAAAAACGCGGCACGCGAAATATCAATGTCAATCTCTTCACCAGGGCTCTTCAACAATACCTCGGACATAAGTGTTCTCCTGAAATATCACCACGCGCGTTCGCTCTCCGAACTGGGCGCGGTTCGCTTCGATAAACTCACGTATCGGGCGTACGTCGCAATCCAGAATCCACTCGACTGATCCAGTCTGGCAGTCGCGGTACGAGATACTGGCCTCAAGCCGCCATGTGGACCCTTCCGCCGCACCGGATGTTAAGCGTATCTCGACGATAAAGACCTCATCGGTTTCTGCGATCCTGTTAATCGTATCTATATCCGCACGCATGATCGCGTCGCGCAAAAGGTCTGACAGGCTCATCGATTGAGCGAGTCGATTCCCGAAAATAATCGTGGTCATTGCATATTTAAGTTATACCATAATGGGTAACAATTGTCAATCTACGTCACGCCATGCGCTGCATGGGACCGTGCGCATAATGAACTCGCGGCCCAGTTTCAAGCCGATAAAGAGGTATACCGCGATGCCCGGCGGGAACACGGCCTGGCGCAGTGCCAGCAGCACACTCCATGGTGCGCGCGCGTAGGCGTGCACGGTTAATTCGATGTCTGCCCCTTGTGTGGTCTCCACGATGCGCGGAGAAGCCTCCATTTGCAGCCTGGAGCACCACCATGTATGCAGATCGGGGATGCGGTCCCACCTGGCGTCGCAAAGGTTAAACTGGATCTTCGGACGGGCGACCGGCACGTCGGGAATTGCCCTGCGCGCGTAATCTTTCCTCCAAAGGTCTGGAATTCTCCATATATTGAGTGTGCCATGATAAAGCGAAGAGCATTTATCCGGCAGGATGATCATCGCCGGGCTGTATCTGCCCGCGGCTCCGCATGATTTCGCGATTCGGGATAAGTCATCCCAGGTGGGCATGTCTTTTTCCGAATCGACCTCGATTCGCCTGATTAGTTGGTGTTTGGGCGCTCTCGTGCTGATTTCTTGCCCAAGGAAAGCAGCAGCTATCGCGTTCATTGTTGACGGCGTTTCTCCGCAGACTATCTCGTGCCTGATCGCGGGATACACGAAATGAATACCTAGATGCCGGCATTAAGTGGTCGGTTCACTCTATAGATCCAACTGGCCTCTGGGTATTCGAGGATATGTTGGCAGCGCTGTCGGTCTTTAAGTGATACTAACTAGATTCTACAGCGTTATACGCAGTTCGGTCTGGCCGAACTGCGTGATTTTTGGCCCATGGGCCAAATGGGTTAGTGTGACCTGACTCGCGCCAGGCTGTCTAGTGCCTCAGCCAGCCTGGGTGACATCTGCTCACGGCCGCCAGGACGGGCGCACTCAAGCGCCCATTCACGTAAAACATTGTTGAGCGGGCTGTCGCCGCGCGCGATTTCGACGCTCAAGACGCCAACCGGGCTATTCCTGTCAACATCAGCGTCGCTGTCAATGTCTGTGATCACGCCGCGAATCGAGATTTTGGCGTGCGGCAACCCTTCATTGCCCGGAAGCACCAGCCCTCTATCCTCACTGATGAGCTGGTGGTTCGTTCCAGTCAACCCCTTCAGCCACATGCCCGGCTTGAGAGTCTCAATCTCCATATCGTCTGTGACGACGATTGCCAGCCCGTCGACCGGGCAGTAGTAGCGCCGTGTGACACCGCTCTTGTGATGCCGCTCTACGGTTAATACCATCGTGATAGCATCCGGGGAGCTGTCAGGTGCCAGCACAAATCTCTTGTCTACTTTTAGTAATTTCACAGTAGTTCCACCTTTGTTGCCATCGGGGATGCGGCCCAACTGTCATACAGCCACAATGTCCCGTCCGGTGCCCTTGCAACGGCGTATTTGATTTCACCGTCCCACAATTCCCAATGGTCGATGATCGTTGCGTTGCTCATCCAACGCCGCATAATCGCCGGCCCAGCTTCCGCCCAGAATAGTGTCCACTTGGGAACTTGTTCGAACGGGACCGCTTCTGCGTAACTTCCTTGACTCAAACTGTTTTACCTCGACCTTTTGATTCTCTTGTTAATTGTAGACATCTGACCAACGTTTGTCAATTAACCTACCCACGCAAAGGTGTCTCACGTTTGTTGGCGCGCTTAAAGATCAGGGAGCCATCCAGCTCGCTGCCGTATCCCGCGGCCTTTGCCAGAATATCGACTTCGGCGCAGTATTGCCTGACCAGTCTGCGTAATCCGCGGCCGGGTTCTTCGCTGCGCACCTTTTCCGCTTCAACCAGGCCATCCTCACGGATGTCGATGGTTTTCATCAAGAACAGCTCATTGCGCGCATAGGCCTGCGGACCGTAAAGTTGTACCCAGTAGTGGTGGCCAGGCGACATCACGACAAAGTAAGGTCCCGATTCGTAATAGAACAGCCACCAGTTAGACCCTACTCCCATAACTTCCGCTCTGCCTACCACCCTGTCAATACGAAAAATGTACATATTTTTGTATTCCTGGGCTAAAGCAAACCAGGCTGGTCATTCTCGTTCTTCTTGGCCTTCTGCGCCTGCTTGAACGTATGCCCACCTTGCGATAAGTCAAAGTATTGTGGCTTTTGAGTAC
>CAIQQO010000244.1 GCA_903873965.1 uncultured bacterium
GCGTGCCATCCAAACACTTGAACTACCCTACACCATCACACCCGGATACTATCGGTTAACTCTTGCGCGCAAAGATCATACCGGTCGAAACACAGATGCCACGCTGCTCGGTCTTGTTGAAGTACAAAATTATCCGCCTGTACCCATTGCGCAGCATATACCCAATCTTGTGAGCGGCCGCGCAGGGACCTTTTCATTGCTGGGTTATTCGCTTGAACAACCTCCGTTGCGTGATGTCATCCTGTCCTTCCATGTCTACTGGCGTGCTGATTCTAGGACACCTGCTGATGGTGTCCTTTATCTTCATATATTCAAGCCAGACGGTAGCATGGCTGCATCGGACGATAATCCACCTGATCAGGGAAGACGCTCGACACTGACCTATCGGGCAGGTGACGGGATCGATCAACTCCATCGTATTGTGATTCCGAAAGATGCGCCCAGCGGCATCTACAAAATGTACACGGGTATATACAATCGGGGCGATAAAGAGCGGTGGCTATCTGAGCAAGATGGTAGGATCATGCGGGACAAGGAACTCTATCTTGGTGAGTTCACACTACCAGATAACTAGTTTGACCATATGACCATGTGGACGGACACAGGAGATCGTAATGAAGGAATTTAAGAACCTGATTAATGGACAGTGGGTCGATGCCTCAAACGGCGCGACTTTTGAGAACACCAATCCCGCCGTAGAGGGCGAGGTGCTGGGTGTGTTCCCTTCTGCAACACGCGAGGACACGCGCCGCGCTATTGCGGCCGCACGTGAAGCCTTCCCCAAGTGGGCCGGCATGCCGGCACCAAACCGCGGCGCCATCCTCGACAAGGCCAGCCAGATCATTGCCGGCCGGATGGATGAACTTGGCGCCGTATTGACGCGCGAAGAAGGCAAGACGCTGGCCGAAGCGAAGGGCGAAGCCATCCGCGCGCGCGACCTGTTTCGCTATTTCGGTGGCGAGGGCTGGCGCATCCGGGGCGACATGCTGCCCGGCACCGTGAACGATGAGTTACTGTTCACCAAGCGCGAGCCACTCGGCGTCATTGGCATGATTACACCGTGGAATTTTCCGCTGGCGATACCGGCATGGAAGATTGCGCCCGCGCTGGCGTACGGTAACACCGTCGTGTTCAAACCAGCCTCGTTTTCGCCGCATACCAGCCTGTTATTGGCCGAAATCCTGATGGAAGCCGGCCTACCTGCCGGCGTGTTCAACTACATCACCGGCTCTGGCCGCGAGGTAGGCGACGAAATTGTCAGCAGCCCCGATGTGAAAGGCATCAGCTTCACCGGTTCATACGACGTCGGCACGCGCATCTATGCACAGGCGATCAAGAATCTGACGCGCGTGCAACTGGAGATGGGCGGCAAGAATCCGACCATCGTGTTGAACGACGCCAAGCTCGATCTGGCTGTGGACATTGTTGTGCGCGGCGGGTTCGGGTTGACCGGGCAAGCTTGTACGGCCACCAGCCGCGTGATTGTGGAAGAAGGTATCGCGGCAGAATTCGCAGCAGCATTGACCGAGGCGGCACGCAAGTTCAAAGTGGGCGACGGCATGGACAGCAGCACACAGATGGGCCCGGCGGTCAATCAGGATCAACTCGAAACCGACCTGAAATACATCAAGATCGGTCAAGACGAGGGCGCGCAATTGCTTGTGGGCGGCGGGATCGCCCGATCCGGCGGATTCTATGTGCAACCGACGGTGTTCGATGGGGTCGAAACCGGTATGCGCATCGCACAGGAAGAGATATTCGGCCCGGTTGTGTGTATCATCCGCGCGAAAAATGTGGATGATGCTATCGAGAAAGCCAATGGCATCGGCTTTGGCCTCTCCGCCGGCATCGTGACCAACGACATGCACAAGGCGCTGACATTCGCGGATCGCATCGACGCCGGTGTGGTGAAAATCAACGAGCCTACCACCGGGCTGGCGGCGCACATGCCATTTGGCGGATTCAAGCATTCGAGCGCCAACACCTTCAAAGAGCAGGGCGGTAGTGCGATCGACTTCTATACGCGCGTTAAGACCGTCTATCTGAAACACTAGAACGGATACTCCACGAATCGACTCGAATGGAAACGAACTCACACGAAGGCCATGGCAGCAATCTTGTTCGGGTTGATTCGTGGTTGAGATTCGTGTGGATTCGTGGAATAACATGATCAAGTTTTTGGCCGGATTGATTTTCGGCGTCATCATCGGCGCGGCAGCGATGTTTTTCATCAGCGCACTAGGCGGCAGAAGCGGCGTTGCCGTCGCGCCGCCTGCCGTAGGCCAGGCCGTCATCCATGTGAGCATCGACCAGTCCTACCTTAATCAGCAGTTGACCCGCGCGCTGGCAACACAGCCTCAATTCAAAGGCGTGAAACCAACGTTGACTTTACAAGGGCCCAACGCCGTCATCGTCAGCGTCGACATTCAGGCGAATGTCAACGGTACGCTGGTGAAAGTGCACCCTGTCGTAACGATGCAATTGCTGGTGGAAAATGGACGCATCCATACCAATGTAGCCAGCGTGAATATCGGCGCGCTCAACGTACCGCTGGAACCATTTCAGGCGCAGATCAACCAGCTCAATCGCATGATGGAAGAGCAGGCCAACAGCGCCGTGGCAAATGGGCTGGCGGGCACTGGCCTGAAAATAGTCAACGTGACCACCACGAACAACAGCCTGAGTGTTGACCTGGGCGAGTGATGTCAGGTCAGTTGCCTGAAAATGACACCATCGCGTCAGGTAATCACAGCCATAATAGGTAGTGTTGAGATCAGATTTTCACAGGAAGGTATAACCTCATGCGAAACGTTATTTTGCGCATCATTGTGAGTGCGATTGCGATTGCCATCACCGCTGCGTTGCTGCCGGGCATTCAGGTTGTTGACAAGGCGCTGCTCTCCTACCTGTTGCTCGGGCTGATCTTTGGCCTGGTAAACGCGTTGATCAAGCCGATCGTGTCGCTCATGAGTTGCCCGTTGGTCATTCTGACGCTCGGGCTGTTCGCTTTCGTCATCAACGGCATTGTTTTGATGATCACGGCATCGTTGTCAGGCGGACGCCTCATTGTTGCCGATCTGGGCACGGCCATCATCGGCGGTATCGTCATGGGTATCGTGAATATGGTGCTGGAAGTGGTGCTGGGGATGAATAATAAGGGGTAACATGGTCATACCAATCTTGAATACCCGAACGCTTCTTGCACTATTATAGAGTTGGCAGGTTATTCACAGAGCATGCGATGGATCATGTTCCCTCACAACCGGCGTGCCGCCGGAGCAGTCATCGCGAGCGTGCTGACTGCGCTGCCGATCATCCGCATCCTTTCGATCATTTGCACCACGGGTGCCGATATCTTGTCGGCAGACCTCATCTATCACGTACAGGCCCTCACACGTATCCTGTCACCTAGTTACAACGCTCTGAACATCCTGCGCGACAGCTTCTACAACGGCCACCTGATGTTCTTTCCCATGCTGTTGCGGATCATGCTGGCGAAGCTCGTTTATTGGAATTCCTTCGTTGAACTGTTGTGCGGGTTCGGCACCATGATTCTTACGTGTTGCCTGTTCTACTCAGCATTGACGGCGCGCGTCGCCAACTGGCGAAGGATATGGCTACTGCCAGTCTTGTCCTTATTGATCTTCTCGTTCAATCAGATCAACCAGTTCACATTTGGTGATGCCTCTGTGCCAATGGGCTTATGTGTGCTCGGTATGGCGTTCATGCTGTGGTGCCTGGTGCGATTTGGGCAGACGTGGAAAGGGGTATTGCTGGCAGCCACCGGAGCATGGTTTGCCACGTGGTCATGGGGGCAGGGTATCGTAGCATGGCCACTGATTCTGACGGCTATGGCATTGACAAATATGGCATGGCAAAAACGCCCTTCGTGCAAACCGCGTTTTTCGTTGATGCAGTTCGCGGTTGTCCTTGCAACAGCGGCAATCTCCCTTGCGCCTATCGTTGTCATGCTGGTAGGAGGGTCAGCGGGTAGCGCCCAGCGTATTGTTAATGTCCTCAATGTGGAGTTCGTTCTGGCCGGTATCGGTGCGTCATTCGTCAATGGCGTCAATGTTTTGGTCAATCAGCAGGTCGCCGTGGGATATGTCGGGCTAATGTGTGCATGTTCGTGCATCGCACTTGTATGGACAACCAGACGCACCAAAGGATTGCGCGCCATCGCTCCAGGTTGCTACGTGATGGCTGCAGCCATTCTCAGCCTGTGGTTGCTGGGCATCTTCCGGCATGGCATCTCGATATGGTACACCGGGATTGGGTTATTGTTCTGGCTTGGATTTATGGGTATGGCAAGTGCTATTGTCACTACACCGGATGCGGCGGGCGCACTCACTTTTATTCTGCGTTGGCTATGCGGCATCGGCATCATCGGGGTGGTGATTGCAAGCATTCTTTCCGGGCTGACGATGGACGGTAAAGTCTACTTCCTCTATGCGCGTGCACCCGCGTCAGCATCATGTGTGCGATACGCAGAAAGCGCACCCGCGCATTGCGAACAGCGCGTCATCCTTGATGGCGTCGAGGGTTCAACACCCGCATACGAGTTTGCGGCGCTGCTAAAGGCGTTACGCCTGTCAGTTTTTGCGCCTAACCAGCGCTGGACGTTGCAGGGCGATTACGCGCTGGACACCGTGACAGTAAGTGATCCAACTGGCATCGAACCTATCCAATGGCTTGATGATCAAACCCGACAACCTCTCCCATGGTATGACTATCACCATCTCGATTTGGTACTGCCTACATCAAACGCGATATCGTGGACAGTGTACCTGCCACGTACGGCGCAGCAAGTAGCATTCCATAGCGCAGTCAAGTCGCCAAAAGACAGTGCACAGATCAGCCTGCAGGCTGAAAACGCCACCTCGCAACCTCTGCTGTGGTCACAGCGATTATCTTCTACATTATCGGACTGGCAGCCTATTGATATAGACCTAATATCATACAAAGGGCAGACGGTCACGCTGATATTGTCGTCTGCGCCTAATGATGACATCAGTTCGTATGTTTTGTTCCGCTACCCAGCCATCGACGTGTTACTCGATACTGGCCCTGTTCTGGCACAGGAATCACAACGCGTTGTGAGTGTGAACCTGACTCGCGGCGAAAACGATGCGATTTTTGCCAGGAGCGCAGAACAAGTGAATTTCACCGCACCGCCCAATACTTGCATCGGCAATTACACACATCTGTTGGTGCGCATGAGGGCAGCCAGTGGTGTGATACCTCGCGTGGCATGGTGGTCGTTACAACATGAGGGTTCAAATGGTTCTGGCCAGGAAACACTTATGCGCATTCCATTGTTAGGTGATGGTGACGTACATGACTATACCTATGCACTCAAGTTGCTTAATATGAAACATAATACCCCTGTTGCCGGTTTGCACCTTGCCATGGAAAATTCAACCGCGGTGCCGATCAATCAACTGCATGTCGAAGACGTAAGATTGATCGGTTACCATCCAGGTGACTACTGCAAGTAGCACAACACTGCAATTGTTTCTCGGAATGGATGCTTTGGGGATGCGCTCTGTTGATAGCGCCATGGAAAACAAATCCGCCCGAAAGTGTATTTCGAGCGGATACTGCGCAGGCCGACATGGGTCTGCTCTTGCATCGACTTCCTATGCCGGTTGCACCACCACGGGTTCATGTGCGCCGTTGCCGTTCGTGGAGGGCACGGGTTGTGCGCCAAACTGGCTCATATACAGGTTGTAATAGAAGCCCTGCGCTGCCAGCAATTCGTCA
>CAIQQO010000245.1 GCA_903873965.1 uncultured bacterium
CCACACCAGGCCATGGCGCCTGCGTTACGGTGCTGTATCCAACCGTCGATTAAGGCGCGACGACGGTGATTTTTCCCACCATACCGGCGGCTTTATGTCCGGCAACAGTGCAGTAGAACTCAAATTCGCCGGGTTCTGAAGGTATGAAAGTGACTGTGCCTTCACCTTTTTCCTCGGCGGCAACGTGTACAGGCAATGTGTCTGGGTCAACGCCCATCATGTCGCCCATTCCGTGTTCGGCACCATGGGATACGGCTTTGTCAGCCAGTTTGATCTTCTCAATGGTGAAGTCGTGCACGGTGACACCAGTGTTCTTCAACACAACATTGACAACCTGTCCAACCTTGACCGTGGTGTGCGCCGGTGAGAACGAGAACTCCTTAGCTTCAATCGTCAATTGTGCTGGAGCAAGAGTTGCCGTAGCAGCAGGCACTTTCGCGGAAGCCGTGCCGCATGCGGCCAGAATCGGTACGACGCAAAGAAAAGTGAGAAACGACTTTTTGTTCATTGTGCAACAAGGCTAACACCGACGCGCCCATCACACACCCGCCATTTCACCTGTATCCTGACAAGCCATATTGCCTACTCAGCGCATAAAACATGATTCGTGATAACGAATTTCATCATGGCGCAGCTGATCCGCAGCAACTCACCAGTGGTCAACCCTCTAACGCGGCCTATTTTGCCGCGTCGGTTGCCGGTTTGCTCCGAAAACGCGATACCGTAGCGAGATTCGCGATCTGGCACCGTTGCGGGGTCAAACCACGCAGGATCATTTCGAGGTCGTCGACCACCATCTCACCCATACCGGTCCAATCCTCGGGGATATTTCCAGCACGATGCGCTGCGAGTACTGTGTTGGGCATCCGGCGCGCGCGGTGATTCGCTGGGATTGGTTCCTGCGGCCAAACGTCGATGGCGGCTCGAATGTGACCGCTCTCCGCTGCATCAAGTAGCGCATCAAAGTCCACCACGCCGGCGCGACTGACCAGTGCCACCACAGCACCTTGTGGCAGCGCGGCAAAATGGTGCGCGCCGATAGCATGCATGTTTTCGGTCGTCGGTGCAGCCACGATAAATAGCACGCGCGAACGCGCAAACAGGTCATCAAGTCCTACCGGTTCGACGTTCATTTCCCGCAGCACGCTCGAATGGATCCAAGGATCGTGCACGATGATGCGCCCGCCAAAAGGCCGTAGCAACGGCAATAATGCACGCCCCACATTCCCGCAACCCAGCAATCCCAGCGTCTTGCCGCGCAATAGAAACGAGTCGTAATTGTCGAGATCGCCATAGAGCGACTCATTCCCGCGCCTGATCGCAGCATCAGCATCCGTAATGCGACGCGCCGCCGCCAGAGCCATACCCAGCGCCATCTCGGCCACGGGTTGCGCAAAAAAGGGGCCTACGCACAGCACCGGGATATTACGGCGATGGCATTCGGCATAGTCGATATTCGGCAGAAAGTTGCCTTCAACATTGATCACAACGCGCAGGTTAGGCGCGCGATCCAGGCGCTCACGTGGTAACGCCGCTTGCCCAATCAGTGCGATGGCGTCGGGCAGATGCTGGTCGATCAACGCATCAGGCACCGGTCCGCCATCGTGCCAAATCACGCGCGCCATCGTCTCCAGGCGCGCTTTGTCATGCGGGCTGAAGATGACATCGTTGACACGCGGGTACGGGTCAAACAGAATGACGGGTTGGGACTGAGTCATGAACATGCTCCTGATGAAATAAATGTAGTACACAACCCTTGCGAAGGGTAAAGCGAGATTTGCGGCTCATGTTCACAACCTTCGCAAGGATGTCACGCCACAATATTGTACCGAAGTGGGAGAATATCAGTATGCAAAACCCGGTCACAATCACAGGCAGTACGCATGAGGCCATCCCTGCATGGGCTTGGCAGCAACGCAAGCTGTTATCCGAAATGAGCACGGCGGCCTTGCGCTATGCCGAACGCTACACACGTCCTGACGGCACGCTGATTTGGGCGCGCGATGAATGGAAGGGCATGGATGGCTCAGATGACGCCTATGAGAGCGTCTACAACTTCCCCCTGCTGTATGCATTGGGCGGACACCGTGATCTGTTGCCCATGGCACAACACATCTGGGAAGGCATTACGCGCCAGTTCACGGCCTATGGACAAATTCACCGTGAATTCGACAGCGCGTACGACTGGATGCATCACGGCGAGAGTTCGCTCTTCCTGTATTACCTCAGTCTTGCTGGAAACAGCGGTGATCAGTTCCGCGAACGCGCGCGCCGTTTTGCTGATTTTTACACCGGCGCTGATCCACTGGCGCCTAACTATGACCGCGCCCTACGCATGATTCGCGCACCGCTCAACGGTAGCCGCGGGCCATTATTCGCCACCACCGCAGAGGACTGGACGGAACTGCGCGGCATCTACTCGCAGTATGCGGCACCCTTTGAGGATGTGCCGGGCATCCGCAACCATATTGCCGACTGGACTGATCCGGCAACGTTCGCGATTCTGCTGCACAAGTTCAACGAACACATTGCGCGCGGCGACGTACCTATAAACCTCATGGCGACTACCCTCGTCACACACGCGTATCTACATACCGGTGAAGCGCGTTATCGTGACTGGGTGCTTGACTATACATCGGCGTGGGCAGAACGCGCGGCGCATAATGACGGCATCCTACCCGATAACGTCGGGCTGAGCGGCAAAATCGGCGAGTACAACAATGGCAGGTGGTGGGGCGGATATTATGGCTGGGGCTGGCCGCACGGAGGGCGCACCTTGATTGAGTCGACGGCCGTGGGCGGCATGAACGCCACCTTGCTGACCAGGGACGCCGAACCACTCGACCTATTCCGATCGCAGTGGGACTGGCTATGGCGACAAGGTGACGAAAAGGACGGCGCCTACCGGTTGCCATTCTGGCTGGAAGACCATAGCCGCTGGCGTGATTGGCGCGCTGTCGATGCGCACCTGCCTATCGCTGTCTGGAACCTGACACAAGCGGACGAAGACCGCGAGCGCATCGAAGCGTTTCCGAAGCTCTCGGGCTGGGACGGCGTGCGTGAGGTTGGTTGGGGCGATGAAGCCAATGCGCAGGCGTGGTACCGCTTCGTCACCGGCCATTTCGACGCATTCCCGGAACAGGTCTTAGGGGCGAGTCAACGCTTTCTCGACCGGCGCATAGCCGCCATGCAGGTTGACCCTATCGATCCACACGAATGGCCGGCAGTGACGCCGTTTGAAAACGACGTTCACCACTGGCTCAATCGCAATCCAGTGACGTGTGAAGGGTTGGTGATGACGATGTGGGGCGCGCCCATGCCGATCTATCACGGCGGGTTGCTGCACGCGAGTCTGCGCTACTATGACGAAGCGGCAGACCGCGCCGGACTGCCAGAAGGCGTAGCAGCATTGATCGAGCGGGTGGATCCCGCAGGCGTAGATGTGCAACTGGTCAACCTGAACGCGGATCATGGTGTAAGTGTGCTGGTTCAGGCCGGCTCATTCAGCGAGCACACTATCACTCGCGTAACAGACAAAGCGAATGGAAGCGCTACCCATGTTGGCGGCGGCCAGGAACGCGTGCGCGTCGAACTCGGCAAAGGCACGTGCCTGCGTGCGCGTATCGACATGCAACGGCTGGTCAATCCGCCGCGTTACGAGTAGCTAATTGCGTTGCAGCCTTTAGGATTGTTTCCAGATCAAGGGCACCTGGCGCGGATCGTCAAGGATATCGCCAGCCTTGAGTGATGCAAAATAGTCGTCACGCAGCACGTTCTTGATACCGTTGAACGTGCTACCATCGGGCATATAAGCGCAGGTCATCGCACGACGCGGCAGAGGCGTCATGTTCGCGCCGGCACCATGGGCCGTCATACCGTTATGAAAAACAGCGGAACCTGCGGGACAGGGAGCGGGAATAGCCTTCCGGGTTTTCCACTCCGGATACTCATGAAACATATCTCCGATATTGTGGCCAATTCCGGAGAGTTCATATCTGCCTTCTCTGTGGGTACCAGGTAGATACCAGAGACAACCGTTGGCAAGCGTGGCGCGGTCAAGTGCAACCCAGATGGAAATGGCGTCAGGCGAATGGAACGACCAGTTTGGGTCATCGAGATGCCATGCGGTTGGATTGCCGTACGGTTGTTTGAATAGCGCCTGGTCATGCCATATGCGGATGCCATTGACACCGGCAAGCGTACCGGCAGCATAGCCCAATCGTTCATCGAACATCAGCCGGGCCATGCCCACATGCGTATCGGCAAGGCGCACCGCCTGGATGAACACCTGTGAATAGTAGCCTGGCGAATCCTGGTTTGTCAGACCGTTGCGCTCAGTAAGCCTTTGCTTTACGGCATCTTCGGTGACGGTACGCCAATGCTCTAGCTCCTTTGCATTCAGAAAGTCCTCAATCACGATATAACCGTTCTTCTGATATTCGGCGGTCTGTTCACGGGTGATCTGATACTTCATCATCTACTCCAATTACACAACACTTAACTTACGCGCCACCATTTTACATACGCTCTGATCTGCGGTAAGGTTTTTCCTTGCTGTCGAAGGGTTCGAACCCTTCGACGGAAGCCGACAGATTTGCTGATAGCTGCTGGTCGCTCAACAGGCCGATGCCGGCAAAGGCAACTTGCGCTACAAGAAAGTAGCGACCGCTATATAGCGCCAGAATCCATCAACATGATGATGGCGCCTTTCTGCATGTTCGTAACAAACACGGTCACTGTGCGCATACCCTTGCTGTAGATGGCCATCGACTGCGGAATCACCAGGCTGACGCTGCCGGCCTGGTACTGTGGTGTGCTGCAATAGGCTGACTGAATGAAATAGGCGTCGGAACTATTCAGGTTCTGAGACCAGCCGTTGTCCAGCAACTGTTGTTGATAAAACTTTTCGGCGGCAGTTCGGTCAACGCCGGTCGTGAAGGTCGTGATACCGTTGTCTTTGACGATATCGGTGGCGTCCGCAAGGAACGGGATCACTTCAACAGGCGCTGGCATCACGGTTGCGGTGGGCTTTGCGTTTGGATTCACCACCTGCCGAGATGTGCCGTTGGCTGGCACAGGCAGTGGGCATTCGACAGGCAGGCTAATATCCTCAAACTTGCCAATGTCCTTTATTGCGTAATCCCACGTAATGACCGCTGCGCTATTGTCGCCCAACAAGGCAGTTTTGCCGGTAGCCTGCCCGACATACTTTATGATGTAACTGCCGTCACTGGCCAGCCAGAGATCGCCTTTGGCGCTCTCAAACGGTCCACCGTTACTGTCTTTGTCCTCACCACTGTATTTTTTTACGGCAACGCCGTCAATCACTTCGTCACCCTTCACCAGTTCAGCATGATCCAGCAGCCCCATCACATCGTTCGGTTTGAACAACGTGCCGGGGTTCACCGTTCTGGCTACCTGCGCCGGAAGCCGTAGGCAACGCTTGTCTGGCGGCAGGTAGGGATTAAAGACGTATACGTTGCCATCCACGAGGTACAAGTCAGTTGACCCGCTGATCGTGGTCGATATGGTGGCATAGGTATTCAGCTTGACATGCTGGTTGGCACTGCCCGGCACCGTTTCTTTGGCCATGACGATACTCAGCTTCTGGTTATTGCCCAGCTTGTCCTGCCCCTCCATCGAATAGGTCACGAACGTGCGGTAGCTCTTAAGTTTCTCAAGCCCGTCTTCCAATCGGGCATTGGCGTCAAAAACATTGCTGTTCGGGGTAGCCACATTCGGTGTAGCAACGGAGGATAGTGCTGTCGCACCAGTCGGCTTTAAGGTTGATGACGGCGGCGCGCAGGCTGCCATCAACACAGTTGCAGCCATCACCGCCACGACGAGTACGGCTCTGCATCCCTGTGATGCAGACACCCCTGCAAAGCGTTTTTGGAACACACTCCCGGAATCCGCTCGCATGATGCGAAACGTCCGGGAGTGTGTTCCTAGTGAGTTGATAGTTGGCTCCAATCGTTACTTAAGCGCCAGCGGCATGTATATCACCGGCTTGATGACCACGACACTGGACGACGATGTCACTGAGCTGCCGCTGTAGTAAGCATCACCGCTATACTGCGCGCCCAGCGTGTGCGTACCAACGGTCAACGTATCCGTTACATAGGACGCCGCGCCACTGACTAGCTCCGGCGTTGCCACGACAACACTGTCCAGCGTGATGCTAATCACACCTGTCGCCGAAGGCAGCCCTGAGCCGCCAACCGGCATCAGCATAAAGACACTTGGCGTCGTCAACGCTACGTCAATCGTAATCACATGCCCGAGCATCAGTTGCGTAGCCGTCTTTGTCATCGTCAACACAGTACCGACCTTGGTCACCACCACTGTCGACGCCAGTTGGGCGGAACTGCCATTAACCCAGTTGTTACCGTCGTAGGTCGCGGTAATCGCGTGCGTACCTGCGGGTAGGTCTGCCGTTGTGATTGTCGCAACACCGCTATTCAAGGTCGACGCACCCAGATCAACGCCATCCACCGTGAAGGTGACGGCACCCGATAGCGCCACGACACCTGGAGCAGCCACGGTTACGTAGGCCGTAAAGGTGATCGGCGATCCGATCAGCGACTGTGCGTGCGAAGATGCAACGCTCATAGTGCTGTTCGCCTTGTTGACGATTTGCCCGCCGGCAAGCGCGCCAGTACTGGCGTGGAAGAACGCCGTCTCATCATAGGTCACTGTGAAGGTGTGAGTGCCCACGTCCAGTGTGTTGGTCACCAACCTGGCGATGCCATTGCTAAACGTCGTTACTGCCACCACGTTGTCATCCAACGTGAACGTGACACTTCCCATCGGCATACCCACTCCGGGAGTAGAGGTAGTGATCGCTGCTGTCAGCGTCACCGCCTGACCATGGACCGACGGATTGGTTGTTGACGTCACAGTGATTGACGTCACGTACTTGTCGATC
>CAIQQO010000246.1 GCA_903873965.1 uncultured bacterium
CATCCTGCACCTTGGCAGGTTTGGGCGCCCAGGCAGGCTTCAGCCATAGCCACAGCGCGATGATCGATGCCGAAATCAATATAACCCAGAACATTATGGCCTCCTCTCGCGGTCATCAGTGTGTGAATTGTTGATCTGTCTTGTCAGGCATTCAGGCCGCAGGCGGCTCTCGGAGAAGTCGAACGCCTATGAATATAAATTAATCAAGGGCAAAATCTCACTATTGAAGACCTGGATGGCGTAATCCAGACAGTAGGCATAAGGTCTATGGAATACCTCTGTGCAGTCTTCCAGTGTGATCCCAAACGCATTACTCTGGCATTCCGTGTCGTTTGGCGTGCATTGCATGGCACAACGCGTACTCTTGTAGTAATTCGTAAATTGCTCCAGGTCGTACATCGAAATAGGCAGTGAACTACATACTCCGGACAGCACCTTACTCCGCACGCTGATGCCGGCAGATTGAATGTTTTTGTTTGTCATTTGAAGCCCTCATATTTTTTTGTAGCCCACCCATGAATCGGTCTCACCCGGATAGCCGGTGACGGTGGGGAACGCCTTGACGATAGTGGGGCAGGTTTCCTTGTTGCAGTCGACAAAGTCGAATTGGATGTGCTTGCGCTTAAAGTCCTCGATCTGCTTGGAAGTCCACCCGCAGCCCGGGGTGCCATAGATCGTCACGCCGCCCACGCGCACGTTGGCGCGCACACGAAGTCCGGGAATCGAAAGTTGTGGTGACATAATCAGCTCCTTCATAAATGATGACTTGCTTACCTACATCATGTGGATATTCCCGCCATCGGGTCAATCCTTATCCGCTACATTGTGCTATGGCATCAGGCGCCAATCAACCGCAAAAACGTCTGATTAGCGCCTAGCATTATTGTTAGTACGCCTGCTTCGCCGCTGCTACAGTTGACTCGTAGGCGTGTTGGGATTAAACGACGGGCACAGGCCGTTCCATTGATCCTTTGTCCCGGGATATCCCGTCACAGTGGGATAGGGGTTTGCTTTAACGATCTGAGGGCATGACTGCAGCGCGCAGTTCACGAATTGGTAAGGAATCCTGCGAGCGTCGAGGCCGGCCAGTGTGTACTCTGTCGCGGCGTCGTTGGTGGCGCCATAAACGGTCGCCATGCCGATGCGCACTCCGGTCTGAACGTGAATCCCTGTGGTTGATGAGTTGTTTTGCATTGCGTTTTTCTCCTGTTACTTTTTGTTGTCTTATCTCTCATGATGTGCCGTCTTGCCTTAACATCAGACGGTTGTCATAACCATTATTTTGCGTCGATGCCGGGTACTTCAAACCCGGGCGGCAGGCGCGTGTCGGCGTCGATATACGCGCCGCTAAAAAACGCTGTTTTGACCGTCGTGCGCCCGTTCAGCGTGAGTGTTTTCGTCATCTCGGCGGCGCTCAGGTCGGCGCCACGCAGATCCACGCCGATCATCGATGCGCCAGCCAGATTGGCATGCGCCAGATTGGCGTGTGCCAGCAGCGTGCCATAGAGTGTGGCGGCATAGATATAGTCCACGTCATGCACCTTCACCACATCGACAAAATCCGCCGAAGTCAGGTCTGCGCCGTTCAGAACCGCACCCGCCAGATAGGCGCCGCTGAATACCGCGCGCGCCAGATTCGCCCCGTCAAGATTGCACCCGGTTAATCCTGTGCCCTGCATTTGCGCGCCACTCAGGTCAGCGTGACGCAAGTCTGAGCCATCCAGCTTGGCGCCGGTCAGGTCGGCGCCGCTTAACAGCACGCCATTCATCAATGCGCCGAAAATCTGCGCCTTGCGCAATGTGGCGCCGCGCAGGTCGGCCTGACGTAAATCCGTCGCTGCAAGGATTGCGCCAGTCAGATTGGCGCCGCGCAGGTTGGCTCCTATAAGTTTGGCGCCAGTCAGGTTGGCGCCGGCCATTTCATTACCGCCCAGTTGCGCGCCGCTCAAATCCACGCCCAGCATGCGGGCGTCGTTGAAGATAGAAGCCGTCAAGCGCGCCTTGTTCAGCGTCACGCCGTTCAAGATGGCGCCAGTCAGGTTGGCGCCGCTGAGGTTGGTGTCGCTCAGATCGGTGTCGAGCAGGATCGCATTTTTAAGCACCATGCCGCTCATATTGGCGCCACGCAGATTGGCCGCGCTCAGATCAGTATTGGAAAAATCCGCGCCGCTCAGGTCCGCGCCGCTGAGGTTGGCCTTATAGAAATCCGACCGTTGCATCGTGGATCGACTGAACGACTGCCCGTGCAGGTCGGCGCCGCTTAAATCTTTCCCCGGCATCACCACTCCGGCGCAATGCGGTGGGCAATCGTCCAGCAAGCCGGTCGAAAAACGTGAACTGCATGCTGCCAGCACGAGCAGCAGCATCGCCACCAGACCTAATCCTGTCAGCCACCCTCCTCCAGTCCCTGATCTCTGATGCCTGACCCCTGATTTTTTCACTTCAACACCTCCCGCGGCCATACCATCACGCTTTTTGCATTCTGAACCTGCACCACAGTCACGGGGTGTTTGTTTTGCCCGAATTCGTCGAACTCGATGGGGCCAAACAAGGTGCTGTCGACTCGCGTACTGTAGAGCGTGCGCAACAAAGCCGGGCGCAGGTAGTCCAGATTACTGAGCAACGCCGACATCGAGATCGTGTCCTGCAGCGCCATGGTCACCATGTTCAGCGATTCGTAGGCAGCGACATTGCGCACGTTGGGCGCGACGCCATAGCGCTGCTCGAATCGACTTGTCCATGAGGTTGTGGTTTCGCCGCTGGCTGCATGCCAGTCCATCGACGGCAGCCACTGCACGCTGGTCAGCACGCGCTCGGTCAGCTTATTTGCAACCAAGGCATCGGGCAGCGTGCTGACGATGATGAGTTGCGGTTGCGGGACCAGATTACGCGCCTGACCCAGCAAGAGATTCATTTGATCGACGTGATTGGTATCCAGGTACAACACGTCGGGGTGGGCGCGCCGGATATACTCCAACGGCGTGCTCCAGTCGCTCGCGCCGGACGCATAATCTTCGGCGGCAACCAGAGCGAAGCCGTGGTCGCGCGCGGCGCGTTCCACCGCGCTGAAAATACCATGCCCGGATTCAGATGCTTCGGTGAGAACACCGACCGAAAGCGGGGGAAGCTGGTTATTCTCGGAGTTGATCGTTTGCGACAAGGCGCTGAGATAATCGAATTGCGCCCTGACCATCTGTGACTGGTCGGCTGCCAGACGTACAGCGTATTCATAGGCGGCGGTGAGTACATCGTTGGATGCGGTGGGCGGTATGACGGGAATGTGCGCCGCATTGGCGACAGAGGCCATTGGCATGGTGAGATCGGTGCTGGTTGAACCCAGAATGGCGATAACGGGTTCGCGCACAAGCGATTGCGTGGCGGATTTTGCCTGCGCAACGTCCGACTGGTCATCGCGCACCACCAGTTCCACCGGACAGTTTTCTGTTAGCGGCACGCCGCCGCGCATGTTGAGGTCATCGCGCGCCATTTCATACCCGCGCATCAGATCGAGTCCGGCGGCAGAAAATGCCCCGCTGTTTGAATTGATGATGCCCACGCGCACGACGCAGGCTTGCGGCTGGCTTGAGCCGGGAAAACTGATCGATGTGCAGGCGGTTAATGCCGTGCACAACATGACGAGTAGAACAGGCCGTTTCATCATGATCCGTTACAACTCCCGTCGAACACGGCTTCGCGGGGGATCGTAAAGCCCTGCGGCCATTGCGTCGCCTCGTTATAACGCGCGCCGCGCAGGTCGGTGTTTGTGTTCAGGCCGTCGCGCGTTGCCTGGTTCATCTGCATAATGACAGGATCAGAGATGGCATCCCCGAGTTGGAATGTGGCAGCGTCATAGCGCAGGATGGCGCCGGACAGGTCGGCGCTGCAAAGGGTTGAACCGTTCAGTTTGGCGCCGACAAGATTGGCGCCGCGCAACTGCGCGTCGATCAAACTGGCCCCGGCCAGGTTGGCCCCGTACAGGCTGCTGCCATTCAGAATCGCATTGCGCAGGTTGGCGCTGGCGAGGTTGGCTACATTCAGCCACACGCCGGCCAGCGTGGTGCGAATCAGCAGCGCGCCGCTCAAGTCAGCCTGACTGAGCGAACTGCCGCTCAGGTTGCTGCCACTCAGGTTGGCGGTAGAGAGCTTCGCGCCGGTGAACTCAGTCGATGCCAGGTTGATGGCCGACAGGTCAAGCCCGTTCATCTGCGCGCCGCTGAAATTGACATTGGCCGCATTGGCGCCGCGCAACTCGGCGCGCACCAGGTTGGCGCCATTGAACGTGGCGCCGCTGAGATTGGCGTTTTCAAGGTTTGCCTCGCCCAGGTTGGCCTGCGTCAAATCCGCGCCGATCATGCGCGCGCGCTGCAGATTGGCGCTGCGCAAGTCGGCTTCGACCAGCTTGGTTCCGGAGAAATCCGCGCCGCTCAAATTCGCTCCCGACAGGCGCGCTTTGCGCATGTTCGACTCCATGAAGTGCACGTTGGCCAGGTCTCTGCCCTCCAGATTCTTGCCCGACAGGTTCTGGTTCAGGCACAGCGGCGGGCATTCCCTGTTCAAGATGGTCAATGAGCAACTGGAAGTCAGCGTTGCCACAAGGATCACCAGTCCAGCCATTCCCATGCGCAGGGCGCGCGCTGACGCCACGCAGGAGGTCGGATATCTCATACGGGTGTCCTTTGTGGAATAAGTGGGGTGCAGTTTCATGGTTTAGGGTGTCACCGGAACCGTTATGGGCATGGTGGACGTGAGTGGTAGCGCCAGATCACGGCTCTGCGTCCCCTGCGGAAGAGGCAGCGCGGTTGTTGCCGATAGGGTTGACGTGGCGATGTCGGCGGCGCTCAAATCGGGCAGCGGCAGCAGGTAGGGCGAATTGTTAGGCACGAGCATCACGCGCACGTTGGGCGCCAGCTTGCTGATGTACTGATACGTCAACAAGTCTTTGTTCTTGCCTAGCGCGTCGGCGATCATTCTGAGTGCTTCGGCATCGGCTTTAGCTCGGATCGTCACGGCATCGGCTTCGCCTTGCGCGCGCCGGCGCGTCTGGTCGGCCTGATGCTCGGTTTCGGTCACTTCCTGCAAGGCGACCTGCTTCATCTCGATGGATGTGGCGTACTCAGGGGAAAATGCGATGTTGCGCAGGATGAAGCGATCAACAATAAAGCCCTTTTCGCGGAAGGTGTCGGCCAGTTGCCGGTTGATGTCGCGTTCCAGGTCGAGGCGTTTGCTGCTGTTCACCTCGTCGGCCTGATATTGCGACACGATCGTGCGCACAATGCCGCGCGTCACCGGGCGCACGAAGTCGTCGACATAGCGCCCCTGCCAGTCGATGTGAATGCGCATCACCTGGTCGGCGTCGAGTTGGAAAATCAACGAAACATCCAGCGCCACTTCCTGCCCGTCTGAGGTGCGCGCCTTGATCGAGTCGTCGCCTATTTTCTCGCCCTCATTCGGGCTGGAAGCCATGGTATAGGTCTGCCAGTAAATCGGGTAGCGCTTCACTTGTTCAAACATCGGTGTGATCCAGTGCAGTCCGGAGCGTTGCGGGCGGTCATAGTAACCGCCCGGCATCAGCGTGGATAGCACGATGCCCACTTCCTGCGGCTCGATGTACACCGCGCTCCCATTGATCAGGGTAATGACGCACAGCACGACGACAAACAGGATCGCCCCGCGCGTGACAAATCCCGGCAGCGCCCGGCCAAAGCTGCGCCGGTTGATGGCCGTGATCACGTAGATTGCCATTAAGACGACGAACAGCGCCCACAGCGCAATGGTGATAACTTGCAGGGTGTTATTGAGCAGCATCTTCTGTCCTCATTTCAATCTTGGGTTGGTCGGCATGGGTCGTGTTCATAGGGTTATGGGTGTGCAATGACCAGTACTGTGGGCGCATGTCGCAGCACGCAGCTCATGGCGCGAGCCAGATTTTCTGGGTCAAGCGCGGCAAAACTTTCGTCCAGGATGATCAGGTCGGCGTGTTGCAGCAGCGCCCGCGCGATGAACAAGCGGCTTTGTTCGCCGTGCGACAGTTGCCAGCCGCTTTCGCCCACAATCTGCATCAAGCCACCCGGCATGCGGGAGATTAGATCGCCCAGTCCCAGTTCATGGCATAGCGCCGTGGCTTCGGCGATGTCGCTCTCACTGGCCGGCCAGTTGCGCCCCATCAGCAGGTTGAAGGCAAACGATTCGGTGAACACATGATTCTCGTGGAATTGTGGCGCGACAACCACGCGCCGTCGCCAGGCGTCCAGCCCGACACTGGCGCGGTCATAGCCGTGCAACAGCAACAGACCGCTCTCCGGCACGCGCAGCCCCGCCAGCACCGCGGCCAGCGTTGATTTGCCGCCGCCGGACGGGCCTTCCACCAGCCAGCGATCGCCTGTCCGTATCTGCATCGTCACATCCTTTAATACTGCGCGCCCGCGCTCGCGATAGCGATACGATACTTCGCGTAATGTCAGCAATTCCTGCGCCTGCCCAGGCTCTGTCGCTGCACCGTCTCCAAATTGCGGGATCATCAATCCGGCTTCGGTTTTACGCTTGCCGGCGTCGAACAGGGGCTTTACCTGTCGCCACGACTTGGTAAAGCCGATCATACTGCGGATGTTGGCCACGATGGTGTTCAGTGCTTGTTCGGCCAGCATGATGCCGCCCAGGCTGATGGCAATGGCTTGCGGTGTGGCCTTTTGCAGCACCAGCATCGGTAGCAGGCTGGACAACCCCAGGATCATCCACACGCGCGGCAGCGCCGCAAACCAGTTGCCGGTGCGCGCGGCTTGTTCCGATGTATCCAGATATTGCGCCAGATCGGCGTCTTCATCGATGTGCCACGCCTCTGGAGCCAGTTGCGCCAGCCGCGTGCGATATCCGACCATCTGTTCCACCAGGTGGTTGGTCATATTGCGATAGGCGTCTACCCACTGGTCGTTGTTTTGCCACACCTGCCATGCCAGCGCTATGATGACCAGTATGACCAGCCCCAGCAGCCCAACGCTGATCCAACTGCCCACGCCCGCAGCCAGCACGCCCAGGGCGGAAATCAGTTGAATGACGGAGAAGGCGACTGCCAGCGTGTTGGCCAGCGCGCCGCTTTCGACCACGCCCGCATCCATCACCCGGCCTAGAAACTGACCAATGCCCTGATGGCGGATTTCTTCGGGGCGCAACTGCAGAATGCCGTAGAGCAACACGTTCTTGAAAACGCTCCCGATGCCGATGCTCAGGCGCGCGCTCAGGGCGCTCAACAGCATCTGCAGCGGCACACCCATCAACATCAAGAGCGCCCAGGCCGATAGCTTGGCGCTTTCAAAGTGACCTTGCAGCGCGCCGCCTCCTATGACGCTCCAGGTCAGAAGGAGCAGCCCCTGTTGCAGCAACACAGTTGCCAGCAGGATGGCGACCAGTGCGGGCGCGCGCACGGTGTTCAGATGATGCCAGTCCACGGCGCGAGGCGGGCGTCGTAACAACCAGCCCTGCGCCACGCGCGCTTTACCCAACTGGTGCGCCAGCATGGCCTGTTGCGCGCCGCGCCGGCGCGATCCTTCTACTTTGGCGCGGTTGAGCACATGCTCGACGGTGGGCAGGAACGGGGCTTCTACCGCGGCGCACAGCGCATCGCGCAACACGTCCGTCGCGATTGTGCGCTGCGTTTGTTCTGGCGTCAGCAGTGTCACACGGCGTCTGTCGTTGCGCAACAGGGCGATATAGCGCGGCGCGGCATCGTCCATCGCGGGGGGCAGGATGATCAGCGCAGGGGCGGCGTGGCTGATGAGCAGTTCCACCTCAGCATAAGGCGTGTCCATCGGCTCGGCCTCGATCCCGATTTGTTGCGCCAATTGTTCCACCCAGCGGCGGCGCGCTGCGTCGTCATCCGGCTTTGCCGTGTAAGGATGCCGTCCGGCAGCTGGCATGGTCGCGTTCCGCGCCACCAGGCCGGACTCGCGCGCCAGCATTGTCAGCGCGTCGCCTAGTTGTTCGGCCTGCCATACCAGAGTGTCCAATACCGCCACGTTGTGTTGATCCTGTGTCTAACGGGTTCTATTGCGCCGAAGAAGCGCCTGTCAGGGCGGATTGTATGCTTTCTATCAGTTGTCGGGTGGAGACATTGCCAACGATGACGGCATCTGCGCCCGCACAGCGCGCGCGTTCACCCTGCGGTGTGGATTCAACCATCACCAGGCAATGGGATTCCGGCGCGATTTGCTTAATCTGCTCCAGCGCCTCAACGGTCTCCTCCTCAGGGGTATTGATGCAAAACAGCACCAGGCGAGGTTTCATCGTAGCGAGTATTTTCAGCGCCAGCAGCGGGCTGCTGATCGGGTAAAGATGATCCACGCACGAAATATCGCTAATGATACGGGTCAATGCGTCGCGCAGAGGCCCCGACCGAGCGACAAGAAGGATATTAGCCTGTTCCATGGTGTTTACGGCTCATTTTTCCGCATCGCGCACACGGTAAAACTGACGTTATCGACGTACAGGGTTGAAGGCAGGTTGGAATCTGTTGCGCCTTGGATCGACAACCATAATCGCCGGTTTGAATAGGCAGACGGGTGGGGCACGTCGACGCTGCCCTGCACCCATGTGTCGCGCCCGGCGCTGCTGTTGTCGATCTTGTCGGCCGTGATGGACACTCCTTGCTCGGTTTCCACCCCGATGCTGAACTGGTCATAGGCTGCGGTTTCGGTCGATGTCAGATAGCGC
>CAIQQO010000247.1 GCA_903873965.1 uncultured bacterium
ACAAGAGCAGCGACAAAAAACGATACAAGCAGAAAAGTCATGCGGCCGAGTGTAACTACTTGGATTCAGTGAATCAATTTCTTATTTGAATATCATCAAAGGTCACAGAAAAGCGACATCCGGTATGGAGCGCCGATGCGCCAATTTATGTCGCCGCCACTTCGCGAATCCCGCATCCCGGCCTGTGATCCTCCGCGGCGGCCTAGGGGATGCTAGGCCGCGTTACGCCGCCGCCCTGATTGCAAGTGCAGTGGCTTCTATCGCAGTTTGGCAATAGCCCCCAGGCAGCGGTGGCTGCGTACATCAATCACGTCAGGGCTGGCGTGAATTTACCCATTGTGTTGGACCTGACCCTAGTGCCCTGGCCTGATCCTCGGCGAAATTCAGGTCCATTGCGTCTTGCTCGCAAGCACGAGCGCATCCCAATCGTCTGGGGGATGATCGCGCTGGAGCATTTTTTGGAACACGGCATAAGGATCACTGTTGCTGCCGGATGATCTCAAAGTGCTTTCGTCATTAACCCAAGCAAAGACGATGATCTTGGTCTTGGAATCAAACCTGAAGAACAACCGGAACCTCCGCCCGATCTTGGCCCGCCGCCAGTGCCTGAATCCAGGGCCCATGGTGTTGCCCTGCCGATAATCGTCGCGATTGGGTTCCCTCGGCACGGTCTCGAGTATCAACTGTGACAAGGCATTGAAAAGTTTGAAGTTGGCATTCGACTCAAACCTTTCCGGGTCTTGGGCCTGCGCCCGTTGCGATGCGACTTGCAGTTCCCGGAGTTGCTCTATCAGACATTCATGAAAGAGCAAATTCCAACCGTGGCGCTGAATCACAGCGCTACATCGCCGTGGATATCCACGCTCAGATCGACAGGCCGCTCGATGGCCGACAACATGGATTGGACTAAATCAACGGGGAGTGCAGAGATATGCCGCCCCGAACTTATGTCTTTTTCAAGCAGCGCCAGAAAGCTTCTGATGGCGGGGTCTTCATGGGACTCGTTTTCAACACGAGTAACCACGACCTGTGATCCCTGCAAGTCGAACGCCACCTTTCCGCCAAAATCTACGCCAAGTGCTTGACGGATGGGCTTGGGCAAGGTGATCTGCCCTTTCGATGTGATGGTGGCGACTTCGTGAATAGCTTGCATGACCAGATCTCTCTCCAGTGGAGCAGAAATTGTAAGAAATATTCCTTACTTTATCAAGCAAAAGCTGGTTGTTTGTTCGTGCCGGATTTGATCCAGCATCGCATTGTTCAAGCCAGCGTTTGGGTTGGGAGCTTTTCGCCTCGCTGGCCGACCTGCTATAGCGCAGCCGCCTGCGAACGGTGCCACGAACTGCTGGCGGCTGGTCAATGTAAGCAAGGATGTCCTGGCTGTCAGCCGACCAGGGAATAAAGCTGGGTAAAGTACGGGCTCTGGCGACCCATGTGGTGGTGCCAGATGGGGCGCCGACAGAAAAATAGCGTCGGGCTCTGCCTTCACCCAGCGCCTTGACTTGGCCGCTCTCGATCAACTTTGCGATCAGGCGCTGTGCTGTTCGTCTGGCAATGTCAGGGTGCCCGGCCAAGAGTTCAGCAAGCGTCAAACCGCTCTGGGATGCCTGAATACTGTTCAGTAAATCAGTGGTGGACGACATGACGGGGTTGGCGCAGTTCGAGATTCGATTGGCGCAGTTTACCGAACTGCGCCAAATTCGGCAAAGAAATGGCGCAGTTTTCGGTCGACGCCAACAGTTGATCGTGCCTGACTTGATCCAGCATTATTCAGGTTAACTTGTGGATCACTTTGCAGGAGGCTGCGCTACAGCAGGTCGGCCAGCAGGGCGAAAAGCTTCCAAGCCAAGCGCCGGGTCACGACCTAGGGGTCACACGACCTAGGCAGAAGACCGCGGGGTCACAAAAGACCGAGCAGACCGAGGGGTCAGGTCTTGCAATCAATCAAATTCCCACTAAGGTTCGGCAATGGCAAGCCCTCTGCGTGAAAGACCTGACCCTCGATCCACTAGTCACGATCCTCCAGAATCACCGGTCACGGTGTCCCAGAATACCCAACAAGAAAGCGGGCTGCCATTGACTTGCTGCATACTTCCAAAACGGCGGCGCAAACGGAGCGGAAACATGGGAAACGTGAAGTCAATTCAGAGCGCTGTGGAGTCACTACCCCCGATGGAGTTGGCTGAATTCCGGCGGTGGTTTGCTGAATTCGATGGCAAGGCGTGGGATAGTCAAATCGAGCAGGATG
>CAIQQO010000248.1 GCA_903873965.1 uncultured bacterium
ATATGGTAGCTGCGATTGCGCGTAGCCACCACAGTCGAAGTTCCGGACGTGAGAGATGTGTTCTCCATCATCATAGACTATCGAGACTAGAGATTGGTTGCAGAATCATCACGGTACAGCGCCCATGCGCTATCTCGTACCTGGTATGCCCATTGTTACACACCCACGGATAAGTATACAGATGATGCCAAAGCGCGGAACCGGCGAGACACGGGCCGACCGCAGGCGTCTGGTGAACGTTCGATTTCATCCCTTTAATGTATATATTGAAACCGTAATAACGCAATAGCGTCAATAGCGCATATTCAATAATTGATATAAATGCGCTATTTTCACTCTTAATCAGCTGAATCACGGATAGGTCAGCACAGGGAAATATGCTTATAATCGTATAACAAAATCTGCTCAATGAGGCACGTAATGCTTCCATATGCTCGTATTCGGCACCAGTGTGTTTGTGCATGTGTAGTTCTCGGTATCATTTTCAGTGGTGTGGGTATGGCGCTAGCGCCTGTGCGGCCTGCCGCCGCGGTAGGCGAGGCGTCAACGCTTTTTGGCGTTTTTGTCCCGGTGAGTCAAAACAGTGGGCGCGTAGCCACGCTGGTGGTGACCGCGGTGTCCGACGGCACCGTGGTAAGTATCACCGACAAATATAACCTGGGCTGCCAAGGGCAGAACGTGACCAACCAGACCCTGGCCGCTGGACAGTCCTACATCATCCCGGTGCCCAACAGCAATGCGTTAGCAGGCGGGTGTTACTTTGTCGTACAGGCCAGCAAGCCAGTGGTGGCGGCTAACGAGACGACCAGCACCGACTGGCAGCACGCGTTCGTCCCCGCCGACAACCATCGCGGCGCCGGCACCAGCTTCTATCTCTACCGCCTGCAAGGTCTACAGCAGGCGTATGCCACCAGCAACGTGTTCGATGCCTTTGCCTATACCGATAACACCGAAATCCGCATTACGGACATCACCAGCGGCACCGGCAAAACTACCGCCGGCAAGACCGAGGTGGTGTCGGATGCGAAGGGCACGGTGGTGTTCTCGGCGGTGATCAACGCGGGGCAGGACTTACTCGAAGTCAATCAGAAAAAAGCCGTGCTGGTTGACGGGCATACCTATCACATCGTCAGCAGCAACGATATCACGATCCAGTTCGGCGCGCTGGCCAAGCTGGCCACGGGCAGCCGCGATGGTGGCGCCTACGTTCCGGGTAAAACCGGGTATACGGCCGACACGGTGTTCTACTTCGTCATCCCGTTTGAGGTGATCACCGAGCGCGAACTGCGCATTGTGTCCTACGGTGCGCCGTCGAATGTCACGGTGCGCGGATGGAATACGCTGACCGGGCGATTCGATACCATCATTGCCAACGCGGCCCTGGGTGTGTATGGTCATATGGAACTGGTGGGAAATGCGCTCAAGACTTACAGCAATAGTGCCGGCACCTATGGCTACTATTTTTTTGAGGTCATAGCAGACAGCCTGATTTCGGTGTATGAGTGCAGCTGGATGGAGACCGGCAGTTACGGCACTTCCGATTCGGCCTCCTACATCTCGTCGGCGGAAGGCACCGGCGCGGGCACCTACTTCGAAACCTACATGGGCCCGCCGGCGCTGCACCCGTATACAACAACGATGACATCGGACCTGATCGTATCAGCCTATCAAACCGCCACCGTGACCGTGGCCGACTCGGATAACTACGGCGAATACGTTGAACTGTATAACGGTTCCAGCCTGACGACGTCTATTGGCGGCTGGCAACTTAAGAACGGCGCAGGCATTGCGATGCAGATACCGGCGACGGCGACGATCAAGCCCGGCGCGACGTACCTGCTGCAATATAACACGCTGGCAACGACCGCCACCGTAAACTATGTGTATGGCACCGCCTATCCCAACTTCCGCCTCGATAACGGCGCAGACAGTATTACGCTGTGCGATGCAGGCTGCACCAATATCAAGGACACGCTGGTGTATTCCGACACCGGCTGGGGCAGCCATGGCATCTACCGCGCGCTTGAACGCATTAATCCCAACCTGCCATTCACGGGCTTGAACGCCCGCGACAGCATTATCTCGAACCCCGTCAGCACCAAGAACCTGGGCGAGTTTTACGGTTCGCCCGGCGTCATGACGGGCATCACGGGCACACTGACCGGCACCATCGTCATCAATGAGGTGATGACCGGGCGCATCTATCGCAAGTTCACCATCCCGTCGCTGGGGTACTACGATTTCGCCATTGGCGGTTCGGAGTGGGAAGGCATGCATAACGGCTGGTTGCCCGGTACCGGAAGAATTTCCGATGCGACGCATCCCGAAAACCCGTACCTGCTGGTCACCTCAGACAGCCCGGTCAGCATCATGAATACGAACTGGGACGATAACTGGATGACGTATGCCACGGGCCTGTTGCGCCCCGATCCGTCGCTCAGCCTGACGATGGATCGCAACCGTTATCTGCCGGGCGATACCGTGCACATCACGGTCAATGGCGTGAACACCTTCAACAGCCTGAACCAGCCGTCGCTTAAAGTCGACATACCGACGGGCATCAGCTACACCCCAGGCAATGTCCAGAGCACGGGCATCCTGTCGGGGACGACGCCAACGCAGACGCAACAGTCGGGCGGCAACTGGCAACTGACCTGGACGTACACCGGCACGATGGGCACCGGCGTCAGCAATCAAATGGGCGCGCTCATCACCGGCACGATTGTGCCGACCGCGCCGAACGGGGCGCTGTATAACGCCGTCGCCAGCCTGGCGGCCGTGGACAGCGCCGTGCAGCCCTACACCAGCCAGGATACGGTCATCGCCGATGTTACGTACACGCCGACGGCGCAGACGTCCAGCATCATGGTGAATGAAGTGATGAACAACCCGGGCTGCTCCGGCGATCAATGGATTGAGCTGTATAACCGCAGCGGCAGCGATATTTCATTGTCGGGTTACGAACTAGCCAGCGCGAAGGGACTGGTGTACCGCTTCCCGGCGACGCTGCCCGCCCTGGCTACAAACAAGTATCTTGAAGTGCACCTGAGCAATGGCACCGATATCACGGTGACCTCGCCTGCGAATCCGGCGATGAGATTGTATGCGGGCACCGCCGTCATCAGCGCGCTGGACGCCAAAGATGACCAGGTTGCCTTGTACAATTCCAACCTGCACACGTCCTCATCGCTGCTCGATTACATGCGCTGGGACATCAGCAACACGCTCAGCAACCGCGGCGACCTTGACCTGGCGATTGCCAGTGGCAACTGGGTCACCAGCAACTTTGCGCTGGCACCCGACAGCGGCATCTCGATGAACCGTATTGTCAACGGCGCGAATGTGAGTGACACCAACACCAGCGCGGACTGGGTCAACGGCACGCCCAGCCCCGGGCAGATCAACGCCCCATCCGTGGTGGTGGTGATGCCCGACCCGATCACGAACCTGATCGCGACGCCGCTGATCACGCAGGAAGGCGCGATTCTGCTGTCGTGGACGAACCCGATTACGAACTACAACAGCGTGCAGGTGATGCGCTCACCGATCACGTACCCGGCGCGCCTGAGCGATG
>CAIQQO010000249.1 GCA_903873965.1 uncultured bacterium
AATCGCAACGATAACAACGGTTTTCGTGTTGTGGTTTCTGCCCACGTTATTCTGCCCCTCCTTCTGGCCGCGTACTGTGGCGTCTATATCGATGCTTAGAAAATGAGCGCGTTAGGCGTTGAACTGGCGGACAAATCCTCAAAGCGTGCAATAATCGGAGCAAGGGAAAAATACAATGCTCCAACCAGGTCAAAAACTTCAACCAGGTCACAGACTTCAGGGGCGCTATGTCATCGTGAGGGAGTTGGGCAGCGGTGGCATGGGCGTGGTATATGAGGCCTATGACAACCGGCTTGAAAAATCCTGCGTGGTGAAGGAGATGTATCCACCTGGTGATCCTGCAGAAGCGGAAATAATTGCTAAGGCGTTCAAGCGCGAAGGCAAAACCTTAGCCAGCCTGAACCATCCCAACCTGCCGCGTGTAACTGACTACTTCACCGAGAGCGGGAATTACTATCTGGCGATGGACTTGATCAGTGGGCAAGGTATGGATAAGCTGATTGGATCGCAAGGTTTATCCGAGTCGGTTGTTTTGCGGTATGCCGATCAACTTCTGGGCGTGCTTGAATACATCCACTCACAAAAGGTGGTGCATCGTGACATCAAACCTGCCAACATCATTGTGCAGCTAGATGGGCGCTGCGTGCTGGTTGACTTTGGATTGGCTAAGGTGGGGAGCGGGAAGATGACGGATTACAGCATGCCCGGTCGTACACCGCAGTACGCGCCGCCTGAGCAATATGGAAGCGGCACAGACGAGCGCAGTGATTTATATTCACTTGCGGCCACGTTATACCATTTGCTAACTGGTAAGCCGCCAACATTATCAACGGATCGCGCTGCCGGTAAAAAACTTGTACCGCTGCGCCAACTGCGCCCCAATGTCTCGCTGAACACAGCGCAGGTGATCGAGCAAACACTTCAACCAGTCAGCGCCCAGCGTTATCAGAGCGCGACAGAGATGCGGGCTGCGATTAAGAGCAAGTCCGATCCCACCGGCGCACCCGACACAAATCATCCTTCCCTGTTTACGGATATACACAAGTATACAAAGCCATGGAAGAACGTCTTGACGCTGCTGCGGAACTTGCCACGACGGCAACAGATTGCAGTGGGCGTTGCGGCGTTCATCTTTCTCGCTGTGCTGGCGAGTGCCATGATCAGCGGCCTGACGCCGCAGGCGACTGAGGAAATGGCGTCGGCAACGCCGCAGCCCCAATTAGCCGTGGTTAATGTTACTGGCACAACCGCCCCAAAGCCGAAAGCCACATTGCTGTTGTCAGACACGCCAGCACCGAGCGCCACAACTAGGCCAACGCCTTTGCCAACGATGACGCAAACACCATCGGATACGCCGGAACCCAAGCCATCGGATACAGCAAAACCACAACCAACGGTCACGCCATTACCTTCAAACACGGCACTGCCAGTAGCTACAATGACACTTGTGGCGGTTACGCAACCGCCGGTGGACACGCCTCGCCCCGCAAATACGCCCATGCCAAAAGCCACCAGCGGCACCATACAGGGCAGTAGTTCGTTACTGACGCTCGCGCCCAATGTGACGCTCAATCTGGTGCGCGTACCGGCAGGCGCTTTTCTGATGGGCAGCACGGATGCGGATTCACAGGCGGATGGTGATGAGAAACCGCAGCACAGCGTGACCTTGAGCGATTATCTGATCGGCAAGTACGAAGTGACGAACGCGCAATATGCAGCCTATGCACAGGCTAAGGGACTGAACTGGTCGATACCATCCGGTAAAGAGAATCATCCAGTGGTGAATGTGAGTTGGGATGACGCGGTGGCATTTTGCAGTTGGGCGAGTCAGGTCACAGGGCGTAAAGTGACGCTACCAACTGAAGCTCAGTGGGAGAAGGCGGCGCGTGGAACCGATGGGCGAATCTACCCGTGGGGCAATGAAGCGCCAGATAGCACGCGAGCGAATTTCAACCAGAATGTTGGCGGAACAACGGCAGTAGGATCGTACCCGACTGGCATCAGCCCTTATGGGTTGGCCGACACGGCAGGTAACGTATGGGAGTGGACAGCGGATTGGTACGATGGAAATTATTACGCTAGTTCACCTGCGAGTAATCCGCAGGGGCCAACAACGGGCACAGGGCGCGTGGTGCGCGGCGGTGGGTGGTACTTCAATTCCAGCCTCGTGCGCGCGGCCTATCGTTTCTGGCTTGTACCTGCGTATCGCCGCGGTTACGTCGGTTTTCGCGTGGCGTCTGCCCCTGGTTCCTAATCTCTGTCCTCTGAATCTGCTCTGAACTCTGTTCTGCTCTGTTCCTCTGATCCGAATCTGCTTCCGCATCCGAGGG
>CAIQQO010000250.1 GCA_903873965.1 uncultured bacterium
GCATAGTCGCGTAACGCCTTGTAGGTGTCGGTGACGGCGATGACGGTTGGCATAGTGGCTGACAGGAAGTCAACGGACCAGCGCCCTGCGTCGACGAGAGCGCCGGTGCAACCGCGCGCCAGCGCTTCGTGAACGAAGTCATGTCCATCGCCACGGTCAGTTTTTAGTGCCACAAACAACTCGCCCGGTCGGGCGCGGCGCGAATCAAAACAGTACCCGTTGAAGGTGGCCATGTCGGGGCGGTCTTGGCTGCCGGCCATGAGTGTCCCGGCTGTGGCGATGAGCAGATCATCCAGTCGAATCATGGTGGTAACGATACACCCATCAGGCGCAATGGCTTACTTTTCGTTAGCGGGTGTGGTTTTAACGATACAATGCAATACGCTGATCTCCCGGTCTATGGTTGACGAAGAGTCAGCGGCTGACACAGCGTCAGTTCACTTTCGAGGTGACAACATGCGTTCGATACGTGGCCTCACGACGGCCAGATTTTTATTACTCAATACCATCATCGCGGCTATTATGCTGTCAGCGTGCACTGTGCCCAATAGTGCGCAGGTGGCACAGTCCGCGCGCAGTACCACGTTGGCGAAGGGGAGTCTTTCGGCAACGGTCAGCGCTACCGGCGCTATTCAGCCGGAGGCGGTCGTCAACCTGGCGTTCCAGACCACCGGCAAGGTGGCCAAAGTCAACGTTGCGAAAGGCGACAAGGTTAAGAAAGGTGATGTGATTGCCACGCTGGACACCATCGATCTTGAATTCGCATTGGCGCAGGCGCAAGTAGGCCTGGTGGTTGCCAACGCTGGTTACAGCCGCACGGTGGATGGCCCACGCACGATGGAGATCACCGCGGCGCTGGCGTCGTTGAATACGGCCTACGCCAATTACAACAAGCTGCTGGTCGGACCGGATAACGCCGATATTTCCGCCGCGGAAACGGCAGTGCGCAATGCAGAAGTGATGCTGCGCACCGCCGAAGCAAGCAACGATCTGTCTTATAAGTACGCTGCGAAGGATTACCCGAATAGCCCGACGTTGACCCAGTTGGAACAGGCCCGCAACAACCTGGAAGCAGCGAAGTCGCAGTATGATCGGGTGTTGCGCGGTGCGGACAATGCACAACTTAGCGGTGCATTGCAGGCTATTGCGGCTTCCAAAGCGCAACTTGATCGGTTGCAGAAACCAATACCGCAGTTCAGCATTGATCAGGCGAATGCCGAGCGCGCCAAGGCCGCGATCCAGATTAAGCAGGCGCAACGGCGACTCGATCAGGCCGTGATTATCGCCCCGCTTGACGGCATCGTGGCCACCGTCAATATCGATGAGGGTGAAGATGCAGGCATTGGCGCTGTCCCCGCCGTCGTTCTGGTTGATACCTCACGATTGCATATTGACATAACGGCTGATGAGATCGATGTGGACAAGGTGCGACCAGGCCTGAGCGTTCAGATCACCTTGGATGCGTTGCCGGGGATTGTCTTGAGTGGTACGGTCGAACGCGTGGCGTCTACGTCTACGACGGTTAATGGCGTGGTCAGTTTTGTGGTGCGTGTGGTGCTGGATAAGACCGATGCCGCGCTGCGCGTGGGGATGACGGCTAATGCTTCCATCACCCTTGATAAACGCGAAGGCGTGCTGCTGGCGCCAAATTGGACGATCCGCAAGGATAAGGCGAGCGGCAAGGCTTTTCTAACACTCAAGGTGGACGAAAAAACGACGCGCCAAGTTGAAATTAAAACCGGGTTGCGCAACGACTCATTCAGCGAAATCGTTTCCGGCGCGACTGAAGGGCAGGTGGTTCTGGCGCCACAGGCCACGAACTTGCTTGGTAATTAGGATAGGGGCGCCACACTATGTTTTCGTTTGACATTCAGCATACAGAACGCCGCAGCCGCGCCGCAGTCTTTCACACGCCGCATGGCGACGTACTCACCCCGGTGTTTATGCCCGTGGGCACGCAGGCCACGGTCAAAGCCATCGCTCCGCGCGACCTGACCGAGTTGGGTGCGAGCATGATCCTGGGCAACACCTATCATCTCTATCTGCGCCCCGGCGACGAACTCATTGCGCGGCGCGGCGGATTGCATCAGTTCATGCGCTGGGACAACCCGATTTTGACGGATAGCGGCGGATTTCAGGTGTTTTCACTTAGCGAGATGCGCAAGATTGACGACTTGGGCGTTACTTTCAAGAGTCACCTTGACGGCAGCATGCACAGGTTGACGCCGGAAAAGTCGATCAAGATTCAAGAGAATCTCGGCGCCGATGTCATCATGTGTTTCGATGAGTGCCCTCCGCCGAATGATCGCGAATATAACGTGATCAGCATGGCGCGCACACATGCATGGGCTGAACGGTGCAAGGCGGCGCATGTTCGCACCGATCAGGCGCTGTTTGGCATTGTTCAGGGCGGCATATTTCGCGAATTGCGCGAGGAATCAGCACGGACGATCGCGGCTCTCGACTTCCCGGGTCACGGTATAGGCGGGCTGGCGGTCGGTGAGACCAAAACGGCTATGCTCGCCACGCTTGACTGGATGGACGCCGCGCTGCCAGAGCACAAGCCACGCTACCTGATGGGCGTCGGCGAACCCACCGATCTTATTAACGGTGTTGCGCGCGGCATGGACATGTTCGATTGCGTCCTGCCCACGCGACTGGCGCGACATGGCGCTGCCTTCACCCACACCGGGCGAATTAACATGCGCAATAAGTCGTTTGAGGAAGATGATCGCCCCATTGATGCCGGCTGTGCGTGCTACACCTGCACCATGTTTACGCGCTCGTATGTGCGCCACCTGTTGCATGTGGGTGAGATTCTTGGCCTCTATCTCATGAGCCTGCACAACATCCATTTCCTGATTCAGTTGATGAGCGAGATCAGGCAGTCTATCTTTGAGGATTGCTTTGAGTCTTTCGCGTCCGACTGGCTGGCGCGCTATGCCATAGGGATGCAGGGTCAGGGCGGGGAGGCGGCTGACACAGAGTCGGTTGGGGGCGAATGAGTTCCGGCGCCGTTTCACAGCTTTTGGTGGCGTTACTGGTCCTCTTTGTCGCGTTGGATGTCGTAACCGTCTTGCCGTATGTGCTGGTGCGATGGCGCGAACGGTTCTCTCCGCGTGACTTTGCGCAGCAGGCTGGGGCGGGCGGCGACTTCATGACTATTGATCATCATGAAGTGCATTATGTGGATGAAGGACCGCGCGACGGCATTCCTGTAGTGCTGGTGCATGGCTTTGGCGCGTGGTCGTTTGCATGGCGACTGCAACGCATCGCGCTGGTCAACGCCGGATTCCGCGTGATATCGTTTGATGAACTGGGCTCTGGCGCGTCGGCGCGACCGCACGGCCCGGTGTACACCACAGCATACCAGGCCGAGATTTTCCTGGGCATCATGGATGGGCTGGGTGTGCGCGCCGCTCATCTAGTGGGTCATTCGTATGGCGGTCGACTCGCTATGCTGGTTGCGATCAAAGCGCCTGCGCGTGTCCTGACACTCACAGGCATCGATCCGGAGGCGTTTTCGGTGGGACGCCCTCCAATGGCCTTCGCGCTGCGTTTGCCCGTGATCGGCTTTGCATTCGCTTTTTACGCCACAGCGCCGTTTTTAATACGACCGTTCATGAAAGCCGTTGCGAAAACGCTCGATTGGTTCAGTATTGAGATCGAGAAAGGCTACCAGGCACCGGTTTTTGTGCGTGGAACGGCTATGTCACAGGTGTGGCAGGCGCGTTCCTTGAAGGATGGGGACATCTCAGTTCCGGAGAACCTTGCGCGCATCACGCAACCGACTTTGTTGATCTGGGGCAGCGCCGATGCTGTTTTTCCAGCCAGTGACGGCGAAAAACTGCTGGCTATTCTTCCCACGGCGCAATTGCACGTGATTGAGGGTGCCGGGCATGTACCTTATGAGGAAAAGCCTGATGAACTCAATGGTGTCCTTCTTGCCTTTTTGAGCGCGCACCCACGTAGTATTGGCGCAAACGCGTAACGAACATGAAAATAGACCAATTTTGGGAATTTATCTTCAGTGAAGAGTCGTGGAAGGTGCAGTTGGCATGGGATACCCTTGCCGATGATGAACGTGCCGTGGTGCGTGA
>CAIQQO010000251.1 GCA_903873965.1 uncultured bacterium
AGACTTGCGCGGAAACACGGATGGCCAGATCACGGATGAATGGGATGAACGGGTGGCCGATGTGCAATATCGGGATGCCTTCGAGTTTGCAGTCGGACACGCCATATCGGCAAAAGCCGAGCGCGATAGCGAAGGTCGATGTCTGGCTGTTGAAACGGCGTGGATTCCACAGGCCGAAGTCGAACGCGTGGCTCCATCAACAATCCCGAAGGTGGAATTGAGCATGGAAGAACTGGGGAAGCTGGCTGACGGCGCAACTGCCGCCGAAAAACTCACGCCACTTGTCTCGCACTACCGCCAGTGGATTACAGACCAGCATCTTGCGACCAGCACACTCACCGGGCAACGCATCCAGACACGCGATGACATGTTGCAATATGCGCAGCATACAGCGTCACGCATCGAAACTGGCATCAGGTTACTGAACGACCCACAGCTACTCGACGCCTTTAGGATCGCCAACCGGGCGATGGCGCGTTCGGCACGGCAGCGCGAATGGATCAAGCGCGGGCGCACGGGAGCGCCAGAGCAACTCGCCCCGCCCACGTGGTATCCCTTCCAGTTGGCCTTCATCCTCATGACCATGACAGGGATCACGGAACCGACACACGGCGACCGTGAGACGGTCGATCTGCTGTTTTTCCCGACAGGCGGCGGCAAGACAGAGGCCTACCTGGGTCTGGCAGCGTTCACAATGGTATTGCGGAGGTTGCGTAATCCTAAAGAACGGGGCTGTGGCATGAGCGTGCTGATGCGGTACACGCTGCGACTACTGACACTGGATCAGCTTGGACGCGCTGCTGCGCTCATTTGTGCGCTGGAAATCGAACGGAAACAATTCAGAACAAAACTAGGTGAATGGCCGTTTGAGATCGGTCTATGGGTTGGTCAGGCCGCTACGCCGAACCGCATGGGCGGACAAGGGTATACCGGTCCCGGGAAAGACTACACCGCCTATGTCAAACTCCAGAACTACAGAAGGGACAAGCAACGCTATCCTGCGCCTATCCCGTTGGATCAGTGCCCGTGGTGTGGAGAGAAGTTTGCGCCCCAGTCTTTTACGCTTATTCCAGATCCCCGACATCCGCTGGAGCTGCGCGTCACCTGCGCCAGCTTCCGCTGCCTCTATTCCGGCGACAACTCACTGCCCATCGTCGGCATTGACGAGTCGATCTATCGCCGGTTACCGGCGTTCATCATCGCAACCGTAGATAAATTCGCAGCACTGCCCTGGACAGGTGAGACAGGCTCGCTGTTTGGTCTGGTTGATCGTCACGACAAGGATGGGTTCTATGGCCCTTGCCAGCCGGGGATGGGAACAGCGATTACGGGCGGGCAACTACCCCCTCCCGACTTGATCATCCAGGACGAGTTGCACCTGATTTCAGGACCACTCGGCACTATCGCCGGGCTGTATGAGACAGCTATCGATGCGTTGTCCAGTCGTACGGTGAATGGCCGGAAAATCCGCCCCAAGATCATTGCCAGCACGGCCACAGTCCGGCGAGCCGATACACAGATCAAGGCGCTGTTTGAGCGACACCAGGTGATGGTCTTTCCACCGCAGGGGCCAGACCGACGCGACTCGTTCTTTGCGCATACGCAGCGAACAGAGCAGACCCCGGCGCGACTCTATGTTGGCGTTGCGGCGCAGGGACGCAGCCTGAAAGTGGTTTTGCTGCGAACGGCGCTGGCACTGATGAGCGCGGCGCAGGTTGCGTATCAGCGTGAAGGGGGCAAGAGAAACAAGGAAAATCCTGCTGATCCCTACATGACGTTACTGGGTTACTTTAACAGCTTGAACGAACTGGGCGGCAGCCGACGCATTACGGAAGACGAGGTGCGCGTAAGGCTGGAACAGTATTCACGGCGCAAACGCCTTGAACCCGAAGACAACCTGTTCACCAACCGTAACATCAGTTATGAAGTGCTCGAACTCACCTCGCGCGTATCAACCAATGACGTCGCAGAAGCTAAAGGGAGGCTGGCGCGGCCATTCTCGGACGACATGCACGTTGACACCGCACTGGCGACCAACATGATTTCAGTTGGGCTTGACATTGTGCGACTGGGGTTAATGGTGGTGCTGGGGCAACCGAAATTGAGCGCGGAATACATCCAGGCTACCAGTCGTGTTGGACGCGATCCTGCAAAGCCAGGGCTTGTGGTCACACTGTTGAATGTGCATAAACCACGCGATCGATCGCATTATGAGCGGTTTGAGAACTATCACGCTTCTTTTTACAGAACGGTTGAGGCTACCAGCGTGACGCCATTTGCCCCTCGGGCGCTGGATCGTTCATTGCCGGCTGTGCTGGTAGGGTTATGCCGCCAGAGCCAATCCGGACTAACACCGGCGCAGAAAGCCGAATCGATATTGACTCTGCGTGCCGAACTGGATCAAGTCGCGGAACTCATTGCCGAACGCGCCCGTAACCACGCGTGGCCGCCCAGTGTGGAAGCATCGCAGGCGCTTTATGATCTGGTGCGGCACCGCTGCACAAGTCTGCTTGACGACTGGCTCAATATTGCACAGGAATTCCGCAGAACCGGTACGCATCTGCAATATCAAAAAGAAACTATCGGCGGTGGTCAACAGCTTCTCTATGGTTTCCTTGATCCAGAGCTAAAGAACATCCCGGAAATCAGGCGGCATTTTCGCGCCAACCGGTCGATGCGCGATGTTGAACCCAGTGTAGACCTGCTGGTCAAAACGCTGGACGACTGGGGGGAGAACTGATGAGCAAACCACAATTGAGAATGGGACAAATCGTGACATCGTCGGGTCCTGGCGCGATGGTGGACCTACCCGACCAATCTGTCATCATCGCAGGACTGGATGAATGGCGATACGACCCAGAGAACGTTCCCATCATTGAAGAGCCACGCCTGGTTGCCAAGCTATCACGGATGTTCAATGTCACAGACTTGAGCCTGCGTCGCCCACCGCCATCTCCCGAACGGGATTACGGCATAGCGCCCAATATCACGGCATGGGAGTTCCCTCGCTGGTTCATCGTTCAGAAGACAGAGCCGACCAGCCACGGTTACCGCAAACGGCGACTGGTTCACATGAACACACTAGATCATGGCAAGTACATCGATTCAGAGACAAAAAAGAAGATCGCTGTCGTTCCCGTGCGGTTTGTCCGCGCCTGCAGAAAGGGGCATGTGGGAGACATCGATTGGCGTTACTACGTCCATGGGACTTACACCGATTGCACGCGCGACCTATGGATGGAAGAGCGCGGCACCAGCGGCGACCTGGACGAGGTATGGGTGACGTGCGAATGCGGCGCTCAACGCGCCATGAGCTTCGCCGCAAAAATAGACCTCAAGACACTTGGGACATGCAACGGCACACGTCCATGGCTAGGGCCAGGCTCGCGCGAACCGGAATGCCGTGAAACCAGCCGGTTACTCATTCGAAGCGCCAGCAACGCCTATTTCCCTCAGGTGATGTCCGTCATTTCCATACCCGATGTGCGCGGACCAGTGGACAACACGGTTCGCGATTTATGGGAAAACTTTCTTGCATTCGTGGACGACATCAGCGATCTGGCACGCGAGCGCCGAAAACCCAATGTGGCTGCACGCCTCCAACCTTTCACCGATCAACAGATTTTTGATGCCATCGAACGGCATCGCGCCGGCGACGAAGAAATCAACCGGCCTGTCAAAGAAGTGGAGTTTGAAGCCTTTGCCGAGGCTCAGGACGAATTGGGCACTGAAACGCCGGACGGGGATTTCTACGCTCGACGATTGCCGGATGCGTACTGGGCAGATGCCCCCTGGATGAAGCCGGTAGAACGCGTCGTGCTGATTCACCGATTGCGCGAAGTGCTTGCGCTGACAGGATTTACGCGCTTTGAGGCAGCAGGGCCAGACATCGAAGGCGAACTCTCAATGGCCGTGGAACGCGCCAGCCTAAGCCTGAATGTCTCATGGCTGCCCGCCGTTGAGAACCGGGGAGAAGGTATCTTTCTGCTGTTGAAGCAAGATACGATCAACGCGTGG
>CAIQQO010000252.1 GCA_903873965.1 uncultured bacterium
AATTGGGTGGTACTCCTATTATGGATTACCGGAAAGCCGTAAAGAAATACCGTGAGCTTCGCAATAAATATCACGATGCGGGAATTTGCATGATAGTGGGTGTAGATGGTGGAGATGAAATACACGAAGACCCTATTCGTACATGGGGGAATGAGCAAAGGAGGCGTTACACACGAATGTTTGAGGCAAAAGCAAAATGACAAAGATGGATGATGGTAACTTGACTGACGAACTAGAAAATCGCGCTGAGTTGGTTCATACTACGATCTTCGAGATGCTCGCCACTGCTTGTGGCAACCGCGCTAGTCGGTCATGTAAGTGTAAAAGATAACCGCGCCAGCCGATGCTGATTGGGAGTGCGGTGTATCGTCCGCTGTTACGCCAGTAACGGTGACTGGAAAGGTTCGCGGTTGTCCAGCCGCAATGTACACGCCCAGTGTCGTGGTGGTCACTTCTCCCATTGCCACAATCACCGCAGCCGCACAGTAGACCACCACGTACTTCGTTCCCGCTGGCATTGCCGCCGCAGCCGCGTAGTCGGTATTCGCCAGTGTCATGGTCTTTGACACGCCAGCGGTGCCGCCTTTCTTCAACCTTGGCCCCATGAACGAGCCAAGCTGTAGTCCATCGGTATTCACAATAGCCTGTGCCATCGCAAAGCCCCCATCACCTAGAGGAACAGCCTCTAGCTTGGGGAATTGATTCATCGGTTTGTTTGCCATGTTGTTAACTCAGTGTCGTGGATATGGTGGCGCTACTGGCCTTGGGATCATAGAATTTAGCACTATCGTCGGCGGCATAAGTGAAGTCCTTGATCTCAGACCACTTCACTTCTGGCACTTTGTACTGTAACTCAGCCTTGAGTTCGTTGTAAGCACCCTCGATAAGTGCGTCAAGTGCAACAAGGTCAAGACTCCCCCACCCTTGCGTGGTGAGAAAGCCCTGTAGTGCCTTGATTGCCGCAGCTTTTACCACTTCTGCTTCATCTACCACCTTCCCAGTGATTTTCATCTGTTCGGCAAAGCGTACTGCTTGTTGTGCCATTGACAGGATTTCAGGCCAGGAAGGTGATTGACGAAGCTTGTCGATACCAACATCCATCGCTTTCTTCAACGCCTGGGTAAACATTGTCACAATTACGGACAATGCGACGAAGATAAGGATGGGTGTAACGACCATAAGAACAGTTTCGGTAGTCATTGGATAACCTCATCAGAATTGGCTACGCCAATATCTGTTTCACTGGCCTTGATGGCTTTGGACTTCCTTGATGGAACGGGGATGTTTTCGACTGGCACTTCGACGACCACAACGCCAAACTCAGCGGGGAACACGTAGTCCTCGTCACGCTGCTTGATCGCCTGGTACTCGACGCCGCAAGCCTTTAGCACGTCCTGAAACGTAATACCGTCACCGCTAATGCGGACACCATCGACGTACCAGGCTTCTTCGAACCGATAGTTACTGATGCAAGTTACTTTCATGATGCTTTCCCTGATTCATGGTTACTGCCGGAAATGAGTGAACGCAACCTGGCGTTTTCCTCGCGGATGTTCTTGTTTTCCTCACGGATAGCTATGATTTCATTGGTTAGCTTTTGTTCTGCCATGCGCCTTTCCGTGAGTTCGGTTAATACTTTCTCGTAAGCAACCCGCAATACCTCTTTCTCGCACTCCACCTTGGTCAGCCGGTCTGAAACCATATTGAGCTGTTGGTAGAGCGGCCCAAGCATTCCAGTGGACAGCTCCACCAGTTTCTTTGCGCCATCGGCTTCAATGATGAGTGCTTCGGCGTCGGTCTTGTGGGATGCGGATTCGTCACGCTTACGGTTGACTTTCGATAGGACTAACGGCGACACAATACTTCCGATGATTGCCGCGATAATGAGCTTTGCAGCTTCAATAAGTGATTGTTGTGTCGCCGTGTCCATACCTTTAGTTTCCCTTCACTTCCTTAGAAAGTAAGCTATTTAGCCCATACCGGAACGAAGGAACTTTGCATACCACCGACGAAGTACGAAAGCCATCCACCCTTGCCACTGTTCGTGTCGCTACCCTGAAACACGCACTTGGATTCCTTTGGCATGGGCATCACGTTACCGAAGTCATCGGCTACGTTACGCATCCATATTTCATCGTTGCGTTTGAGCCATCTGGTGACTCCTGCACTGTCAACGCCGCACCCCAGAAATCCACCTTTGCCGCCCATGTCGATGCCAGTTTCACTGGACATCAGTACGCCACCCGACTTCAGGTTAAAGCCGCACAGCTTGAACAGGAATGAGGCGCGTGTCTCATGCCAATCCTGCTCGTAGGCGTGTACTGTCCTTCCACTGATAAACAAGTCGCCTTCCCAGTTGTCATAGATATGCTGTGGTGTTGGCGAGTATTCATGTTGATCCCAAACCGGACGAACACCCGTCTGGGCGAAACCGTTGTTCCACCAGTCCGCATAGCCATCACGCAT